>CAYODA010000249.1:0-1524 GCA_964402625.1 uncultured Syntrophomonadaceae bacterium | reverse complement strand
CCCGGGTAACTGGTGGAAACGACCAGTATGGGAAGCTCCATATCCGGCAGTAGATCCAGGGGGGTGCCTGTAAAAGCAATGAAGCCAATTATTAAAACTATTAAAACTACCATCAAAACTGTTATCGGTCGTCTTATTCCCAGCTTTGCTAAATTCAATTATTGAGCCCCCATTCTTGTTTCCCGGGTAGTTTCCACTTCTTCACCTGCACCTACATTCTCATGACCCTCAACTACTACCGTGTCGCCTTCTTCAATGCCGGAAAGTATTTCTACATATCCCCCACCGCTTAGGCCTGTTTCCACTTCACGGGCTTCCACCACGTTGTTTTCATCAACCACATAAACCCGGTATCTATCTTCATCCTGCATCAAAGCGTGACGGGGTAAAACCATGGCTTCTGCACTCCGGGCTATCGTAAGCATGGCCCGGGCAAACATTCCCGCCCGAAGTCGCTCTGATGCTCCGGTCTCTTCTATATTCATTTCCACCGGGTAGGCTCCTCCGCCTTCAGGGGGAAGACTGCCTATCCTGGTAATCCTTCCTTCAAGCTTTTCCTCTCCAAAGGAAGGCACTTCCAATAAAACTTCCTCCCCTTCAGAAACGTGGTTAACGTATCTTTCCGGTAGTGAGGCCGCAACCTGCATGGAAGGCGCTTTTATTATGGCCGCCGGCTCGGCGGTACCGGCCAGCTCCCCTTCTTTTACTTCCAGGAAGGCCACTTCACCTTCCACGGGAGCAGTTACCCTGGTTCGCTCCAGGTTCCTTTCGGCCAGCCTTACACCGGTCTGGGCCTGTTCCACCTGGATAGAAAGCGTCTCAAGCTGCTCTTCCCGGGGCCCTTCTTCTACCATATCCAGGTAAGCTTCAGCTGTCCTATGCTGCTCTTTGGCATTCTCGTACTGCAGGCGGGCCTGCTCCAGCTCCTGGTCTGAGACAAAACCTTCCTCGTGAAGGGCTTTCACCCTTTCAAACTCGCGCTCCGCCTGCTCTTTGGACTTGCGGGCACTTTCCACGCCCGATTCCGCCTCAACCCTTTCTCCTTCCCTGGCCCCGGCTTCAGCCTCTGCCAGCTGCGTTTCCGCGGCTCTTTTGGCCGCCCTGGCTTCTTCCAGCTGCAGCCGGTGATCTGCATCATCCAGGGTAAATAGCATCTCCCCGCGCGAGACTCTATCCCCTTCCTCCACGTGGACCCTGTCTACCCGGCCGGAGAGTTCAGGTATAACTACCCTCTGGTCCGCAGGCTCTACTGCACCAATAATGGAAGTAGTATCTTCCATGTCCCTGATATCAGGCTCCTGCACTCCCACCAGTTCCCTTACTTCTTCCTCGGGCACTGCCTCTTCTCTTTCAAACAAACCCCAGTGCATGGCCCCGAAGACCCCTGCCCCCAGCACCAGCAGGATTGCCACAACTATTGCCGCTGTTTTCCAGGGCCTTTTGCCACTGTTTGGTATATTATCGTTGCCTGGCAAATTTTTGTTCTCTTCTTTTTGCTCTTCCACCATGGGTTGATTCCTCCCT
>CAYODA010000248.1:0-1568 GCA_964402625.1 uncultured Syntrophomonadaceae bacterium | reverse complement strand
AGCCGGGTAAAACCTTGATTGACAGGTGTTTATTACACCCGGCCTTCCAGCACATTAACCCCGTCGCCGGTCTGTTTGTGCCACTTGCCGTATACGTGGGAATAGCGGAAGAGATAACCCCCTGTTTCGAACTCGTCATCGTGGTAGAGTTCTTTCCGAGTTGAAGCTGTATCGCCGGATACAAGCACCCCCGGAGGCGTGCATTCCACCAGGGTTACCGGGTTTACCGAACGGTCAAGCAGGGCTTTCCAGCCGCGCAAAAAGGAAGTAAGGGGTTCATGCCAACGATTCTTTATTATTATGTCATAGTGGAAAGAAGGATTCTCCAGACGGAAGTCGGCCGCCGAATTCAGGGAATTAAACGAGATCACCACTTCCTGCTTTTTGATCTTATGCAGCTTTAAAACGTAGCTCGAGCCATCCCCCTGAAAGCCTTCTCCCCCCACTCTCCGGCACTCCAGCACCCCTCCCACATTCAGGCGGGGAAGCAGGTAAAAGCGGTTAAGCGCCACTCCGCCCAGGAAAAAGATGCCCCCCGCAATAATACCAAACAGCGCAAACCATAGTACTCGGGAAAAGAAATCCTGGAAGCTTCTAAGGAAAGCCGCCCCCGGCGAAAGCACTTCCAGCTGAAAGTCCAAGCTTTCCGGATGTACCCCGGTCAGGCCGTCTTCTGCCGCGAAGCCCAGGGAAAGATCCATTATACCTTCTTCCGCTTTTTCCGTAATTCCCAGGGGTAGGTTAAGTTTCAGGTTGCCCTCCCGATCAATGCCGGGAGGAACACGCCAGCGCTCCTGTTCCAACCGGGCCTCCTGCCCCGACAGGGAAACCGTTAGTTTCTGCTCAATCGGAGAGCTGCTTTCCACCCGCAGGGGAAGGGTGAAACTGCCTCCCGCCGCAGACCACGGGTTCGGGTTCCCAGACCCCCTTTCTATTGATAAAGTCCCGGGTGGCATAACATTAAAAGAGTTCAGGGGTTTTTCCAGGAAAAAATCCGTCCCGCGGTAAGTTCCCCCGGCAAACAGCCTGGCTTGCCCCCCTCCTTCTTCCTCAAAAGTAACCCGGTTGGACCAGATGCCGTCGCCGGCCCGGGCATCACCGTGTTCCGGGCTTCCACTATCATAAAGGGGTATTTCGACCTGCCCGGCTTCCAGGTAATCGATAAAGAGGTAGAACTCCTCCACCTCCAGCACACCCCCCTCCCGCAGACGGGTTCCGCCGGCCTGGAGAGATGCGGTAGCCACTACTTCTTCGCCTACCTGGAACACCCGGTCTTCCACCCAAAAATCGGTGGCCAGATGGGGTATCCTTTCCGCGTAAAAAGTACTACCGGTAGCAAACAAGAGTTCTCCCTCCGAAAGCACCCTCAACTGCAGGCGGTGTTCACCCTGTTTGTTTACAGGCTCGTAAATCCCCCGGTACACCCCTTCTTCCGCCTCAGAATCCTTCTTCAGCGCCACCACCTCCGGGCTGCGGCTTTCGGGTTCCACCAGGTGGATTTCCAGGTGGAAAGGGGTATCTACATCAGCGACTTCTTCCCGTAAATCGAGCTCCGCCTTAATCTCCAG
>CAYODA010000247.1:0-1572 GCA_964402625.1 uncultured Syntrophomonadaceae bacterium | reverse complement strand
AAGGGCGCATGAAAACCATTCATTACGTTGCTACTGTAACCAGAGTTTACCGTGAAGCTCTGGATACATTTGCACGAGATCCTGATAACTACCGTGTAATTCCTTATTGGAAAGAAGAGCTGGAGAAAGTTAGCCACCGTCCCTACAGCACTGGATTTTTTTACGGTTCCCCCCTGCAGGTGGATCCGGCTACAAGCCAGAGCTATTTTAAACAGTGTGTCCTGGCAGGAGTTGTACTGGATTATTATACTGACCAGGGAAAAGTCCTGGTGGAACAGAGGAATAATTTTGGAGCAGGCGATGAACTGGAAGTGCTGCGCCGAACCGGAGCACCTTTTACGATAAAGGTGAATCGAATTTTTAACGAAGAAGGAGAAGAAATGTCGCGGGCGCCTCATCCGCAGCAGAGACTGCTGCTGCCGGTGGATATCCCGCTGGAAAAAGGTGATTTACTGCGCCTGTATAAACAATCAGGTTAAAGTTGAGGTATAGGCTTGTTCCTCCGGGTCAATAATTAGTCCCGGAGGGTTTTTTATGCGCCGTAGTTACCGTAAAAGGAGAATACTTGGGGTTATCCTTATTTTCATGCTATTAATTGGCTTGCTGGGCTGCCGGCTGTTTTATCTTCAGGTGATTCAGGGAGGCAAATACTCCCGAGCGGCAGTACGGCAGAGGTCGCAGTCGTTTGTTCTGGATCACGGCAGAGGAGATGTGCTGGATCGCTTCGGTGTTTCACTTCTGGACAGTAGAAAAAAAGAGGTTTACGTGGCTTTTCCCTCGTTGTATCGCCAACACGAGGAAGTAATAAGGGAAAGCTTAGCTGATGAGGAAAAGATAAACCGTCTGGTGGAGCCTCCTCACCCAAATACGCCTTTTATTGCAGCCAGAGGAGAAGAAGCAGCAGCTTTTGTTGATAAAGAGGAAAGCTTGCCGGGCATACTTCCAGCCGGGCTGGAAGTGAGATACGGCCCGGAAGCTCTGGCTACTCATATAGTAGGTCACCTGGCAGAGAGTAGCAAAGGAGCCAAGGGAATAGAAAAAGAGTTTGATAACCACCTTTCCGGGGAAGAGCCATCCCGATTGTCGGTAATAGTGGACGGTAAAAACCGGCCTATAGATGGACTTGGTTTTCGCCTTCAAGAAAGCAGTGGGGAAGGCGCCCCATATAACGTTGTTTTAACCCTGGATTATCGTTTGCAGTCCAGGGTAGAGAACATAATGCAGGAAAAGATAAAGAAGGGTGCGATAGCGGTAGTAGAGCCCAACAGTGGAGATATACTGGCCGCCGTCAGCAAGCCCGACTACGATCGGTTAAATATCATGGATTACATGGATAGCCAGGAAGGAGAGTTCCATAACCGTATTACCCGACCCTACCACCCGGGCTCAGTTTTTAAGTCAGTTATTGCTTCAGCAGCACTGGAAGAAGGAGCCACTGATCTTTTTGATGAATTTAATTGCACCGGGGAAATGGAAGTTGAAGGCAGAGCTTCTCCTCTTGGATGTTTGCACTTACACGATGGCAATGTTGTTACACTTAAGGAGGCTTTTGCTCACTCCTGTAATACTACT
>CAYODA010000246.1:0-1581 GCA_964402625.1 uncultured Syntrophomonadaceae bacterium | reverse complement strand
GGTTAGCCTGCCGTGACGGGTATCTTCGCCGAATTCCAGCCGGCTGAAGTAATCGGCCGGGCTGTGTTTGGAGTAGGGGCAGTGCTCCCGCTGCCCGGTTACCTCTTCCCACAGGTAAGCCAGGGGCAGCCGCTGTTGGTTTTGGGGCAAAAGGAGGCCGGTTTCCTCCAGCAGGTAATAAGGATCTATGGTGCGATCCTGCGGGCCGTCTGCTTTTAGGGTGATGTTCTGGCCGTCGAAAACAGCCCGTGCGGCATTTTCCCTTTCTTTAAATACTCGATCCTCCCCGGTTTCTACGGTTACTTCTTCCACCCGGGCCGCTACCGCTTCACGGTAGAGTTCATCAAAAGAAGCAAAAAGCTCCCCAGGAGGATCTATCTGTACGGCTTTTAGTTTTTCTTCGGTAGTTCCGTCCTGATCGGTTTGTTCTTCCCTTTTTTCTATCGACACCGCTTTAGTGGCGGTTTCTCGGGACAGCTCGTGCCCCCGGAGGGTTTGGGTGAATATATCGCGGAGTGATACCGGGCCCTCAGCGGCGGCTTCGGTTATTTCCTGGACTATTTCTTCTTCGAGTTCTGTGTAGTCCTCTTCTTCCACGTGGGGGTATTCCAGGGCGGCTTCTACTTCCACCCGGTCTTTTCCGTGTATGGTGTCTTTTATGTTGATTTCTGCTTCCTCCGCGAATTCGGACAGGCCGGGGTAGTGCAGCTTGAGCTCACCTTCCTCGCGTGCCTCTGCAGCACCGCCCGCCAGCCCGCCGGGTGGGGACTGGTGCCAGTATACCGTTAGGGCTTGCTTTGCGGTTTCTTCTATTTCCGCCTCGGGCCAGTCTAGCTGGAAGCCGGCAGTTAAGTCGCGACCCTTTTCTATTTCGAAGGTGTAATTCTGCTCAGTGCTTACAATTTCACCGTTTTCCGTCCATTTGGCAAACCTGTAGCCTTCATCCGGCTGGGCTTCTACCGTTACCTCCTCACCCGGCTGGTAAGTGCCCGCACCGGCAACTTCCCCGGTTCCTTCCGGGGAGAGCTCAAGGTTGACATTGTATTCCGAATCCCCCTGGCTACAGCCGGCAACAAAAAACGCGGTAACTGTTCCCAGGGTAAATATTGATATGGCCATAAGCGAGGCACTGCGTAAAGACCTGGACAGAGGTTTGCCCAAAAATTTTCGAGAGACTTTAATCTTCATGTTGTTTAACCCCCTACAAATAAAAGTTTATGATTTCCCCGTTATTAACATGACGAAGGAGGGTATGGTATAGTTCCATTTCATTCAGAAAGGTGATATCGCTGCTTGAAACCTTCTAAAACTATGGCGTTCCTGGCAAGCCGGTTATTTAGAAATACAACTGCTATGTTGATAAGTTGAATAAATTACGTGCGATAGTATTCACTGTTATTGTAACACTTCCGGCTTCATGATAAATTACGTACATAAGACTGATATAGTGTAAATGACTCGTGGAAGGGCAAGAGGTGACAGATAAAATAGATTTGGCCGTAAATACTAAAGAAGAAATAAAGGCCGCTCGTATCAAAGAAAAAGAAAAGGGATAAGAAAGAAAAGGAAAGGAAAGAGAAA
>CAYODA010000245.1:0-1643 GCA_964402625.1 uncultured Syntrophomonadaceae bacterium | reverse complement strand
CCCAGTTCAGCCGAACGGGCACCTCTGGGCACATCCCTTCCGGTAGCCGCCTTGATCAGGTGGGACTTAAAGCCCTGCGGGTATTTACATTCCAGCGGCACCACTTCCATGTCGCTACGATTCTTGATCAGTTCAGAAATCGCATTAATGGCATCGGATTTGTTAATTTCGATACCAAAAAGAGTCTTGTTTGCCCCGATGCTTTTCATCATTATTTCAGCGCCTTTAACCAGTTCTTCGGCTTTTTCCACCATCAGGCGGTGGTCGCAGGTCAGGAAAGGCTCGCATTCAGCACCGTTCAGTAGCAGAGTATCCACCGGCTGCCTGGGGCTGGTCTGCACGTGCGTGGGTAACGCAGCCCCGCCCATGCCGGCCACACCGCCTTCACGGACGCACTTGCGGTATTCTTCTATAGACACGGTCTCCGGGTCGCGAACCTGTTTCATTTCAAATTCCTGCGGCCCGTCATCGGCTTCTATAACTATACAGTCATCCATTCCCCCGGTGGGAACGGGACGAGGTTCAATCGCCTTTACCGTCCCGGAGATACTGGCATGGACTGGAGCGCTGAAAAACTCGTCGGAGTCAGCAATTTTCTGTCCTATTTTAACCTTGTCCCCTTCTTTAACCAGCGGCTTACAGGCTGCGCCCGAGTGCTGGAGCAGAGGTAAAATCACTTCAGAAGGGTCAGATAACTTTTCAATGGGCTTATCTTCGGTGTAACTCTTGTAGGGGGGGATATGGGCTCCGCCCTGAAAAGTCTTTGCTTCCATTTTCACACCTCCCGGTTTACCTTTTATTTTATATTACCAGATCTCTCAATAATTAGCTACTTTTACCGCTCTGTATACGCTTGCTCCTGGCGCCGTTTGCCCAGAGGCCAAAGCCCAGGGCTATAACTACCAGAACCCTTAGCGGCTTGAAGAGGGAGTTCCAGATCTGTGCCGACAGCGGAACAGTAGGTTCCTCCGGCAATTTATACTTGTCCGGGGAGTCCTCCAGGACGTAAACCATGCCCGTTCCTCCCACTTCGTCCAGACCGTATACCTGGGCCCTGGGATTTCCGTTGGAATTCAGTTCATCCGCCCTCATTTGTGCCATGCGGGCAATTTCCGCCCGATCTCCCACTACAAGGGCGTCGGTGGGACATGCAGTGACACAGGCTGGTTCCATACCTTGTACCATACGGTCATAGCAAAAAGTGCACTTCATGGCCACGTTGTACTGGCGGTCAAGGCCTACTACATTAAAGGGGCAGTTGGCCACACAATAGTTGCAGGATATACATTTCTCTTCGTTTATTTTCACCGTTCCCAGGTCGGTGCGCTCAATGGCACCAACCGGGCAGGAATACATGCAGCCTGCCTCGTTACAATGCATACACCCCTGCCGACCAAAACGCCATTGGAGATCACCGTTATCATCTTCGTACTCGTTAAATGTTATCTTCATCCAGGTGCGGGAGGAAAACCCGGGAGGGTTTTCGTAGCTACCTTCAAAAGAAGTCTCTTCCGCCGGGAGCTGGTTCCACGATTTGCAGGCGGCCTGGCAGCCCCGGCACGCCATACACTTGGATGTATCTACAAGCATGCCTTTGCTCATTTAATCAACCCTCCTTATACCTTTCTGATTTTACCCAGGAA
>CAYODA010000244.1:0-1656 GCA_964402625.1 uncultured Syntrophomonadaceae bacterium | reverse complement strand
AGAGAAAATACATAGAAGGATAAAAGACAACTGCAAAGGGGTTGATGTTAAAGGCCTTCCCGTTTCTTTAGCTGTAGGCAGCGGAACAAAAAACAATACGGAAAAGAACCTGGAAACAGTATTAAAAGAAGCCGAAGACAGCATGTACAAGCAAAAGCTGGCAGAACAGAAAAGTACGAGAAGTTCAGTGCTAAATACCATGCAAAAAACTCTTCAGGCAAAAAGCTATGAAACGGAAGCACATACCACGCGTATGGTTAATATGGCCTGGAAGATAGGTGAAAAAATTGGGCTTGCAGATACGGAGCTTAACCGTTTAAACCTGGTTATAACTCTCCACGACATAGGGAAGATAAACATCCCCGAAACTATCTTGACCAAAGAAGGAGCCCTAACCGATGAAGAGTGGGAAATAATTAAAACACATCCCGAGGTAGGCTACAGGATAACCCGTGCTTCGGAAGAGTTTGCCCATGTGTCTGAAGATATATTAGCCCACCACGAAAGGTGGGACGGAGCCGGATATCCTCAGGGACTAAAAGAAAAAGAAATACCTCTGCTGGCCAGAATAACTGCTATTGTTGATGCCTTTGAGGTTATGTCTAACGGAAGACCTTATAAGAACCCTATGAGTCAGGAAGAAATAATAGCAGAATTCAAAAAGTGTGCCGGCACCCAGTTTGACTCGGAATTGGTTGAGCAATTTTTTGCGGTCTTGCCAGAAAAAAAGGAAGATTGAAAGATAATATATAATAATAGTCAGCCCCATACTTTAACGTGTTTTATATCCCCATGAAAGGAGATTAATGGGTGCCTGGCTCAAGAAACCAGTTTTTTCAGTAGAAGCAGGCAGTTACACTGCCTGCAATTTAGCAAAGTTAAAGGAGGAAGGAGAAAAATGACACCAAAAGTAAACAAGATATCGACAGGGATATCCGGGCTTGATGAAGTGCTCCTGGGAGGGCTTATACCCGGTCGTTCCTACCTGATACGCGGAGGAGCGGGCACTGGTAAGACCACTTTGGGTTTCCACTTTTTATGCGAAGGGAATGATAAAGAAGGCAGGCCGCTGTTTATTTCTTTTACTGAAGATAAGGAAAGCCTCCGGAACGATGCCCTGCAGAGGGGTTTTGATGTGGACAAGATAGAAATTTTAGATCTTACTCCTTCTGCTGATTTCACCAAGGAAGATGAATATTATAATGTAATCTCTCCCAGCGAAGTAGAGCGGGAGCCTTTGATGAACGAAATAACCGGGCGCTTGAAGGAACTTCAACCCCAAAGAGTATTTCTGGACTGTGTAACCCAGCTTCAGTACCTCGCCCCTGACAGCTTTCAGTTTAGAAAGAGTATTCTTTCCCTGATAGATACAGTAACCGGAAGCGGCGCCACTTTATTGCTTACTTCAGAAGTAAGTAACTTATTATCCGATGACGACTTGCAGTTTTTATGCGACGGGATAATAAGCCTGGAATTAACACACGACAAGCGCCAGCTTAAAATTTCCAAGTTCAGGGGATCAGACTTTATTTTAGGAGCACATGCTCTGCGCCTGGATGGGAGCGGGATGGCTGTATACCCTGCCTTACAACCTAAAAAACACCAGGGTGATTATTCCTTCGAAGTTATATCTTCCGGGGTGCCTGAAGTAGACGA
>CAYODA010000243.1:0-1659 GCA_964402625.1 uncultured Syntrophomonadaceae bacterium | reverse complement strand
CGGGAACCCGAGGTTTACGGCAAACTCACCCTGGAAAAGATCAACGACCACATCAGCCGCGAGGCTGAAGGTATGAGCATGGAAGTGGAAGTTCACCAGTCCAATTACGAAGGAGAACTGGTGGAATTGATTCACCGGGCAGGCCGTGAATTTGACGGGATTATCTTGAATCCCGGCGCATTCACCCACTACAGTCTGGCCATAAGGGATGCCGTCTCTTCAGTGGAAATCCCCGTGGTAGAAATACACCTCTCTAACGTTCATGCCCGGGAAGAGTTTCGCAGCAAATCGGTTATTGCCCCGGTTACCCTGGGTCAGATTGCCGGCTTTGGGTTCCACAGTTACCTGGTAGGTCTGCGGGCCCTGCAGCTTCACCTGGATAGTTAAGTATAAACAGTCAGCAAGGTCGAATAATTTTAATCCGGAAGTTTGTATTTTAAAAGGGTAGATTCCTGCTTGGATAAGCAAATCTACCCTTTTAATTTAGTTAAGCTTTATAAAAATGGGTTAATAAAAAAGTGAAATATAAATGAAAAGATTTTATTTCTTGCTATTGGAGATTTTTCAGGCGACGCCACAGGGTGGTGCTGCTAATACCAAGTATCCGTGCTGCTTTTTGCCGGTTGCCGCCCACGCTTTCCAGCACCTGGTTAATTATTTCTTTTTCCAGCTGATGCAGGATTCCTTCTTCGTTATCCTTCAGCTCTCCTTTTTGAAAGGCCCGGATGTTTGATGAGATCTCCTTGCTTATCACTTCAGAGAGATTGCTATCCCGGTGGTTATTGTTCTCATCGTGGTGTAATACCTCCACTTCTTCTTCAATATCTTCTTTTGGAGAGATTTCTGTGGAGAAAGTAGAGGCGGTGGATTCCCCTTCCAGGGATTGCCTGACGTCTTCTTCAGTAATTTCTTCTTTTTCCGTAGTTACGATCATTCTTTCCAAGACGTTTTCCAGCTGCCGCACGTTCCCTGGCCAGGTGTAATTCTTTAATATATTCATGGCCTCGTCGGAAAAGTAAAAAGGCTTTTTCTCGATAGTATTGGAATAGTTATCTACAAAGTGATGCGCCAGCTTGGGGATGTCCTCCTTCCTGTCGCGAAGGGGTGGTATCTCCAGGTTCAGCACGTTAAGCCGGTAGTACAGGTCTTCCCGGAATCTGTTCTGCTCTACCAGGTCCCCCAGTTTCTGGTTGGAGGCGGAAACAATCCTGACATCTACAGGGATTAACTGGTCGTCTCCAATGCGGCGCACTTCTTTTTCCTGCAAGACCCGCAGCAGCAGTATCTGCAGGCGTGTGGAAATTTCCCCGATTTCATCCAGAAAAATGGTTCCCTGGTGGGCCAGCTCAAACAGGCCCGCCTTTCCGCCCTTGGCGGCCCCGGTAAAGGCACCTTCCGCGTAGCCGAACAGCTCCCCTTCCAGCAGACTTTCCGGCAGGGAAGCACAGTTGATGGCAACAAAAGGCCCGTTTTTCCGCTCGCTGGTATTATGAATGCTCTGGGCGAACATTTCTTTTCCGGTACCGGTTTCTGCAGTTATCAAAATGGTGCTGTCAGTCTCTGCGAATTTTTGGGCCCGCTTGATAGCGTTTTTGATAACAGGGCTGTCCCCGATAATATCTTTAAATTTCCACCTGGCAATCAGGCCGCGGCGGGTTA
>CAYODA010000242.1:0-1730 GCA_964402625.1 uncultured Syntrophomonadaceae bacterium | reverse complement strand
CGCATAGGAATAATGGGGGGGACTTTTGACCCCATACATATGGGACACCTGGTAACTGCGGAACAGGCACGGGAGCAATTCCAGCTGGAAAGCGTGATATTTGTTCCAGCCGGGAAACCTACTCACAAAAAAGAGAAAGAGGTTACCGACCCGGAACACCGATATCTTATGACTTTCCTGGCGGTTATTAATAATCCATATTTTTCTATCTCCAGGGTAGAAATAGATTCAGTAGAACCTTCCTATACCATTAACACGGTTCGCTTTTTCCTGGAAACGTACCAGCAGAAGGTAAAGATATATTTTATCACCGGTGCGGATGCTGTTTTAGATATTCCTACCTGGAAAGATTACCAGGAGCTTTTAGAGAAATGCACTTTCATTGCGGCTTCCCGCAGCGGTTATTCCCTGGAAAAGCTAAAAGACAAGGTACAACCGTATTACCCTGACATATTTGAAAAAGTTCACCTGATGGAAATACCTGCCATGGCTATCTCTTCTACCTTCATCAGGGAGCGCGTAAAAGAAGGTAAAACCGTTAAATACCTTACGCCCGAGGCAGTAGAACAGTACATTTACAAAAGCAAGCTATACCGGGTTTGATATTATCAGGCAATGATTATGACGTCAGTCAATTTAATACAGTTTAAATATATAGATTAGGTTAGATGTGGCATTTCAACAAGCAGGTTTTACTGCGATAGGTGTCGAATTCTTAATTACTATGTTCTCCAGGGTAAATCAGGATTATCAACATATAATAAGAGAAAAGCTAAGCCGGAAACTATACCTACACAGCCTGGGAGTGGCCCGGGCGGCCCGGGAACTGGCCCTGTTTTACGGGTGTGACCCGGAGAGGGCTTACCTGGCGGGACTGCTTCATGATTACGGCAAGCAGTTTTCACTGGAAGACCAGTACCGGGAAGCCAGGAGGCTGCACTTGAAGCTGGATAGTATAACCTGGTCGGAAGCACAACTCCTTCACGCCCCCCTCGGGGCCGAGCTGATAAGGCGTGAACTAAAGCTGGAGGATTGGAGCCTTATAAGGGCCATAATTTATCACACTACCGGGGCCCCGGGAATGGATCTTTTAAGTGAAGTGGTTTACCTGGCCGACTATATCGAAGAAGGCCGCAGCTATCCCGGCGTGGACCAGCTCAGGGAACTGGTTTATACCGATCTTGACCGGGCCCTTTTAAAAGCTGTGGAAAATACCATGAATAAAATTTTGGAAGAGGGCGGTTTACTTCATCCTCTTTCCGTGGCGTTTAGAAACGAAATTTTGTGCAGGTTAAGGGAAAAGGATAATACTAAAAAGGAGTGAGAATAAGTTTGCCAACCCAAAGCGGGGCAACCTCAAGGGAGACGGCTCTTTGGGCCGCCGGTCTTGTTTCGGAAAAGAAGGGACGGGATCTGGTAGTTTTAGAAGTTGGAGAGATCACGCATATTGCAGACTATTTCCTAATCTGTACCGGAACTTCAGACCTCCAGGTCCAGGCTATAGTGGATCACCTTAGAGAAAAGTTTAATGAACAGGGTTATACCCTGTTAAGGCTGGAAGGTTACCGGGAAGCCCGATGGGTGTTGATGGATTACGGCGACCTGGTGGTACACGTTTTCCAGCCTGAAGAGAGGGCTTTTTATAACCTGGAAAGGCTGTGGAGCGAAGCCCCTGAACTGGAAGAAGTGCCTTCCGGGTAAAGATCAGCTCCTTTGTATTTTAACGAACT
>CAYODA010000241.1:0-1783 GCA_964402625.1 uncultured Syntrophomonadaceae bacterium | reverse complement strand
CATGTTGGTGTGCTTCTATTGCCTTGGAATATATGCCCCGGAGGTAATAAAGCATGCCCATCCTTTCCGAGAGCCAGGAGGCTATGCGCCATTCTTCTTCGTGTTCCGCCCTGGCCTGAGCCGGTTTTAAAAGACGGTAGGCAGAAGTGAAGTCACCCTTCATCAGTAGAACAAAAGAATGTTCCAGGGCGGCATCATACCACTCCGCAACCGGTAGCAGGGAGAGATGGGGAAGAATTTGTTTAAGTAATTCTATACTCTTTTCGAATCTCCCGCGAGAACGCATAATCCTTGCCTGGTAAAGTGTTGCCTGGTATTGCCCTTCCTGGTCTGAAGCTTCTGACATCATCGAGGTTGCTTCATTCATTAATGTTTCTGCCTGGTCTAACTGGCCGAGGTGAAAGAAAATTGCGCCTTGTTGTAAAAGTATCCAGGGCCGGTTTTCTTTGATCTTTTCCGGAATTATGCTCAGCCATCGTTCTATAGTCTGCCAGTGGTTGTCCAAAAGCAATTCGCCACCGGCCTTTTCTATTGTGGCAACCGCCTGCTCGTAATCTGCAGCGTTCAAAAAACTTTCTACTGCTTGAGATAGAAAGCCGCATTGCAAGTAAGCTTTTCCACATTTCCAGTAAAGATTTCTTTTCTGCTCTTCTTTCAACTGGTTTTGTAAAAATTCCTTAAAAAGAGGGTGGTATCGATATATTTGGTTTTTTCCTTCCATGGCCGTAATAAACAAGTTTCGAGAGGAAAGATCCTCCAGAATACGTGTGGTGTCGTTCCTCTCCAGAAAGAGGTCGCAGGCTTCCGGAGTCATTACATCCATGACGCAGGTGGAAAGAACGAAACTGGATAACTCCTCGGGCAGGTTATCCAGTACTTCGGCAGCCAGGTAGTGGAAAAATTCTTGCTGATGAGGGAAATTAGTGTTGTTAAGGTTTTGTATATAATTTTTATTATTACGGGATATAGCCATTCCCGCCAGTCTAAGTGCTGCCGGCCATCCCTGGGTATTTTTATCCAGGGCAGCTACAGTTTCCCGGGATACGGGTTGGTTATTTTCGTGTTCCAGGAATTTGGCGATCTCTTCCCGGGTGAAACGCAGGTCGTTCCATGTAATTTCTATCATCAACCCTGAAACCTTTAAACGCTCCAACTTCAGGGGAGGTACAGTTCGGGAAGAGAGGAAAATATGCATGCTTTCCGGCAGATATTTCAGCAGTGATTCCAGGAAACTGTGCACCAGGTTTTCCTCAATAATGTGGTAATCATCTATTGCCAGGACCAGTTCACTCTCCAACCGGTCCGAAATACTGTTTATAAGGGGTGCAATGATGTGGCGTGTTTCTTGGTTTAGGGCGTTGTTGTATTCTATCAGACTCAACATTTCTTCTCCAATGCCCGGCAGGAAGCGGTTGAGCCCGGCCAGCAGGTGGTGAATGAATTGAGTGACGTCGTTGTCGAAATGATCCAGATGGTACCAAACCACAGGGGAGGAAATTTGGCCGGTGAACTGGGAAATAAGCACAGTTTTACCGTAACCTGCCGGAGCGGAAATAAGGGTAAGCTTTTTGGAGGGGTACTGTTTCAATTTATCCCAGAGATGTGGCCGCTCCAGAAGATTCACACCAACGCGGGGAGGATTCAGCTTGGTGTTAAGTATATGATTAAAAGGTAACAATACTTTATCACCTCGGGTGGAAATATAAAGTAAGTTTTAATTATGTGTCTATTATAACAGTTTCTGATTAAATATCACAACCAATAATATGTAATTTCTATGTTT
>CAYODA010000240.1:0-1831 GCA_964402625.1 uncultured Syntrophomonadaceae bacterium | reverse complement strand
AAGCGGTTTTCGAGGTCCTGCGTGAAGGAGGGCTCCGCCTGCCCAGCGCCATAGGGCCGGCCATCAGCATTGTGGGGGGGAAGTGGATGAACCGTCTGCCGCAGCAAGATAAAGGTGGTGGTTAAAATTAGAGTTTGCAGGAAATGCTTTGTTTTAACGCTCTTCTGTACATTGCTGGCACTGGTGCTAGCGGGGTGCTGGGATCGGGAAGAACCTGACGAAATAGGAATAGTTTCCATGGCTGCATTTGATGTGGAAGAAGATGGTGAACAGTTTGAAGTAGGGGTACAGGTAGCTAATCCCCTGGGAGCCGGGGGGGAAGAAGTGGGTGTGGGGGTGGAAAAAGAACATATCTGGGTGGTAGATGCAACGGGACAGACGGTTTATGAGGCCGTACAAAACCTGGAAATATTGAGCACACGTAAGCTGGACTGGTCGCACGTGGAAGTAATGCTCCTTTCGGAAGAGTTGGCCCGCCGGGGTATCAGGCCGGTTCTGGATTACCTGGACCGGGAACGCCAGGCCCGGCTTATTACTCGGCCGCTTGTAGTAGAAGGTGATTTAAGAAAGCTGCTGGAAATGGAATTTCCCCTGGAAGTATTGGGAGGAGATGCCCTGAGCAAGCATTTACTTCATGTGCAGGAAGTCAGGGCCACCGTTTCTGAGGTGGATTCCACCAGGTTGCTTTTCCATCATTTATCCCTACCGGGCAGAGAGGTGTTGCTTCCGCTGGGGGGTGTTGAGCTCGAGGAAGAAGAGAGCCAACAAGCAGCGGAAGAAGGTGGGATGGAAACGGGAACCGTTAGCCTGGCCGGTGGGGCGGTATTTTACCGTGACAGGCTGGTGGGATTTATGAACGACAGCCAGACATCCGGATACCTGTGGGTAACCGATAATTTAGAGCGTGCTTCAATTGTCCTTGTATGCCCCTGCTGTGAAGAGGAAAAAGTAACGGTGGAGGTTTTTAAGGCAGAGTCTGAGAAGCAGATTGCAGCTTTTACAGCTGGTGAACCGTCGCGCTTCAGCCTTTATGTTGAAGCGGACAGCCGAATTCAGGATTTTGCTTGCCCGGAACTCCTCCTGGAGGAAGAGTTTTTTTCAGAAATTAACCGGCGCACGGCCGAGGTAATACGGGATGAAATTAAAGAAAGCCTGGATAAAGCCCGGGAGTTGGAATCCGATGTATTTGGACTGGGAAACCTGGTTTACCGTAAAGAACCACGCATATGGAATGACATGGAAAAAGACTGGGTGGAGATTTTTCCGGAAGTAAAAGTAGAGGTAGAAGTTGAAGTGACTACCCGGAGACACGGACAGGTAACCGACCCGGTAAAAATAAACTGAACCGGCAGGGGCATTCAGGTTGGTGAGCACAAACCCATTACCTTAGCCTGGGACCTGCTTTAGAAAGGATGACCGCATATGGCGGGCGTAGTTGCTTTTCTGGCTTTTATGCTGGCAGCGGGCTATCTGCAAGGTTATGTCCTGTACCAACAGCAACAGAGACGGGAACTTACCGGTTTTCTACTGGTGTGGTTAGCAGTCACTGTATTTACCCTGATGGTGCTTTTGGATGCGCCCCTGCCCAGGATGCTGGATGCTCTGGAAGCCTTTATGCTTTCCTGGGGATTTTTTTGTCAATAGTTATAGTATAACCTGGGTTTCAATAAAAAAACTTAACTAAAGAGAAGAGTGCCCAGCCGGTAAAGTATACCACCTGCAATAAAGGCTCCTGCCGTGGTAACCAGGAGAATGCTTCCGGCAAATGCGAAGCGGAATTCGCGCATTAGCACTGCTATAACGGCAATGCAGGGAACGTAAAAGAGAGCTA
>CAYODA010000239.1:0-1882 GCA_964402625.1 uncultured Syntrophomonadaceae bacterium | reverse complement strand
TTCCTCTACAAATTTTTCCAGGGAGCCGGCGGTATGTTCGGCCAGGGCTACGGCAGCATCGTTGGCCGATCCACTCATCAACCCTACCAGAAGCTTCTCCAGCTTCACCTGGTCCCCCGAACTTAAGAAAAGCTGGGTGCCACCCATAGAGGAAGCCCGGGGACTTACGTTAACTTCATCCTCCAGGGATATCTTACCTTCTTCCAGGGCTTCTATTATTACCAGGGCGGTCATTATTTTGGTTATTGAGGCAGGGTAAGCTTTTTTATGGGGTTCATTTTCCCATATCGCTTTACCGGTATCAACTTCCATCAGGAGAGCGGAATCAACCTCGTAGTCAAACCCAATCTCTTCAACCTGGTTTACTTCTCCCTCTTCTGCACCAGCTACTGTAGAAAAAGAAATACCGGCAAAAAGCAATCCTGCAACAGCCATAAGAACAACTGATCTAAACAAACCGGGCACCTCCTTTTTTCATATTTTGCCCGGTTTGCAGGATTAATACTTCTTCTCTTTTAACTTCTTCATTAACAAATATATAATAAATAAATTTATAAAATTTCGTGGATGAATTTAGGGGATAACGGTATTTCTTTGGAAATACCGTAAGCAGAAGCAATTTCATTTTCCGCTTCCAGCATCCTTCCCGTACACGAGCCGGAATACATGCTTAAAACCGGTTGTCCCTCTACGACTTCCTGGCCAGGGGTGACATGAAGCTCTACCCCGGCGTAAGGATCCACTGCTTCCCCTTTGCGAAAACGCCCGGCCCCCAACAGGGCGGCACATCTTCCCAGGTGCAGGGCATCCAGCTTACTTATAATACCGTCATGCTTTGCAGTTTCGGTTTTCAAAAGGTATTCCCGGGGAACACCTTTTTCTACAGCGGCAAAATTCCCTCCCTGGGCTTGCACCATATCTTGAAACTTCTTTAGGGCTTTTCCTTCATCCAGAAGTTTTTCTACCTGCCGAAAAGCCTCATCCCGGGTCCCGGCCTTGCCCAGGTCGTGTAAAAGAAGTGCGGCCAGGGTTAAAGAAAGCCGGCGCACGTTTTCCGGTCCTTTCCCCTGAAGAACATCCAGCACTTCTTCCAGTTCCAGCAAATTACCTGTTTTATATCCCAGCGGGGAGTTCATATCGCTGATTAACGCCCTGGCTTTTTGCCCCAGGTTTGTACCCAGCTCCACCATGGTCCGGGCCAGCCGACGGGCTTCTTCTATAGTCTTAATAAAAGCACCGCTGCCCACCTTGACGTCTAGCACTACCCCGTGGGCTCCACCGGCCAATTTTTTGCTCATAATTGAAGCCGCAATAAGCGGGATACTTTCCACTGTTGCTGTCACATCACGCAGGGCGTAAATCTTGCCGTCGGCGGGAGCCAGGTCTTCCGTTTGACTTACCACGGCTACCCCGATACGTTTTACCTGCTCATAAAGCTCTTCCGGGGATAGCTCTGTTTTAAGCCCCGGTCTACTCTCCCGCTGGTCTATGGTGCCGCCGGTATGCCCCAGGCCGCGTCCGGACATCTTGGGAAAATAGCAGCCGGCTGCCGCCAGAAGAGGCCCTACCACCAGACTGGTTTTATCCCCCACTCCACCGCTGCTATGCTTGTCAGCAACCACTCCTCCCAGGCTTTCCCACTGCATGATCTTCCCGGAGTGCAGAAGCGCCGAAGTATAGTCCCGCAGTTCAGTATCATTTAACCCCCTAATATAGGTTGCCATCAAAAAAGCAGCCATCTGGTAATCGGGCACCTCACCGCGGTGGTACCCGTCTACCAGGAATTTGATTTCATCCGGTAGAAGCTGACACCCGTCACGCTTTTTGCTTATGATTGATAAAACATCCATGGAAAAACTCCTTATGGCTACTTTGACTTGAA
>CAYODA010000238.1:0-1894 GCA_964402625.1 uncultured Syntrophomonadaceae bacterium | reverse complement strand
TAAATCACCTTCTAAAGTCTTTGTTTATTTATCCTGCTATACCGGCCACAGGATCGCTTGGCCAGCTATAATGTACCAGGTTACCAGGAATGTGTTTAAAAACACCCCGGTAAAGATGTTGCCGGTCTTTTTAAAGAAATAGGCGGAAACTGCGCTTGCCACCGCCAGCACAAAGACGATCTGGTAGCAAAGTATCATAAACAGGGAGAGGTCGTGAATAAATACCCCTCCGGTAGCAAAAAGGTACGCCAGGTGTGCCGCCAACATAACCACCAGCCCCAGGGCGTTGATGCCAAAAGCAGCTACCATCCACTTGGCCGTGGTCCCGGGGGTGTCCTTATCATCTTCCGGCCGCAACTGTCCGTGCAGTATCAGCCCGTTTACCAGGAAAAAGATGAAAAAGGGCAGCAGGTATGCCAGGAAAATTACCAATCGAGAAGCATCCATAGGTTTAAACGCAAAGACCCAGAAACGTGCGTCTACCGTAAAGGCGCACTGCAGCAAAGAAAGCAGAATATGCGCCGCCCCGGCAACTACAGCTGCCAACAAAAGCGCCCGGCCTATATACATAATATCGAAGGCAGGCTGCTGGCTGTCGGTGGAGAGACCGTACGATACCACGTTTCCACCTTTCCTGCGGGCGGACAGGAAATGCCATAGCAGGAAAAGAACCACGGCTGCCACGGAGATAACCAGCACGAAACGTACCAGCCCGTTGGTAATCAGCTGGGGCCAGAAAGCGTTTAGTTGATTCCCTGCATACGGGACGGTTATCTGGATAAAAGCCGCCACCGGAATTAACGTGGCAATAAGGGCGCCTATCCACCATCCCACCTTACGCAGGGAATATGGTGCGGGTAGATTCTGTTTTAGTACGCCGAAATAAGGTGTCTCCAGGAGCCGCGAACCAAGTGCAAATACAAACAAGATCAGGCCAACGAGCACCAGCAGTGTCCCCAGTTCTTTCCACTGCCACGCCTGGTTGCCTGTTTCCAACGGCTCCGGCGCAGGGATAGACTGCTGCATGAAATCCACAGCATAACCTATAGATTCAGAGGAGTGATGATTCCGGGGATGTGTCTCTTCAGGAGTGTAAAGCATTCTGGCGGTTCGATCTTCAAAAGAGCCGTACAGCTTAAAGGGCTCCACCGGTTCGGTAACCCCGAAGGCATTTTTCAAGTTAGGGGCCTCCACAAGATCCACTGCCCTGTCCTTACCCCACATTAATTCCGAAAATTCGTCGTATTCACCAAATATTACTGCCAGGTTAAAACGGGAGTTTTCCGTAACCATCCCTTCAGCCAGGGGGCCCGAACCGGCAAGAATTAGCGTATGCACCATCCCGGGATTCTGCAGTGCTGCCGATATCATGGCCCAGCCGCCCATGGAGTGTCCTTCCACGCCAATTTTAGCCTCGTCTACAAAAGGAAGACCGGCCAGGTAGCGAAGCCCGTCGGAAGCACCAAACGAAAAAGCAGGATCTTCCAGCATCAGGGGCCAGCGGTGATATTGCTCGGAATAACCGTGGCCGGTCATATCCAGGGCCAGCACCACATAACCCCGCCGGGCAAACTCGATATTAAAACCACTCTGCGTCTCCCGGGAATTGATAAACCCGTGCATGGTCATAACCGCCGGGGCGGGAGTTTCCGGGCCTGCGTTCTCCGGGACATACAGCAGCCCGCTGATCTGATTCCCTTCTTGCCCCTGGATACGAACTTCCTGCACCTGCACCTCAGTAAAGTCACTCTGCACCAGGTATCCCAGCACACTTCCCAACAGCATGATAATTAAGGCAATTAACAATATTACACTGCTCTTCTTCATTTTAATTACCTCCCTCATAAATTTAAAATTCTACAGGGGCGTGCTACGGGTGGCTACTACATCTATA
>CAYODA010000237.1:0-1896 GCA_964402625.1 uncultured Syntrophomonadaceae bacterium | reverse complement strand
ATAGTTGAGGTGATAAAGTGAAAAAAGAAGAAAGCAAGTTCCATGGCGGGTGGGCGAAAATAGAAAACGGGGAGTTTGTGGTTAACGATCCTGAAGGAGCGGGAAAACCGGCTATACTGGTTCCTCAAGAAGGAATACGTTTGTATATAAACGGCAATCTGGTTAATGATAAAGCCGTTGTAACCTCAAAAGACAGTATCTACTACGAGAACCTGGAAACGGTGGAGCCGTATCAAATCGAGGTTAAAATCAGCCGGGACAACATGACCGCGGAAATTAATATAGAGCCGGAGAAAAAAATTGTTCATAAATTGCTTGATCAGGAACCCCAAGATGTAGTTTATTTAAAAACGGAAAAAGAAGAAAAATCCACAAAAAACCTTCCTGCAAAAGAAGAAATACTAAAAAAGCTTAAAGAAAACGGAATTGAAAATGGAATTGACGAGAGCATTGTAGACAGGTGTGCCAGTGGAGAGATCACCAGCGGGGTGGTAGCCAAAGGTACACCGCCCGAACCAGGAAGGGACGGATATGTAGAGTACTTCTTCAAGACGGATATAGAGGAAGTAAAATATGAAAACGAAAGCGAAAGAATAGATTTCAGGGAGCGCTTTGAAATCCCGCAAGTAGAAGAGGGAGAAAAAATTGCAGAAATACAACCGCCGGTAGAAGGAACCCCGGGCCGCAATATTAAGGGTGAAGATATACCTCCTGATCCTGTTAAAGAGGCAACTGTAAATTGCGGTGAAGGTGTGGAACTGGTTGATAATAAAGTTATTGCCCAAAAAGAGGGAAGACCCTTTGTTAAAAAATCACGTGAACCGGTAATTAGCGTAGAGCCCCTTTATGCCCATAAAGGGGATGTGGACATGAAGAGCGGTAATATACGCTTCAATGGAGACGTAAGGGTACAGGGTGGAGTGTCCGAAGGTATGACTGTAAATACCAGCGGCAGCGTGGAAATAAGTAATAATTGTGCCGGTGCGTATATTATCGCCGGGGGTAATATAGTTTTTAAGAAGAATTGCATTAACTGCCAGGTAGAAGCAGGTGGTGCTTACCTGTTATGCCAGAAGTTATGTGAAAATATAGAAGAATTAAATACCAGTATAGAAACAGCGGCAAGCGCCACTGATCAGTTGATGGAAGCCTTAAAAGAAAAAGGAATAAAAGCAGAAGGAAAACAGTCTTTTTTTCTACAAAACCTGATGCAGACCAAATTCCCGGATTTGCCGGGCAAGGTAAAAGAAATAAAGGAGACACTGCAAAAAGCTGATTTTGCCCCGTCTACCTCCGTCACCCGGGCTATTGATGAAGCAGATCAGTTTTTTGTCCAAGAAGGCTGGAAACAAGCTGTTGATTCGGGGCCGTTTTATAATATAAACGAAAAGATGCGGGAAGCAGCTGATACCTTAAAGGCAATGGCTGCAACGCCGTCCAATATTGAAGTTTATTATGTTCAAAATAGCACATTGAAATGCTCCGGGGATATTCACGTAGTAGGACCGGGTTCTTATAATTCGTATTTTGAATGCACCGGAAAAGTGTTTATACAAAAGCTGTTGCGCGGTGGAAGCGTGGTGGCCGGTGATGATGTAGAAGTAGGGGAAGCCGGAAGCCCGGGTTCTACCAGTGCACAGGGCAGTATCAAGGTTCCTGCAGATAAGAGCATTAAATTTGGCAAGGTGCATGAAGGAACCAAAATTGTGATTGGCAATAAGGTAATGCGATTCGACGATACTGTTCAACAAATCAAAGCCAGGCTGGACAGGGAAGATGATCGAATAAAACTGACTTATTAGTTAAGTTTGCTCATCTTCTTCTGCCTATCAATATAACCGCCAGGCCTCCACCCAGCACGTAAAACGGGATTTCCCATCCAAAAGAGGGAGGACT
>CAYODA010000236.1:0-1900 GCA_964402625.1 uncultured Syntrophomonadaceae bacterium | reverse complement strand
GCTTCGGGAAATAGCAAACCTCTTAGAGAGTACCGGAAGCTACTACGCCCGCCAGGAAGTAGTATTCCTGGACCAACAACAGGAGCGCAGCTATACCGTGGAGCAGTGGTGCCGCGAGTCCGGTGAGCACCGGATAGAACTGGAGACGGAAAGTTTGACAGGCGAACTGGACGGGAAACAGGTAATAATACAGAAAGAAAAAGACCTGTACGTAAAAAACCCGGAGCTGGGTGAGTTTTATCCCGTTTTCCCGGGAAACAACCCCGGCCTTCCGCGCTTCCTGCTGGAAGATGCCTGGAGGGCGCTGGTAGAGGGTTACCCGGAAGAACCCTCCCCGCAGATAACGGAAAACCATTACATTTGGGAAGTCCTGGTGGCCGACCCTGCCCCCGACCGCACGCGGGAGAAAATCTGGCTCAGCCAGGAAGGGCTTACGCCGGAACGGGTGGAAGCCTACGACAGGCACGGCCGCCTGTCCCGCCTGATTACCTTTAAGGAAGTTGACCTGGAAGTGGAGGGGTTCCCGGATAGCCTTTTCTCTCCCGGTGCGCCTGCCGTCGGAAGCAATTGAATTGAAGGGAATAGAAGGAAACAGCAGCCGGCGGCGGCCGGTTAAAATAATGCGCCACTTTTTAATGTTTGCCGGTAAACCCTGGCGGTTTGTTCGGCAACCAGCTCCAGGTCGAAATTTTTTACGGCAAAATTCCTGGCCTGTGTTTGCACTTTTTCCCTGAGGTTGCTGTCTTTTATAAGGTCCCGCAGGTCGTAGAAGATTTCCCTGTAACAGGATTCTATTCCCGCATGGCCGGTAAGGTCGGGAAAGGTAGTTCCCTGGAGAGTCTTTTCTCCGGCAATTCCGCCGTAAAATTTGCCGAGCACGGCAGTGGGGCAGCCGCAGCTCATGGCTTCTGCAGCGGCTCGCCCGGCGGCAAAAACAATTTCCGCCCGCTTCAGGTAGGTAAGGGGGTCAAAGATTCTCCCGTGGTAGCGTCCCAGCATGGAGGCCGGCTTTTGTGGTCCCAGGACGTGCAGCTCTTCCCCGGCCAGCTCGGCGGCTTTGCCCAGGAGCTGCAGGCTGTAGCGGTAAATGCTGTTTTCCTCTCCTACGTAAAGCAGGCGAAACCCGGAGGTATTGCCAAAATCCCTTGTAACCCCGGATGTGGTGGCTGGTTTCCAGGTGGAAAGGTCCACACCCTCCGGTATAAACCAGGCCGGGCAGGCCGGGAAAGAGCCGGTAAAGCTCTTCCAGAAGGAGTAGCTGGTGGTTATAAGGCCCGACAATAGCGGGGAACGCCGCAGCCTGGTTTCGTAAAATCTGTGGGGAGGACCGTGGAGGGTGACCAGGAGGGGCAGCCTGAATTTCTTGGATATTTTTTCTGCCGTGAGCAGATCCTCCAGCCCGTGCAGGTGAACTGCGGAGACCCTGCCCTTTTTTATGAGCTTTACGGCTTTTTCCCGTTCGGTAATTACCTGCAGGTAAGGGTGTTGGTGCGTCAACTTTTTTTTAAGGTCTGCCGGAAGAGTGGGCAGGAAAACGCTAACCTCGCAGTGTTTCTCGCTCAGTTTACCCGCCAGGGAGAGAAGGTGCCTGAAGGCACCGTTATACTGTAAATTTCCCCACATTAATATATGCAATGCCGGCTTCTGCCTCCTTTTTCACCGAGCACCTGCTGTAGCATGTAGCTCGAAATAAGTTCGAAAGAAGAAGTTTAATGCCAGTTGCTTTCCTCTTAAATAATTTACTAATTTTTATGCTTCAAACCAGAGCAGTTGTCTTGTTATTTGTTATATAGATATATTGATTAAAAGGAAGTGTTGCGCGCATGCGTATACGGATGTTATTTAGCAAGCCGTCTGCCGGAGGCACAGGCAGCGGGTTTTTTGCCGGGGCATTCGGCTC
>CAYODA010000235.1:0-1904 GCA_964402625.1 uncultured Syntrophomonadaceae bacterium | reverse complement strand
GGTTATAAATATGATTACTTCCTGGGAGAGCGAATACTGGCTGTTGCTGGTAGCACTGGTAGTAGCTGTGGCAGTAGTTTTGGGATTTGCCTTGTACCAGAGAAAGAAGGTCTATCCCAAGATAGCACGTAAGAAGAAAAGGATTGAAGACGGTGAACCGATTGATCAGGGAACGTATACTTTGCCGGACGGTTCCAGGTATGAAGGAGAGCTTAAGGATAACAAGAGGCACGGTTACGGTATCTTTACCTTGCCAGATGGAACCAGGTACGAGGGAGAGTGGAAAGAAGGCAAAAGACATGGAGAGGGCACACTGGTGCTGCCCGATGGAACCAGTTACGAAGGAGAGTGGGTCAACGACAAAAGCGAAGGCCAGGGAACCCTGACCATGCCAGACGGAACCAGATACGAAGGAGAGTGGAAAGAAGGAAAGCTGCACGGCATGGGTAGTTATATATCACCCGATGGAGAAAAATTCGAAGGCGGTTACAAGGAAGGAAAGCGTCACGGTTGGGGAATGCTTACTACACATGACGGAACGCAGTACGAGGGTGTGTGGAAGGAAGGAAAGTACTACGGGCTGGAGACGGTTATAAAACCTGACGGCAAAAAAGAAGAGGCTGTAAGCGGGGATGAGTATAGCCATGAGCAGAAAAAAACCGGAGAGACAGAAACCTCTTTTGGAGATATAGAGATAACCCCGGGAGAAGAGGTCCCCGGGGAAGAGGCCGAGGAGCAGGTTGCTGGAAATGAAATATTTTCAGAGGTTGGTGCGCAAAAGGATGAAGTAGTTGATGATAACACCGGGCTTGAAGAAGAGCAGGTTGAGGAAAACGAAAGGAAGGACTTAAAAGAATACCCCGAGAAAGAAGTATATTCCAGGTATGAAGAAATTGAAAAGCCGGAAGGAATACAGGGCTATGAACAAGATCTGCAAGTCAAACATAATTTTTCGGAGATAGAAACGGAAAAAACTGGTGAGGGTGAGGAGAAAGTAGAAAAACCCCTGGTAGATTCACAGAACAGGCCTCCCTATGAAGAGGCACTGGAAAACATGGAAACAGAAGATTTGGGAAGTGAAATAAAACCGGGCGAAGAGAGTGAAGAGCTGCAAGAGAATGGAGAAGTCATGTACAGCATGGAAGTTGATACCCGGGCAGACACAAATAAATCGGAGTTTGACGCTCCCGGTGGTGTTATCACCGGCGAGGGATCCCATACTACCCAAAGCGGTGCCAAATACGAGGGTGAATACCTGGATGGTAAGCCTCACGGTAAGGGAACTTATATCTGGCCGGATGGCGCCAAATACGAGGGAGAATACCGTGAAGGGGAGCCTCATGGAAAAGGGGTATTTATCTCCCCTGAAGGAATAAAATACGAAGGGGAATACCGTGAAGGAAAACCCCACGGCAGGGGGGAATACACCTGGGCTGATGGGGCCAAATACGTGGGTGAATTCAAAGAAGGCAAGCTGCACGGATGGGGTGTCTTTGTCGCACCGGACGGGGAAAAGTATAAAGGAGAATACCGGGACGGCAAGCCTCATGGCAAGGGAGAGTACACCTGGAAAGACGGTGTCAAATATGTGGGAGCCTTTACTGAAGGCAAGCCAACCGGAGAAGGTACATATTATAACCCCGACGGATCAGTTGCAAAGTAGTCGCCCCGGCGCCGCTGGCGCAGCGCCAACCATTAGAGGGAGGAAAATAACGGTAGGGGAACAAGGGTATTTTCTGAGTAGTCCACCTGGCGCCGGCTGGCGCCATCACTAGAAGGTGGAAAATACTCAGCAGAGCTGGTGTAAGTGGTTGGCGAAGGCGATTTTAAGTGAGAGGTTGCCACAACAGGCGAAGATTTCGAGTCTACGCGGGCCGGCCGGAATGGATTCCGGCCGCCGAGAC
>CAYODA010000234.1:0-1947 GCA_964402625.1 uncultured Syntrophomonadaceae bacterium | reverse complement strand
ACCTACGACCCCCTGCTTGTAAGGCAGGTGCTCTCCCGCTGAGCTATTCGCCCACGTATTCTCTGTTTTTTGCCACGCTGTTTTCCGCGTGCAAGAATTATTGTAAGACAATAGCGGATAATTGTCAAGTAATTAGGCCGTAGAAAATCAGGAGACTCTAATATTTTTACCTTCCCGTCTTTAGAGATTTCGGCAAGCCTGTTCTGATTTAAACCAGCCAGCGGTTTACACCCCGGGCCAGCCGGGATGGATAAAACTTTTCAAATACCCGGTAGTAGCAGTACTCATCCCGGGATTTAAAATCAAAGGGAAGATCATTTTTTAGCGCCCTCTCAAACTCTTCTTCGGGAACCTGTTCGGCTACAAAATTACGCATCTGCTCTTCTGTTCCACTGCCGATTCCGAACTGTTCCTTACGCCTCCAAAGCACGTTTTCAGGCAACTCCCCGTCAAATGAAAGGCGCAGTATCCATTTACCCATCTCCTGGCTGGAGATTTTCCAGCCCGGGGGAAGCTGGGCCGCATATTTCACCATAGCAGGATGCATAAAAGGCATCTCTACTTCCAGGGTATGGGCTTTGGACATGCGGTCCACACGCTGGAAGCCTCCATTGTGCATGCCCCGCAGCAATTCTTCCAGGCGAGTAGCAAAATCGGCATTGTTGCGGTATTTCTTCAAATAGTGGTAGCCGCCAAAAAGCTCGTCGGCTCCTTCCCCGGAAAGTATCACTTTGACCCCGTGGGAACGGGCCAGACGTGAAGCAAAGTAATTGGCAATAGAACTGTTTACCAGCTCCACATCAAATGATTCCAGGTGGTAGATCACCTCAGGAAGTATTTTCCACATTTCCGCCGGGGTATAAACGTGTTCCACAAGCTCTAACCCCAGATATTCCGCGACACTGCGGGCTTTTTCCAGGTCGGGACTTCCTTCCATCCCCGCCACAAAAACTGGTACTTCTTTCATTAAATAACGGGAGGCCAGCAAGGCTATAATGGAGCTGTCCACGCCACCGCTTAAAAAGGTCCCGGTTTTTAAGGGAATGTCTACCGCTTCTCTGACCGCTTCCAGCAGGAGCTCCCTTAACTCTTCTATGGATTCTTCCAGGGTTTTTTCATAGGTGGGAATTACACGCGGTATATCCCCGAACCTGTGCATTTTTCCTTTATAAAAGTAGTGACCCGGCGGAAATTCCTCTACTTCTTCTCCTGCGTCTACCAGGGCTTTGATCTCCGAGGCGAAGTACCACTTATCTTTTTTATGCAAATAGTAAAGAGGTTTTATTCCAAAAACATCACGCGCAGCAAAAAGCTCCTGTCCCCCGGAGATAATAACGGCAAACCTGCCTTCCACCTCCCGCACAAAGTCCGGACCTTTATCCAGGTACATGCCCAGCAGTTCTTTTTTTCCCATGGTCCTGCCTTTTTTCCGCGGCTCCCCGTCCAGGATAACACCGTAGCTTTTATGTAGGCCGCTGCTGGTGTCTTCACTTTCAAAATTTACTTCTCCCAGCTGAACCCGACCATTCCGGTATATCTCTTCCCCTTCCAAACCCCGGTGCCGGATTTTTTCCAGCATTATTTCAAGCATGCTATCTTCTTCAACGTCAATTAATGCCGCTATTCCGCTCAAGTATATATCCCCTCCGCGTTGAGCTTTACAGTTTAAGATACTTATTTTATTTTTTCACCAACACACAATTTTATACAGCACCAGAAAACCAGAAACGCGGAAGTTGCTGCTTACCAAACATTCTCAAAAAAGTAGGAGTACCTTTTAAAAGGTACTCCTACTTAGGGCTTTCGCCCTGGTGACCCCTAGGGGATTCGAACCCCTGCCGCCAGCTTGAAAGGCTGGTGTCCTGACCGATTAGACGAAGGGGCCTTAATCGTGTGGTGGGCCCACTAGGATTTGAACCTAGGACCGACCGGTTATGAGCCGGTTGC
>CAYODA010000233.1:0-2083 GCA_964402625.1 uncultured Syntrophomonadaceae bacterium | reverse complement strand
ACCATCAGAAGGATGAAAATGGTAATGTCTTATTTTCAGGGTAGGTTATTTTCCGAGTAACCACCCCAAATCCCGCCGGCACAGCCACCGGGGAAACTGTCAGATGGTTAAACACAGGCAAAGACAGGCTATCGCTCGTCCACCAGCACCCTCTCTTCCCCCGCGTAAACCGTCATCCTTCTGCCGCCCCGGGCAAAGCCCACCATGGTAACTCCCATGGACCTGGCTATTTCAATACTCAGCGAAGTGGGGGCAGCCCGGGAAACCAGCACGGGTATCTGCAGCTTGGCGGCTTTCAAGAGCATTTCCGAAGACATTCTGCCGCTGCAAGCCAGAACCTTGTCGCTTAAAGAGATTTCTTTTTCCAGGCACTCCCCTACGATCTTGTCCAGCGCGTTGTGCCTTCCCACATCTTCGCAGAAAAAAACTACCTCTTCTCCGCTGCAGAGGGCTGCACTGTGTACACCACCCGTTTCACCGTACAAACTGGAATTTTCCTGCAGCAGCCGCATGTACCGGTGCAGGGAAGACGGCGAGACCCGTATATCGCTCTCTACGGTGCGGGATTTAAAAGAATCCCAGGCACTGTAAAAAACGGTACCTTTCCCGCACCCTGTAGTTAGAGTTCTCTTACCGTACAACTCCTCGGAAAGAAAGGGCTCTTTATCCGTATCCACGTAAACCACGCCATTTTCTTCATCTACCCGGGTTCCCTTCCAATCTTTTTTACCTTCCAGGAAGCCTTCAGAATAAAGAAAACCCAGTGCCAGGGAATCCATCTTCTCCGGGGTGCAAAGCAGGGTTATGATTTCCCTGTCGTTAAGAAAGACGGTAACCGGGTGTTCCACGGCGACTTTATCTTCAAACCGGGTAGCTTTCCCTTCTTTAACCAGGGTGACTTCAATTTGTTCATAAGCCGCAAGCTTGTGCATGAATAACTCTCCTCAGTTAATTTACTTCCCGCACACCTCTCTCACTTAAAACTTCCATTACTTCCCGGTATTCTTCTTCCGGGTAAGGATTATCCCTGATGCCCAACTGAGACAGGGATTCCATCTCTAAAAGCGGGGAAAGATCGGTCACCTGGTTTTCTTGCAGCATCAACCTCTGCAGATCCTGCAAAGGGGCCAGCGGCGAAATATCTTCCACCCGGTTAGATTCCAGGAACACTACCCTCAATCCTTCCAGGCCGGATAATGGCGTAAGGTCATCAACTTCATTGTTAGAGGCGTACAGAATTTCCAGGCTTTCCATACCTGAAGCAGCTGAGATATCCGACACAGAATTGTCGTTCAACCAGAGCTCTTGCAGGTTGGTCAGCTCCGACAGAGAATCTATACTTGACACCTGGTTGGAATGAAGCATCAACCTCTCCAGGCTTTCCAGCCCCGCCAGAGGAGAGACGTCCTCTACCTCGTTTCCCCTTAAAACCAGTCGCTCCAGCCCTTGGAGCCCGGACAACGCTTCTATTTGCTCCACATTATTTTCTCCCAGGTGTAGTTCTTTCAAGGCGGTAATCCCCTTTAGGGAGGATACGCTGTCGACCTCATTCCCGGAAAGGTCAAGCTCCCTTAAGTTTTTCATCCCCGCCAGGGGAGCGAGTTCTTTCACTTCATTACCGCTTAAAACCAGTTTCTCCAGCTGTTCCAGCCCGGCCAGAGGAGAAAGATTGCTCACCGAGTTATCCGTTAAATCCAGATATTTTAAATTAACGGCATACTCCAGTCCGGTTAAGTCTTCCACCTTGTTTACCTCTCTTTTTTCCCTCTCCCCGTGTTCCAGACCCTCCAACTCTTCCAGTTGCTTTGCTTTTATATCTTCACCGGGCTCCAGGCCCAGTTCTTCCTGTATCAACTGCCTCAAGTTTTCACCGGGTATCTCCACCACTTCTTCCGGGTCAACACTTTCCTCCTTTTCCGGTTCCAGTTCCGCTTCTTCATCACCGGCACATCCGGACAGTAGAAAAACCAGTGTTATAACAAAGAAAACCCCCCACGCCCTGCTCACCTTATTTTTCATTTAGCTTCCTCCTCTTTTTTATAACATAATTATACGGTAATACTAAAAATATTACCGGGTTTAC
>CAYODA010000232.1:0-2151 GCA_964402625.1 uncultured Syntrophomonadaceae bacterium | reverse complement strand
TGTCTACGACCTGCAGTCGGAAAAGCTGATAGAAGTTACCAGCCTGGATAAATTTAAAGAACAAGCCGGCGAGGGCTTCATGGGGGAATTCAAGGATATACAGTGGTCTGAAGACAGCCGCTACCTCTACTTCACTTCCCGGGAACACCATCCCGGGGAAGAAGAAGAACAGGGCGAGATTATCTCCTGGAAGCTGGACGTAGAGGAAGAAGAACTTGTTATAAGAGGCTGAAAGCTACGACAGCCCGGTTTTTTCTTGCACCAGCCCGATCACGTTTTTCTCAGTCAGGAGGCTTGATTGGTTGCTTCTTAACCATATTATACCATGTGCGGCAAAAAAATAATAAGCCGGGATAATAATTGTGGAGATAGTTTAAAGAAAACAAAATTGTGCTATAATGTATCCGGATGCGGTAACGATGAAATATACATCAATAATATGCACACATAAAAAAGGCAATAAAAGGAGAGGTGTCAAGAAGGGATGCACGAGATACACATAGATGAGCTGAACCTGCATTATATTGTCGCACACAGCAACCACCACAGCACCTATAAGAAGGGGATGCTCTATTACCGATCCGGCCGCCTGATAAGCCTAGAACTCGATGAATATTATGATGAGCTGGTTGCCGTGGTGCGGGGCAGCAGAAATTACCGGGTAACGGTGGGAATGAACGACGCGCGGGAGTATATCCTATGGGTGGACTGCTCTTGCCCCGACGGTGTTGGGCACGGGGGTTTCTGCAAACATGCCGTGGCGGTGCTGCTAAAACTTTACTACGAAAAAAAAGAGCTCTTATCTCCGCAACCAAGCTCCCTACAGGAAATAATGGACTATTTCACCCCCCTGGTGTCAACTGCCGCACCTTCTAAGGAGCTGCAGCTGGAATACACTCTGCAGCTCCTTCTTTTGGGCTCACACCAAAATGTGATACGTGCCCTTTCTTTACGGGTAGGAGAAAAGCAGGGCAGTCGCCTCTATATTTTAAAAAATACAGCGGAGTTTTTTAACGCTTATGTTAAAGGGGAGAAATACCGGTTTGGAAAAAACTTTACCTACGACCCGCAGCTGCACTATTTAAACAAAGAAGACCGTTCCGTATGGGAACTGCTGCGGGAAATGTATGAATGGCAACTTCAATTCAAAGGCGGTTTCACCCATTCCGGACATTACGGCGTGGACATCTTTTACAAAAAGGAGATATATTTCACCAATCAAGCCTTTAAGAGAGTGCTGGATATCCTCAAAGAACGGCAGTTAAATTTCAACTTAAAGCTGGGTTCTGAGCATCACTTTAAAAATTTAAGCGTGCACGAGTCCCCCGCGCCCCTGAGCTTTGCCCTCTATTCCAGGGATGACCACCTGCTTCTGGAATTAAAGGGGGAAGATACGCCGGTGCCTCTGCTGGATGACGGCTCTTACTGGTTTTATGGCGATGCGGTATACTGCATACCTGAAGAGCAAAAGAAGCAGTTTATCCCCTTTTACAACGCCATTATCCGCAACTCGGATTGGACCCTGATCCTGGATAAAAGCGAGCAGCCTACTTTTTTCCGGGAACTGCTTCCCCACCTGGAAAAGGTGGGCGCGGTAGAAATAGAAGAAAAATCGAAGGCGCTTTTAAGCCGGGAGCCGCTGCAGGCCCGTGTTTACCTGGATTACGGGGAAGTGGAAGAGGCAGAGGATGAAGGGGAAGATGAAGAGGCGGTTACCGCCCGGGTTGAATTCCGTTACGGTTCCCTGTGCATCGATCCCCTTGCCCCCGGCAAAGACGGCGGTGTAGAGGAAGCAGTAGAGGTGGAAGTGGGCACAAACCGGGAAAACCCGGGAGGCATACCGGGGGATGTGCCGGAAGACAAGCTGGAAACCACGCCGGAAGCCCGGCCGGCAGACAGGCCGGCAGATGTATCGGAAGCCCGGCCGGAAGACAGGCCTGGTAACCCGGACGGTGGCAGGATTCAGGTAAGGGACAAGCAGCGGGAAAAAGAGGTACTGGAGCTGTTGACCGGTGCCGGCTTTGTCCAACGCAACGGGGCTCTTTACCTGTCCGAAGAAGAACGCATAGCGGATTTGCTGCAGGAGGTGCTGCCTCCCCTGCAGGAACTGGCTGAAGTGTACTACAGCGACAGCTTCAAAAAAGTAATCAG
>CAYODA010000231.1:0-2180 GCA_964402625.1 uncultured Syntrophomonadaceae bacterium | reverse complement strand
CGGACTATTTTTTCCACAAAGCGGTTTATGGGGAGACGCTATTCCGAGGTGGAAGATGAGCGTAAGCTGGTGCCTTACGAAGTGGTGAAAGGCCCCAACGAGGACGTGCGTTTTCAAATAGGTGACAAAGAGTTCGCTCCCGAGGAAATAGCTTCCAGGATATTAAAAAAACTGGTGGATGACGCTTCTAAATATCTGGGAGAAAAGGTTACCGATGCGGTAATAACGGTGCCGGCTTATTTTAATGATTCGCAGCGCCAGGCAACCAAGGATGCGGGCAAAATTGCAGGTTTAAACGTGCTGCGGATTGTAAACGAACCAACAGCGGCATCCCTGGCTTACGGCCTGGATAAAAAGGATAGCGAGACCATCCTGGTTTTTGATCTCGGTGGCGGCACCTTTGATGTCTCCATCCTGGAGGTGAGCGAAGGTGTATTTGAAGTAAAATCCACCCACGGTGATACCCACCTGGGAGGAGAAAACTTCGATAAAGTTATTGTAGATTGGCTGTCCGAAGAGTTTAAAAAGGATCACGGCATTGACCTGCTTCAGGACAAGCAGGCGCTGCAGCGTCTCATCGATGCGGCAAAGAAAGCCAAAATAGAGCTTTCCACTACCCTGGAAACACAGGTAAGCATACCTTTTATTACTGCCGATGCCAGTGGTCCCAAGCATTTGGATCTTAAACTGACCAGGGCCAAATTGGAAGACCTTACGCGTTCTCTGGTAGAGAAATGTCGCGGACCGGTGGAAGCTGCCCTGACTGATGCCGGCCTTTCCAAGAATGATATAAACGAGGTTATACTGGTGGGGGGGCAGACCCGGATGCCGGCGGTACAAAAACTGGTAAAGGAGTTAACCGGCAGGAAACCCAACCAGAGCGTCAACCCTGACGAGGTTGTGGCTATTGGTGCGGCCATCCAGGGTGGCGTGTTGGCCGGTGAGGTAGAAGATGTATTGCTGCTGGATGTGACCCCTCTTTCCCTGGGAATAGAGACCATGGGAGGGGTAATGACCAGGGTTATCGAGCGCAATACCACTATTCCGACTCGTCAAAACCAGGTATTTTCTACTGCTGAAGACAACCAGTCGGCAGTGGATATCCACGTAATGCAGGGCGAACGAGAAATGGCCGCGGATAACCGCTCCCTGGGCCAGTTCAGGTTGGATGGGATACCCCCGGCACCGCGGGGAGTGCCCCAGGTTGAAGTAACTTTTGATATAGATGCCAACGGTATTCTTAAGGTAAGTGCCAGGGATAAAACCTCGGGTAAAGAGCAGGAGATCACCATCAGCGGCTCTACCAACCTGGACCAGTCAGAAATCGAACGAATGGTGGAAGAAGCCCGGGAAAAGCAGGAGCAGGATAAGCAGCGGCGCCAAGAAGTTGAGGAACGCAATGAGGCGGACAGCCTGGTTTATCAGGTGGAGCGGCAGCTCCAGGAAATCGGTGATCAGCTGCCGGAATACGAGAAAACAAGGTTGGATCAGCTGGTTTCGGAACTGAAAACCGCATTGAAGGATAATGCTCCTGTGGAGCAAATTCGTTCTATGCGCAGTGATCTGGAGCAGGCAGCCCATTCCCTTTCCGAAACGGTGGCAAAGAAGCAGGCTGAAGGCGGGTCCGCCGAAGGGTACGGTCCAAAGGGAGAAACTGGGGCAGGTACTGCTTCAGGAAAAGGTGAAGATGACGTGTTCGATGCCGAATACGAAGAAAAATAGAGTAAAAAGAAATGGAAATAATTAAACGCTGGTAGGGGGTAGAAATGGCAGCTCAATTTCGTGACTATTACCAAATACTGGGTATAGACCGTAAGGCCAGTAATAAGGAAATCAGTGCAGCTTACCGCAAGCTGGCCCGCAAGTGGCACCCGGACTTACACCCCGCCGATAAAAAAAATGAGGCGGAGGAAAAATTCAAAGAGATAAACGAAGCCTACGAGGTGTTAAAAGACTCCGAGAAGAGGGCTAAATACGACCGTCTGGGAAGCCGCTGGAAAGAGGGAGACTTTGATAGCCGGCGGCAGAAACAGGATCGTTCAGAGAATGAAGGAGTTCACTTCTACAGCGACAGCAAGGAGGGCGGTTTTAGCGAATTTTTCAAGCAGTATTTTGGCGGGGCGTTCGGTGATTTTGACAGCGGCAGCACAGGCTTTGGCGGTGCGCGCAGTCAAGGTGCA
>CAYODA010000230.1:0-2205 GCA_964402625.1 uncultured Syntrophomonadaceae bacterium | reverse complement strand
ATAGAAGTAATACCAATGGAGAACAGGCTTGAACCGGGTAACGCCTGGGATATCATCAAGGATTACCACCTGGTAGTTGACGGCTGCGACAATTTTAGAACCCGGTATATTATTAACGACACCTGTGTTTTACAGCAAAAACCCTACGTTTTTGGAAGCGTGCTCCGTTTTGAAGGACAGGCTTCAGTATTTCATACTCCGAAAAGCGGCTGTTACCGGTGCCTGTTCCGGGAACCCCCGTCTCCGGGAGCAGTACCGGGCTGCAGTGAAGCCGGGGTGATCGGTACCGCCCCCGGTGTTATCGGTGTCATTGAAGCCATGGAAACCATCAAATTAATACTGGGAGAGGGAGAACCGCTGTTAAACAGGCTTCTCTTGTTCGACGGCCTTCGCATGAGTTTTATGGAAGTAGAATATTCCCGGGACCCGGCATGCCCGGTTTGTGGCGATGAGCCGGGTATAACCTCGCTGGAAGATGCAAATTATGATATTGAAAATTAAAACTAAATCAGGAGGACTGGCTGTTAAGGGATTGTTCCAGGAAAGAGAGAAAACCGGAAAGGTTTTGCAGGTACTCCTGGTTTAGTTGCTCCGTTATTTGTTTTTCAGCCTGGTGGTTTTTGGCCTTAACCTGGTGGATGGCGGAGCCGCTGATTCCTTCACTGCTGAGGCGGCTTAACAGCTGCTTTTGGGCGTTTTTCTGCAGTTCTTCCCATTTTTCTTCCCGGAGCTTGTAGTAATGCCGGTAAACTTTCTTGGCTTCTTCCAGTGAATTCCGGGTGGGCTCATCGTCCCGGAAGTAGGAAATAGCTTTGAAAACCCGGGCGGTGTTATCCAGGTTAATCTTGTTTATAAACGTTTTTAGCATAACTTCGGTAACTTCCGGGATTACTTCCCGGGGATAGCGGTTTAAGCTTTCTTTGATTTTGGCTGTTTCAGTATTGCCTTCTACCAGGTTTTCGGCAAGGACCCTGGCGGCTTTTATATACTGGTCTTTGTCAGTGAACGCAGTGCCGCCGGAGCTTTCCTTATTTATATTTCGGGTTTTTTCCATGGCCAGTTCAGCTGCAGACTTGATTCTGTCACCCAAGGGAATCGCCTCCTGTTACAGATTTTGCAAGTGGTTCCCGGCATTGAAATTAAGAGGAATCATCAGGTATTATGGTGAATTATTATATAGAGAACCGTCCTTACAGGTATTATAACACTGTACCGGGTAAGGGAAAACCAGCCATTAAAGGAGGTAAGTATATTATGCATTTAACCGGAAGTATTTTTTGGTATCCCTGGGAAGGGGGAGGCAACAACTGCAATTCAATTTTTATCGAGGGTGAAAAGAATATCCTGGTGGACCCGGGACATGTAAAGAACGAGTTTGGGGAACCCTGCCTGGATAGTTTAAAATCAAAGCTAAAAGAAGACGGGTTTACCTTTAATGATATAGACCTGGTGTTATTAACCCACGGTCATCCGGACCATTGTGAAGCAGCAGGTGTGGTCTGCGAAGAAGCGGGTGCCAGGCTGGCCATACACAATAAAGAGGAGGAAGTTATAGAAGCCGTGGCGCGCATGTTTGGCAGAAACTCCGCCGGTGGTGAAGATAAACCCTTTGTCGAACCGGATATCCTGTTGCAGGAAGGGAAGCTGGAAGCAGGGCAAGATCGAGAAATAGAAGTGGTACACACCCCGGGTCACTCTCCAGGATCCGCTTCTTATTTCCTCTCCGACGAAGGGGTGCTTATTAGCGGGGATGCTGTTTTTCGTGGAAGTATTGGCAGGACAGACCTGCCGGGGGGCAACATGAAAGAGATGGCACAAACCGTGGATAAACTTTCCCGCATGGAAGGCATCAAGTGGCTTCTGCCGGGGCACATGGGGCCTGTGGAAGGTGAGGAAAATGTGTCCCGTAACTTTTCCATGATAAAAAGCGTATTCTTTTAAATTAGTAAACTGGAATACCGGGTAATTTAAACTTCGCCGAGATTCGGTCCTTCTGGCTTGCAAATGTTACTGGTTTTAGCTTTTTTCTCAAGGCGCTGGAGGCGGTGGCGCAGCAGGGGTATTTCCCTGCCGTCACCGTTTACCTGGTAGCGCCGCAGGGCCAGCTGCAGGGCCTGGCGGGTCACGCGAAGCGCCTCTTTTGTGTACTTCCACCGGTGTTCATAAATTTTAGCCAGCTCCACGTAAGGTGTGGTGTCCCTGGTC
>CAYODA010000229.1:0-2246 GCA_964402625.1 uncultured Syntrophomonadaceae bacterium | reverse complement strand
GCGTCAAGCAGGCGCTCTCCCCCTGAGCTACAGGCGCATATGGTATGTCCGATGCCCATATCATAACTAATTTTGAAGCTACCGTCAAGTTATCTACAAAGGTTATTTTAGTCAGCTATTTCAACTGCTTCATTCCATTCTATCTCGTTCTTAGTTTAGATGCTTCCAAACCTTATAATTTTAATATTAATCTGTAATAGGTAAAAATTTTATTGATTCTTATTGTTTTTAATTGGTTTTAGTTGTATGATGATAAGGGAGGCGATAATATGCGGGGAGAAAAAAACCAGGAACTATTAACGGCCTACTCCCTGGCCGAAGCCCTTAACCTTTCCGTGGAAACTATTTGGAAGTATACCCGGGAGAATAAAATACCTTGCGTAAAACTGGGAGGCAAACAGTACCGCTACCGCCTTCCTGAAGTCATGAAAGCCCTCTCCGGACATTCCTTTCAGGAGGAACGAGCCAGTTACCAGGTAGATACCACAAAAAAGTATACATACCAGGATTATCTAAAGCTGCCGGAAGAACCGGGCTATCGCTACGAAGTGCTGGAAGGCATCCTGGTTAAAGACCCTTCGCCTAACGTAATGCACCAGCGCGTGTTACGACGACTCATAAGATTACTGGAAGATTATTTTAGCGAAATAGACCCGGAAGGGGAAGTTTTTTTCGCACCGCTGGATGTAACCTTCCAGGAAATTACCGTGGTGCAACCTGACCTGCTCTACATTTCGGGAAAACAGAAAAAACTGGTAGAAGAGACTCGCATCGACGGACCTCCCAACCTGGTGGTAGAAATCATTTCCCCTTCCACCAGCCGCAAAGACCGGATACAAAAGCGAAACATCTACCAAAAAGCCGGGGTGCAGCACTACTGGCTGGTCCACCCGGAAGAAAGAACCCTGGAGTGCTTTGCCCTGCGAGACGGGGTCTACTCCCTGGTCGCTTCCGGGATGGATAAAGACGTGGTGGAACACCCGGATTTTCCCGGACTTACTATATTCCTGGAAACATTGTGGTAATTAACATCTTCACAAATACCACGTTATCCTTGCCCAAGATTTGTGATTAAGTATATCCACGCTTTAAATACCCCACAGTAAAAATTGCAATCAATTTGACCACAAAGCCATTAATATTTCTCACTAATATTTACCGGATATACCGGTAAATATTAGCTGTTTGCAGCATAAAAGTACTTTTTTACCTTTTCTTCATCATAGGGAGCTCTTCTCTGCGGGCAATTTTCCCGGTCACAAAGCTGACAGCTTTCAAAAGTGCTTTCGGTGGGATAAATCAGCCCGGCTACAGTTTTTTGCGGAAGCATCATGTAGCTATCGGTAAGACTAACCCGGAGCTGCCGGAAAAGATCTTCGTCACCCAACAGGCTAAACAATTGTTTCTGCTGCTCTAAAGGCCAGTCCTGTAAAGACCCCGGATTCATCCTGGATGTTTTATTAATCAGGTATTTTTCCTGAATAATCTGCCGCAGCTTATCCTGCCCCAGGCGCAGCATGGTATTAGCCACTACGTCCAGATAATAACGATCCAAAATATCCATTGAAGCCGCCGTTTCATCAAACTCATGACCGCAAGTTATCACATAAGGAAAAATTCTTTCTACGCTTTCCAGGTTGAGTGTCAAAACCCTGCTGGTAAACCACACTCCCCCCAGGTTAATACTGTTTTTGTCTCTTTCTTCTATAAACGCCGGCTTGTATACCGACGCTAAATTAATAACTTTCATGGCTTTATTTACGTAATTCTTTATTCCGTCAAAAGAAGCTTCTCGAGGCAGCCTGGAGATTATTTCCTCCTGGTTCAGGTCAATAGAACGGTGGTCCAAATAAATCAATGTGGAACGTACCTCCTATTCCTGTTAAAGTAAGTTAAGAAAGAAGCACCATGCTTTTTTCCCTGCTGTGTTTAACTACGGGTTTTCCTAAAAAAAGTTAGCCCGTCCACCGGTAAAGAGGGGCTGTTCCAGTAACAGCCCCTTCGTTTACACGTATTTTTGTAAGTTAATTTTATCTCATTAATATTGCATTACTTTTACAATCTCTTTTCTTTTTAGTTACAATTACATTACAATGCAATTTATTCTTACTCGCCTTCGTCAGGCTCCACTTCTTCGATTATTTCTACTATATTTTCCATTAATTCTGCAGCTTTTATCTTAATAACTTCCAGTTCTTCTTTCTCAACCACCCTACTGAGATCTTCCAGGGATTTTTCAAATTCCT
>CAYODA010000228.1:0-2249 GCA_964402625.1 uncultured Syntrophomonadaceae bacterium | reverse complement strand
CGAGGCTGTGGAGGCGGGCCGGCCAACAGGAAGTTGGCCGCCGAGCACTGAGACATGGAAGTCGAATTGCGAGGGAAGCCCGCCGGAACGCCGAAGCTGAGCCTTAGCTTTGGCTTAATGACTGATTTGAGTCGGGAGCCGGCAAACACAACACCCCGGTACAAGAAAGCATATAAGTTATTTTCTGAGTATAAGGAGGAGGAGTCCATTGAAGGTTATTGTTTTAGGCGGGGCGGGAGAAATGGCCGCCCGCGCTGTGGAAGATTTATTAACCCAGGATGATGTGGAAGAAGTAGTCCTGGCGGATATTAACCGGGATAAAGCCGCCGATTTTGCCAGGCAGTTGAACAGCTCCAGAGTATCGGTGACGGACTTTGATGCGGAAGACCATGAGGGTGCCGTGCAGAAAATAAAGGGTTATGATGTAGCCTGTGGTGCGGTTGGTCCTTTTTACAGGTTTGAAAAGAAAGTGGTATCGGCCTGCCTGGAGGCCGGTGTAGACTACGTCAGTATTTGCGACGACCACGACGCTATAAAATCAGTGCTTCCCCTGGATGACCAGGCCCGGGAAAAAGGTGTTGCGGTAATAACCGGCATGGGATGGACGCCGGGAATGAGCAATTTAATGGCCTGTGAAGGATTCCGGGAGCTGGGAAATGTTAGGGAAATAAACGTTTACTGGGGAGGAAGTGCCAGCGATTCTGAAGGGTTTGCGGTCATACTTCACACCCTGCATATTTTTGACGGTGTAGTGCCGGTATTTATAGATGGAAATGAGATAGAAGTAAAGGCGGGAAGTGAACCTCAAAAAGTGGATTTTGGTTCTTCCCTGGGCGAAGTTTTTACTTATAATGTAGGTCATCCGGAACCGGTTACGCTCCCCCGGTACCTGACGGGTGTGCAGAAAGTCACCCTGAAGGGCGGGTTAAAAGAAAATAGCCTCAATCATTTAACCAGGTGCCTGGCAAGTTTAAGGCTTACCGGCACCCCCCGAAAAAAACAGGTGCTGGGGAAGATAGTAAACTCTTCCATGCCCCTGTTGAAAAAACTGGGGCCTTCTACCGGGTGTTCGGGAATACGGGTGGATGTTTACGGAGAAAAGGATGGAGAAAAATGCCACCAGGTGTACCGCGCAGTTGATCGTATGAAAAACCTCACCGGCCTTCCCCTGGCAGTGGGAGCATTAATGCTGGGCAGGGGGCAGGTAAGTCGAACCGGCGTATTCGCCCCGGAAGCGGAAGGTGGAATTTCCCCGCACACCTTCCGGGAAGAGCTTTCCTCGAGGGGAATACATATTGAAAAAAAAGAGTATTTTTAAGCAGCAGGCCACCTTGCTTGCGGATGACACCTCTATTATAATCTTCCTTTTTTATTTTATACCGGTGGCCCGCCACACCTGCGGCGGGCCACCGCCGGCTTCAATTTAAACCTCTTTTTCTTTCTTCTTCCCCTTTTTGCTTACAAAACATATACTAGTTAAGAAGAAGGGAAGGTGAACCTGGGATGAGTCACCTGTGCCTGGTTTTAAATAATGGCTACCCGGATATTATGCCTGCAGTAGAAAGGCAGAAAAAAGGTAGTGGTCTATCAGAGATAGGCATATCCTGCGAGAGGTCGGTTTTGGGAGGTAAAACCAGTTTAACCCTGAGGTGGCCCGAGTCAAAAGAAAAAGAAGTCTTTTGTTTAATTACAGATGCCCTGTGGAACTATATTGCCGGTGAGTTAAAGTACCCCGTAATTGAAGAATTCCTGGTACAAAACGGTGAACTTCTTTCTACAGAAGAGATCAATAAACTGCTTGCCCTGATAGCCGAAGAAACAGGAGAAGAAATGCAGGGATTTGCCATTAAAGATAAACTTCAGGAGTACCTCCATGAAGGATATGCACACCTGAACCTGGAGGGTTTCCTGCGTTTTCGCCTTCCCGACCTGTTTCGCTTTCTGGAGGAGAAAGTTTATTTTTACCTGGGAGATTACTTTGCCAGCAGCAGGAGGTACACCTACCTGGGTATCTTAAAGATGCAGCTAAGCATGCGCTCTTCCCGCATAGAAGTATTGCACCTTGATCTTGCTTCCTCAGGAGAGTTATACCTTTATGCCGATAAATCAGCTGAAGGAGGAGAAAGTAGTTCCATGAGTTACTGCTTTGAGGAAAAAGGTAAAGGCGAAGATACGATCATTAACATTTTAGTAAGCTTGGCCCCCCGGAGACTGGTATTGCATAAAAATTTTTTGAGCCTGCTGCGTCT
>CAYODA010000227.1:0-2257 GCA_964402625.1 uncultured Syntrophomonadaceae bacterium | reverse complement strand
CTTCTGGCACGTCCCCTTCCCGCCCCTGGAAGTATTCAGCGTCCTCCCCTGGGCCCGGGAAATTCTGGAGGGTGTGCTGGGAGCCGACAGTATTGCCTTTCACTCCCCCCGCTACGTGGAAAATTTCCTGCGGTGCGTGGAATATCTCCTGGGAGAAGAAGCCGTGCAGGTTGACAGGGCCCGGGAGGCGGTCTTCCGGGAGGGGAGGAAAATCCCGGTCAGGGCGCGGCCGGTGGAGATAGAATCGGCTTATTTTGAAGAGCTTGCCTCCAGGCCGGAAGTCCGGCAGAGGGCTGCTTCCATCCGCGAGGATACCGCCGGAAGATTCCTGGCGCTGGGGGCGGACCGGCTGGATTATACCAAGGGAATTGTAGAGCGGCTTCGCGGGGTGGAGCTGTTCCTGGAAGAAAACCCCGAATACCGGGAACGTTTTACCTTTTTGCAGATAGCTGTGCCCAGCCGCACGGAAAACCGGGATTACCGGGAACTGCGCCGGCTGGTAGAGGAAACCGTGGGCCGCATTAACGGCAGGTTTGGCACCCTCCGGCACGTGCCGGTGCTGTACCGCTTTGTTTCCCTGGATTTAAACGAGCTGGTTGCCCATTACCTCGCCGCCGACCTGGCCCTGGTTACACCGCTCCGGGACGGCCTGAACCTGGTGGCCAAAGAGCTGGTGGCCTCCCGGGTGGACAATTCCGGCGTTCTCATGCTCAGCCCCTTTGCCGGCGTGTCCGAGCAGCTGCAGGGTGCGGTTATGGTAAACCCCTACAGCACCCGCGATGTAGCGGAAAAGATACGTTATTCCCTGGAGATGCCGGTAGAAGAGAAAGATGAGCGAATGCGGCGGCTGCGGGAAACCGTGCGCCGCGACGACCTGGGCCGTTGGTGGAAGCGCCTGCTTGAGGATATGCAGGAAACCTGTGAGTGAGGCGTAGAGGTAGAGGCAGGCCGTATTTGTCCAAGCACGGCATAATTATAAGGAGGTGCGGGTTGAGTGCACGAAGAACTATTGTCTATACTGGTTTGCCCGGTGTGCAAGGTGTTTTTGGAGAAGCGCCCGGAAGGCTTTTTCTGCAGTGAGTGCAACCGGCTTTATCCGCTGAAGGAAGGCATTCCCGTAATGTTCGTGGAAGAGGCGGAAATTGTATCACCGGAAAAAGAAATACCCGGCAGCGAAAAACAAAGCAGTTGACAAGCACTCCGTCCCCGTGTCAACCACACAGGAACGGAATAAATAAAGAATAGAAAGAACAGGATGAACAGGATAAACAGGGGGTGGAGATAAAATTTCCCGTAGAAAAAACTTTAACCAAACATCCTCCGCCTGCAGTGCTGCGGAGGAAAAAGAAAGCGAAGAAAGCAAAGAAAACCAAGAAGGCCAACAAAATCAACAAAACCAACAAAACGGGGTAAAAGAAGAGGAAGAGGAGCTCGAAGTTACGGAAAAAGTGGACTTAAACTGGACCGACGACCACGTGTTCCCCTCTGTTACCTATCCCGACCTGGAGTTCCTTTTTGAGCGGATGACGCAAAAGACCCTGGATGCTGCCTTCCGCCCCGGAGGTTTCTTTCTGGACGTGGGCTGTGGCCGCGCCGTAGATGCCATGCAGCTGCTCTCCCGCGGGATGCACGGCGTCGGGGTGGAAGTTTCCGAATACATGCTGCAGGAAGCACGCCTGGCTCTTTCTGAAAACAACCTGGAGATGGAACTGGTGCGTTCTTTTGCCGAAGAGCTGCCCTTCCCCGACGACACCTTCGACGTGGTTTACTGCAAGGGGGCCCTGGACCATTTTTACAACCCGCAGCTTGCCGTCCGCGAAATGTCCCGGGTGGCCCGCCCGGACGGGGTAGTGGTTTTGAGCGTGGCCAATTTTGGAAGCCTGGGGCTGCGCCTGGGTAAGGTAATAACTGATCGCAAAAAGAATCCTCCTCCCGGGCCCTATCCCTGGGATACACCCGAAGATCACACTATCCGCCTGGATCACCGGGTGATGGGCACCCTGGTTGCTCCTTTCCTGGAGGCAAGCAGGGTGCAGGGTGAATCGCTTTTATTCGGCCTTCCCGGCTGGGGAGCTTTCCTGCATCGCTTTCCCCGCCCCCTGGCCCGCGGAATTTTGCATCTCCTGAACCTTTTTGCCGGCTTGTTTACTCCTTATGCGGATATCTTGATCTGGCGCGGGCGTCCGAAACGGCCACTGCCCCGTCGTTCTCTTTACGAGCGTAAAAAACCTGGCTCTTCGCCATAAGGGGGTCCAGC
>CAYODA010000226.1:0-2293 GCA_964402625.1 uncultured Syntrophomonadaceae bacterium | reverse complement strand
TTCGGGGGTAATGATCCCTTGCTTTCCTAAAAGTAGAAAAGTTTCCGCATAATTGCTTCTTTTATATCACTAACCTTTTCCCGTATTTTATTAATATTTAAACTCTGTTCATGCAAAACAAACACCTTCTTTATAGTTAATTATTACAATTTTATTCCAGATAGCTAAAAAATTATGGTAGTGCAACCTGGGAACCAAACAGGTACACTGCTTAATTTCTTCATACCTGGAACAAAATCGCAGCGAGCTATTTATGTAAATTTTAAGATCAAGTCCCATGAATTTAGCATCCTTTACAGACGATTGGTATTAATGTTATGAGCATTATACAATACCTGGTAATAATTATCAAGGCACTCCTTAAACCATAACCAGACCAGGTCAGGGTTAGCCTTGGGACTAAACATTGATATAAAACAAAGAACCGTCCTCTTGTTTTTTTGTAAGATAGTTATCCATGAAAGGCGTCTTTAATAAAGGAAAACAGCTGTGCTGTATCGAAAAACTAAAAAGGCTCAGTTATGCCGGATTTAAAACCCACAGGTGTTAGATCTTATTATACTTTATACTGAGTTTGCAGGAAGCTCTTGTAGTTGACCCCATGGTCCACAGGGCCCAGGGCAGGGTCCAGGCAGGGCCCAGGGGCTGGGAACCGGGCTAATGCTGTGTATAAATTACCAGGAAAAGAGGTGTAACCGGTGGCGGGAACGAAAGCGGAGAAAAACCGGGAAAGGATTTTGCAGTTTGTGACTGGCCTGCTTTACTTCCACGGAGCCCGGGAATTTGAAGGCCTTTACCAGGAGGTAAAGCACGTTCTGTCGCTTAACATGAAACGAAGGTCTTTACAGGAGATACTGGACCGGGAAGCCTGTGACGAGGACAGCCCCTATGATTTCTGGTACGATAAGGGGTATTATACTTCCGTTTTTCTGGATGATGTGGAGTGGCTCCTGGAGGAACGGGCCCGGAGGGATTACCTTCCTTTCCGCCCGGTTACCGAAGAAGAAGCCCGTCTGGCGGCAGAAGAGGAATACCTGTCTCTGTGGGAGCCGCCGGTAAAAGAGTTCCACCGCCTGGTGCAGGGCAAGCTAAAAGATTTTTTCAGGGTTGCCGGAGATGAAGAAGAAGATGCCAGGCTGGAGATACTAGAGATACAGGAAAATTATCTAAACGGTATGCCCCACATGGAGCTGGTTCAGGGGGTTCTGGAAAGGGTGGAGTTTAGCTCGCAGGAGGAAGTGCAGCCGTTTCTGGATGCGTTAATGAAAATGCTCAACCACACCCCGCAGTGGATTCTAAAGGGCTGGACGGCGGCCCATGTTTTTGAGAATTACGAGAAGGAGGAGCTGCAGCCGCTTCCCGAGGGGGAGTTAGATTTTGCAGGTGATGGTTGGAGAGAAAAGAGCGGCCAAATGAAGCTAGATGAGTTTTTTGAAGAAGAGAAGCCGGGAGAAAAACGGTCACGGGATGCCAAAAATAGAGACGAAGCCTCCGGGGGCGATGCCAGTGCCGGTTTCTTTTCCGGCCTGGACGAGGTAAAGGGCACCCGCTCTACTGTCAAGGTGGGCCGCAACGAGCCCTGCCCCTGCGGAAGCGGCAAGAAATACAAAAAATGCTGTGGTTCCCCCCTGACGGAGGAAGAAAAAAGCGGGGTCGGGAGTGGAGGCGCTGTCACCGGCGCCAGCGCCAGCGCCGGAGATCCCCGGCCTTCTTCGAAAAGCCCTGCGGCAGAGGGCAAATCCGAAGGGCTTGAGCAAAGGGAGCCTGCCCTGCAGGAATGGGAAGCGCTCTTCCGGGCTGCAGTGGAATTTAAAGAGATCGAACCCTGGGGCTGGATGGACGACGACAACCTGTTCGGGGTAGTGGACCCGGAGACGGGGGAAACGGCTTACTGCTGTATCATGGGAGCCCTGGGTGACGTTTTCGGGCTAAACGCGTACCTGGGAAGCGAAGGCCTGGATGTATGTCTGGACATGCTTAACGGTGAAATAGAGGTTGACGATGAAGACCTGCTGCTGCGCCAGAAGTGCCTTTCGGCTACTTTTGACAATAAGGAGGACCTGGATGACCGGGAGCTGGCGCTGATAAAGCAGCTGGGTTTCAAGTTCCGGGGCAAGAACCAGTGGCCCATGTTCCGCTCTTTTGAGCCCGGCTATTTTCCCTGGTACCTCAATGCCTGGCAGTGCCGTTTTCTTACGCATGTCCTGCAGCAGGCCCGGGAAGTGGCCCTGAACTGCCGGGAAGACAAATCCTTGCTGGAAAGGGAGGACGGGGGCGCCTGCCTGGTAAGGGT
>CAYODA010000225.1:0-2304 GCA_964402625.1 uncultured Syntrophomonadaceae bacterium | reverse complement strand
AAGATTTTAATTAGAGGAGAAGGTGTCACAGCCTTTGATTTATAATAAAAACTCCCCAGCTGAAAAAAGGCGGGGCTGTTCCAAATTCCTTTGAGACAGCCCCGCCTAACATTTTCTTCCATTTCTTGTTGAGGAAGACATACCAGGAATTAGGTGAACTTAGGGGTTCTCCTCTCCATAAAGGCCGAAATGCCTTCTTTGGCACTTTCCGTGCAAGCAACCTCACCAGAGGCTTTATAATTAACCTCCAGCGCTTCCTCTAAAGAGGGTTGTGCTGCTGCTTCCTGAATTGCCCTGGTAACAATCGCATCAACTTCCTTGCTGAGGGGGAGCTTCCACAGGGCTTTCCAGGGGGTCAGGTGTTGATATCTCCACCGGTTCATCAGGAATCTGCGGTAAGGGTTTGCCTGCCATATCGTTAACTTCCTGCACCGCCTTTTGAATAAGGCTGTAGTAATCACTTTCCAGGGCGGAAATAATACCCAGGTCATAAGCTTCTTTTGCTGTCATCCTTTCTGCCTGGCGTATCATGTTGTGGAACTTATCGGAAGCACCCGGCCACCTACGGTAGGGGACAACAATCCCTCCTATGCCGGGTAAGATCCCAAGTGTCACTTCCGGAAACTGGAACCAGGCTTTCTCTTCCGCAACAAGCTTGTGGCAGCGGACCGCCAGTTCAAACCCTCCGCCAAGGGCCAACCCGTTAATAGCAGCTACTACAGGCTTGGAACAGGAATCCAGGTGGCGGAGGAGCACAGAGCAGTCCCTGGAGTACTGCGTCGAAGCTTCAAAATTTCCTAAGAGTTCCCAGAACTTACCTACCTCTGCACCTGCGCAGAACGCCTGGTCCCCGTAGCCTGTTATGACGAAACCTTTAACCGAAGGATCAGACTCATTTTCCTGCAGCACTTCCAGGATCTCCTTGTTCACCTCGTCGCTTAATGCATTCATAAACTGAGGACGCCTGATGGTCAGGACCTTTACTCCATCTACTTCGTCCACAAGGATATGTCTCTTAAAATCCTGGTACTTTTTGTATTCCCCTTCCAGGCCGGGCATACCGGGACGCTTCCGCTGGTACCTGGTTATAATGTCTTTAACATTTCCTTCCCCTATGTCTTTCATAATATCAAAGGGGCCTTTACGGAAACCAAGCCCGACCATACAGCCCAGGTTTAGATCTTCCAGAGTGCCTATGCCTTTGTTAATAACGTCGAAGGACTGTGAAAAAAGCACTCCCAGGAGGTGATTCCGTATTTTTTCTGCTGTATCCGGTTCAACTTCTTCTTTCTCGCCCGGACCCAGGGTAACCCAGCTATCTACAGAACGGAGGAGATAGGAAGGCTTGTAGTGCTCGCCCTCTTCTATCATTTTCTGGGTGTTGGTTCTGGCAATAATCGGGTTGCCCCAGGTCATGTTTAAAACAAAGAAGGGACCGGCAGCAACAAACTCCTTCGCTACCTGGTCAACCTTGCGGGAAGTAACATCTTCATCGAGGAGGAGAACAGCATCATTGCACCAATTTTCAAAGATACGGTTCAAGATAAAGCATAGTTTATCCGCGGAAACAAAGGGAACCTTGCCAGTCATGCAGAACATCCACCTAAGATAGTCCACGGTATCCTGATCCACGCCGCTCCACCTAATAACTTCAACCGCTGGGTTGCGCCAGGCAGGACCAAAAAAGTGGGTAATGGTCGTCCTGGAAGGTATCCTGGCCCCGGCAAAAATTCTCTCGGCTGGAATAGAGCTGGTATTGGAAGTAATTATGGTATCTTCCCGTACCGTATCTTCTAGCGTGGAAATAATCTTTTTCTTGATATCAAGCTCTTCCGTTGCCGCTTCAATCACCAGGTCCGCATTCTCCAGCTCGGAATAGTCTGAGGTGTAAACAATGCCATTAGCTACAGCATCAGCCGTTTCCTGTTTCATCTTTTTCTTATCAAGGGCTTTTTGCAGGTAGCCATTGATTCTTTCCTCTGCCTTTTTCAGCTGCTCCTCCACGATATCTACCAGGACAAGGCGGTTTTCCGGCATAGAACTTTTTAAATAGTACCCGATGTCAGGGCCGATATTGCCAGCTCCGATTACAGCAGCTTTTTGCGGAAGAGGCCTTCCAGGTTTGTACAAAAGCGGGTTTAAATGGGTAGGATACAGTTCTAAAGAACTCATAATTTTCCCCTGGTTGCTAAAATCTTCACAGACCTAACAGCAAAATTTATCCATGCCGGTTTAAAGCAACAATATATAGAAGATGAGTTGTTTAAAATAGCCGCATAAAATTCATCAGTTGTGCCAAGAATA
>CAYODA010000224.1:0-2351 GCA_964402625.1 uncultured Syntrophomonadaceae bacterium | reverse complement strand
GCAGGCACAGCCTGCCTCTTAACTTACCTTTACTTGGCCTGAGTAGTTACAAAAATTTAAGTAAAAAATCCTTATCCAAAAATCCTGATTAAAAAATCCTTATCTATATAACAAACTTGCAATAGCGGCGCCGGGGGGACTACTCAAACAGGGGCTCCCCCATTTTATATCGTACACTTTTGGCCAGGCCAAATGCACCGGAAAGCATCATATCCCCGCGTGGGACCGCCAGGTAACCCGTATGGGAAGCCAGGCTTCGCCGGGGACCGGTAACGGCAGTAAAATCAAAAGAGAAGCTCCGGGCTTCCTGAAGGACTGCACAGCCGTGGCCGTGGTCGTTAAAAACTTCCTCGTGGGAGATCTCGCCAGTTCTAAAGCGTGTCAGATAGTCGGATAATTTTTCGGGAGTCAGCCGGCCGGTATGGTGCTCAAAAACCCCGTAAACCCTGCTACCCGAGAGTAAAAAAGCTATAGTATGCTGGTTGCCCACGTTGACCAGCAGGCAGCCCTGGTTTGCAGCCCTCCGCTTAACTTCCGGGTCTTCCAGGGCCCCCATGATTGCAGCAGCTCCCGTATCCATCAGCCAGATTTTTTGAGCCTTTTCCCCGCAGCTGTCCAGAACTGCTTTCATCCGGGTAAAATACGGGGGAAGGCTGTTCTCATCATAAATCAAGTCGGACAGGTGCCCGCCGGAAGAGAGAAATTCCTGCCAGTGCGAAAAGCGAAAATTTCGGTTGCTCTCATGGGGTGAAAAGCCGTGGTCCTGAACGGCAAAAGCAAAAACCGGGGGAAGCTCTAAATTGAATTCCCCCAATGCCTTCTCCAGCGAATGAAGGCTTATATCTCCGAATTCTACCGGATGGCAGCCTTCGGGAGGCTCTTCTACTATCTGAACTCCAAGCGCGGTAACCCTGTCAATATCGTCTTTTATGGTAAGGGCGGCCTGGTGGGTGGCATAAACCTTGAGTCCAGCTTTAAGGTGGTCTTTAACGGCGCCGGAAGAAGCCCCGCCGCCCATGAGGTAGCCATGGAGGAAAATATTTCTTTTTTGCTCCGTCAATCTCCTAATATTCTGGCCTACAATCCGGGTTTGGGAAGGAAGAACCAGCTTAACGTTATTTTCCATCTCTACTCCCGGCTGGTAAAGCAATATGTCTTGGGTGCCTCCACCCACGTCTACTGCTAAAACACCCTTTTTTTCTTCCATGTGCCCTTGCCACCTCCTGATGCTTACCATCACGCATTTAAGCTTCTATTTCCATAGATATCTTCATGCCCGTTTTTGGTTCCCCAGATATTGACTATAATCTTAAATTAACTATTCATCCCACGACCAGGTTCTCGGGGCGCTCGCCATTAATAGCCCTGACCAGGTTATCAAAAGTCATATTCATTATGCGTATCTTAGATTCTTCGGAAACACCGGCTACATGGGGAGAAAGAAGCAGATTATACATGTCAAGTTTTAATAGCGGGTTGTCGCGACTGATAGGTTCTTCACGGAAAACATCTACGGCGGCTCCCGAAAGTTTGCCTTCCTGGAGAGCATCGGCCAGATCCTGTTCATCAACTATCTCTCCCCGCGCCACGTTTATAATAACCGCCCCGGTTTTCATGGAAGCAAGGCTCTTTTTGTTGATCAAATTCCTGGTCTCGGGAGTAAGGGGACAGTGGAGGCTTAAGACGTCCACTTCGCCAAGCAGATCGGTGAAGTCGCGGTATTCCGCATTTAACTCTTTTTCCGAACTTTCGTTGAGGCGGCTGCGACTATAATACAGTGTTTTCACCCCGAAAGGATAAAGCCGCCGGGCTACCGCCTGGCCAATACGTCCCATCCCCAAAATTCCCCACACTTTACCGGAGAGTTCCCCGGGGGCAATTTCCATTTGCCTCCATTCTCCCTGCCTGGTAGTATACGAAGAAGTCATAACCTTCTTTACAAGACACAGCCCGCTCATTACCGTGTGTTCCGCCACGTCTACTGTATTGGCTCCGGCGCAGTTTGCCACCTGAATTCCTGCCCTGGCGCAGGCTTCCACGTCTATGTGCTGATAACCCACACTGGGCTGCTGAATAAACCGGGCCTTTTTTAAGTAACCAACTGTTTCTTCCGTAATTACGTTTTTAAAAGAAAAGTCTCCAATGATATAGTCTGCCTCCTGCAGCGCACTTCTCATTTCCTCCGGGGAAAAAAAAGCCGCAACTACGGCTTCTACCCCTTTAACCCCTTTGCTTTCAAGCATGTTTTGCACAAAATCTTCGGTCACCGGAGCCATCGACACTACCTTAACCAAATTTAAGGCCTCCTTTTAGCTACCAGCGTACTTATAAATAATATTAAACAAATCTCT
>CAYODA010000223.1:0-2356 GCA_964402625.1 uncultured Syntrophomonadaceae bacterium | reverse complement strand
GCGTTCCCTTTTTCGTCAAAGATGTAAGAAATGTTGTAGTAGGCGCTTCCCTTGCTGCACAGGGTACCCTCGTTTACCGGGTGATCCGGGTCACCTTCGGTACCGACTATGACGCCGTCTTTCACCTGACAGATGACGCCGCATCCTACACCGCAGAAAGTACAAACAGTTGGTACTTCCCGGGCATAGTCCAGTTTGGTCGACTCGTAAGACGCAGAAGCCTTACGGAAACCTGCGCCGACCAGCGTAGCAGTGGCAGCAGTCGTGCCGGTTAGCTTAAGAAAGCTACGTCTGGATAACTTCATGAAGAACATCCACCTCCTAATGTTTGTGGTCTTGACCCGACAACTCTATATCACTTACCCATTCAAGCCCGGAACCCGGGCTGAATCCCTCTTTCTGCGCCAGGAGATCATGAGAAAGGGTGGCCAGATGGTGCACGAAAAGGTTGGCTTCCCCTCCTCGATACTCCCGGAGGTCAAATATCTTGTAATAACCGTTACACTCTTTGCAAAAGTGAACACGACAGACTTTCAAATTGGCAGCAGTAAATAATCCTATCTCGTCTTTGTTTTCACTATCACAAAATGGGCATTTAACGCGCATGTGCTGATATCTGGTTCCACAGAGCCAGCATTCCATTATTTTAGCCCCATCTTCCTTGCGAAGCATACCGTAATGCGGTTTTTGTCCACATACGGGGCAATCTCCCCTGCGCCACATGGTTGTGTCAATTTCACTCAGAAGAAGTTCCATCCTGCGCTGGAAAAGGGAAGAAAGGGAAAAATGAAAAAGAAACGTCGCCAGATCCTGCTCCAGGGACGTTTCTTTTTCAATATCTTCAAACATCATTCCAGCTTCTTCCAGGGTTGTATACTCACTGACCACCGGCAGCCGGAAATTGATTCTTTCTTTCATCTCCTCCAGTGCCCCTTCAAGTTCGCGGTTAGACCCGGAAAGGGCCCCGGCAAGATACGAAAGTAGCTCCTTGAAAGAGTTGGTTTCTATCTCCAAACGATCCATACCCAGCGTCTGGTCATCTTTAAACTTCTCTTTGATCTCCTCTTCAGACCATCCGAAATGAACCGGTTCCATGGCCCGCGGATAATCCCGGTAAAAATCTTTTTCTGCCTGCAGAACCAGGCGGATCATTTCTTCCGCGTCTTTCATATCAGGGTATATCATCCTGCATCGGTCTATTTCTTCCCGCAAATTATCCCACGACTTTCTTCTCATTCTATGCCCCCCTCTGGAGATGCTAACCGGTTAATTTAAAGATACTTTTCAAGAACTTTGTTCTGAATTTTTTAAAGGTTTCCAAGCTTTTCAACATTGTGAAATAGTGAACTAGAGTTGACAAAAAATAAGAGCTAAAAATAGCTTTTTATCTTTTAAATTATTGCATAACACCGGCATACTGTCAATACGCTTAATTAAATTAAAAGTTTACTTCATTAACTTGTCTTTCCCGTAAATAAGGGTTGCCCCTACCTTACCTTAGTAATTATCCCTATTATTATAATTCATATTCTATTTAACTTTCTAATTTCCTCTAGAACAATTTAAATTAATGTTATTTCTTTTTTATAAGTGCCTCAAGCTATTTCCCCCTGCCCAGGGGCATTATTAACATGGGAGCACCTTCTTCTCCCAACAGGCTGGCCACTTCATTATCGTCAAATGCACCTATTATCACCGTGGAGAGGTTCAGTGCTTCCACCTGCAGGGAGACATTTTGGGCCATATGACCCGCTTCCATGTGCACGTACCGCTCCCCCCGTTCCCCGTAACGGTCCGTAGTCCTGCCGTAATAGGCCACCAGCACCATAGAAGCAGGGGCCTCTACAATGGCCTGCTGACCCAGAGCCATACCTGCCAGCTCTTCCCGGTAGTCTCCTTTCTTTATTTGCTGGAGGGTATGATCCTCCCGCCGGTAATCATACACACCTTTTTCTACGCCCTCCACCCTGCCTGCTACCAGGTAAACTTCCATGGGATGAGTAGCTCCGGCGGAAGGCGCCACCCTGGTAGCACCTGTAGTGCCGTCGTACACATCACCAGAAGCAGCCCACAGGATCTGGGCAAGCTCGTCGGATTCCAGGACACGATCCCTAAATTCGCGGGTAGATTCCCGTTGGTTTAAAGCCTCTTCTACCGATACCAGCCCGTCACGGGCAGGTGCAGGTAGCTCAATAATTTTACCGTCCCTTTCCGGTAAATTATTTTCCGTTGGCCGGTATTCACCGCCCAGGCACCCTGCCGCAAACAACAACAAAACAAACAGCCCGGCTGCTTTAGGGCCTTTCATACAGGTTCACTCTCCCCGGCTTATTTTTCTTTCCCGGATCAGTTTATT
>CAYODA010000222.1:0-2427 GCA_964402625.1 uncultured Syntrophomonadaceae bacterium | reverse complement strand
AGAAGAACTACTGGAAGCCATTCATGCTTCTCCACAGGAAAAACTGATAGTTCTACCCAACAACAAAAACATCGAGCTCGTAGCCGAGCAGGCCAGCAAACATGCCCATAAGGAGGTGGAAGTGCTCAAGACCCGCAACATTCCGGAAGGAATTGCAGCGCTTATGGCATATCAACCCGGACTTGGCATTCAAGAAAATTTGGAAGCAATGCAGGAGAGCAAGAATATGGTAAAAGCAGGAGAAGTAACTTACGCCATCCGGGAAACAAATAAAGGTAACAGCAACATTGAAAAAGGAAGTTACCTGGGAGTTTGCCAGGGGGAAATATACAGCTGGGGAAACGACCTGGTTATTGCTACCCTGGAGCTCCTGAAAAGCATACTGGAAGACGAAGATGAACTGGTTTCCCTGCTTTACGGGGAAGAAATAAATGAAATAGAAGCAAATTCAATAAAAGAAACTATAGAAGAAGCCTTTCCTTTCGTAGAAGTTGAGCTGCATTACGGGGGTCAGCCGGTTTATTATTTTATAATTTCCTTGGAGTAAAGCGTATTTTTTCTCAAGTAATTAAGACCGGCAACACACATCAGAAAATAACGGTTTTTCTAATAAGTTAAACTTTAAGCACGCGTATTCCAAAGCAAAAATAAATATGATATGGTATCTTAGGCATGTTGCTTGTCGGTTAAAGTCAAGTAACTGGTTTTGTAATTCATCAAAATACTACATCTTGCTAGGAGTTGTTGAAAATGAACCATGTTTTAAACCGACGCGTTTTAAACCGACGCGCCTGGCTGGTAACCCTGGCGGCCCTTGGCGCCAACCTGGGAATAGGAGTCCTCTATTCCTGGAGTATCATTGCCCGCTACCTTCAGGAAGACCTGGGATGGAGCTCCATTGAATCCCAAATTCCTTACATGATTGCCTGCGGTATGTTTGCCTTGATGATGGTTCCTGGAGGACGTGCCCAGGACAAGCTAGGCCCGCGCATGGTAATAACCGCGGGAGGATTGTGCGTCGGCCTGGGATTATTATTGTCCTATTTCTGGTTATCCCTCATTGGACTGGCTGTTTCTTTTGGAGTAATTGTTGGAACCGGCATAGGCGCTGTTTACTGTTCTACCACACCTTCTGCCGTCAAGTGGTTTGGCCCGGAAAAAAGAGGGTTGATAACCGGGATAGTAGTAAGTGGTTTTGGGGGCGCCCCTATTATTATAGCCCCCATGGCGGAACTAATGATTGTAAACCTCGGGATGGAAATGACACTGCTCACCATGGGCGGGATATTTCTGGTTTCCATTATCTTCTTTGCCCAACTTGTTAAAGTTCCACCCCGGGGTTACATACCCGCGGGAGGTGTAAATGAAAAAGAAAGTATCCTGGATACAAATACCACGGGAAAAAAGAATGATTATGAGTGGAGCGAAGTTCTGCGCGTTCCCCGGTTCTATATGCTCTGGATCATGTTTGCCTTTAGCTCACTGGCCGGGCTCATGATGGTGGGCCACCTCTCCAGCATTTCTGTAGAGCAAACCGGCGCTGCCCTGGGTTTTTACCAGGTAGCTACCCTGGCCGTCTTTAATGCACTCGGCAGGATTGGAGCCGGGTATACCCAGGACCGGTGGGGAAGGGTAACCACCATGTACTTTATTTTCGGACTGCAGGCCTTGAATTTTGTTTTATTCAGCTCTTATACTACGGTGCCTTTGATGTTGATTGGAACCATGATTTGCGGCTACTGTTATGGTGCACTTCTTTCAGTGTTCCCGGCAACTGCTTCTCATCTATTCGGGATAAAGAACCTGGGAATAAACTACGGTATGCTGTTTACTGCCTGGGGAGTTGGAGGCGTTGCTGGAGGATACTTGGGCGGTGTAGTCCGGGATTTGACCGGGACCTACGCCGGGGCTTATTTTACCGCCGCCGGGCTGCTGTTAATATGTGTTGTTTTGACTTACTTTACTCGACAGGAACCGGCCGGCTCAGAACAAGCGGTTTCCAGTCAATAGCTTTATTATTCTTCTAATTAACTTTTTAACAAGCTGTACCAGTGGATTTTCACCCGGTCCGGCTACATCTTCGGCCGGGCCTTTTTTTTCATCATCTTCTTCTCCGGTTTCACCCGTGCCTTCCTTTCCGTTATCAATTTCCGCTTTTTTGTCTTCCGTATCTTCGCTATTCTGGTAAGTGAAAAAGAAACAAAAATTCCAATCAATATTTGACTTTAAGGTTTCACTATTTTAATATGAAAGAAAGTACTGTAATGATATCATCATGGTAGAGTTAACTGTTTTGTTTAATGCATGATTTTGCAATATTTGGTATATTACTTTCCAACCATCTTATCTAAAGGAGGTTTAACTCATGCAGCTGTCCACAAAAGCACGTTACGCGGTAAGGGCCCTGATTGAACTGGTCCCTTATTA
>CAYODA010000221.1:0-2432 GCA_964402625.1 uncultured Syntrophomonadaceae bacterium | reverse complement strand
AGCCTCGCTTCGCCAAGCTTTGCTAAATCTCCCTCTAATGTCGGTCGCCGGCAAAACACAACAACCCTGCGTTAGCTTAGAAAACATTTTTGTCTTTATAGTGGTGGCGCTGCGACAGCAGCACCAGGGTGACTACTCAAGCCAAGTAAAACTAAGTAAAAGTAGGCTTTGCCTGCGGGAACGGTTCCATCGTCTTCCCGGTTAAGATGCGGGGACACACCTCCTTCAGAGGAATGTCCCTATCTGTACTAACTGGGCGCTAACTGTACTTGAACTTTTTCAACTCCTCAAACAGCTGTTCCGCAGAGCTACGCAGTTCTTCGGCAGAAGCAGAAAGTTCTTCCATGGTAGAGGATTGCTCCTGCACCGTAGCTGCAACTTCCTGGCTGCCTGAACTCAACTCCTGGGCCGCCGAAGCCACGCTTTCTATCTGGCTGGAAACCTCCCCTACTTCGTCGATTATTTCTTGAAAGGTTTTTCCGGCGTTCTCTATCACCCGGGAACCTTCATCTACTTCTTTTACCCCCTGGTCCATCTCTTCCAGGGCCTGTTTACTGTCCTGCTGGGTTGCCTGCACAATCTCACTTATTTCTGAAGCCGACTGCGCGGACCTTTCAGCCAGCTTTCGCACTTCTTCGGCTACCACGGTAAAACCTTTTCCATGTTCACCGGCGCGTGCCGCTTCTATGGCAGCATTAAGGGCCAGAAGGTTGGTCTGTTCAGACATGTCGGTAATTACCTGGAGAATACCTTCTATATCATCCGAACGCTGGTTTACCTGGTTAATAGCCTGCTGAAGGTTTTTGACCTTTTCACCTATCAGCTCCATCTGGCGGTTAACATCCTTTATGGCCTGCTGTCCCTGGTTGGCTTTTTCCGATATACTGGAGCTGTTTTCGGCCATTTTCTGTGAACTATCACTCATCTGCTGCGTCTGGCCGGCAAACTCGTTGGTAGTAGAGGAAATCTCCTGCAGGGAGGCATTCATCTCTTCTGCCGCGGAAGAAACCGATTCGCTTCCTTCATTTACGCCTGTGGCAGTGTCAACAGCGCGCTTTATGAGATGTGAGAGGTTTTCTCCCATGGAATTAAACGAAGCAGCCAACCTTCCTATTTCATCTTCGCGTTTTAACAGGTGGGGCGGTACTTCACTGGTAAAGTCTCCTCCGGCAATAATGTCCGCAGTAGTAGCAACCTCGGTGATGGGCCTGGTGATTTTCCTGGATATAAACAGCGCAGCCACCATAACTATTATTACCGTTACTACCAGTATTGCAGCCAGGGTATACTGGATATCATGTACCGGTCCCAGCACCGCTTCTTCTTCCGTTTCCAGTATCAACCCCCAACCCAGGTGCGGTATGTGGGTGTAGCGGCCCAGAACAGGCTCTCCTGCAGCATTATCATAAAAGTCCATCCCCGATTCCTGGCGGTTTATGGCTTCTGCCGCCCTGGTTTCCAGGGGTTCTCCCACCCCCCTGACAGAATCCGCTGTGGTGACAGGGATACCTTCACCGTCTACCAGGTAAGCCTCGGAATCTTCCCCCAGTATAAGGTTATCCATCTGGTTGTGAATTTCTGACATTGATACCGAACCGGCTACCACTCCCGATATCTCCCCGTTAACTTCCACGGGAACAGCTTGAGTAACCACTTCGCTCCCGGAAAGCCGTGACATATACGGTTCGGAAAACGCCGTTTCCCCTGATAAGGCTTTATCAAACCACGCATCATTTATTACTGGTATCTCTTCAGCCTCTTCTCTTCCAATGGTCCGTACTTCCTCCGCATCACGGGTTGCTCCAGCCACTAGCTGACCGTCTTCATCAATCAAAAATAGCGCATCATAATAAGCAGACTGCTGGAATCTGGCCTCAAGAAGATAATTTGCACTGGCCGTCCCCTGTTCGCGTATCACGTTCTGACGGGAAAGTTGCTCAAGTATAATTTCCCATTCCTCCAGCCAGGCAAGAAAAATTCCCGCCTGATTTTCCAGGTTGGTTTGCTCTCCCTGGATATAAGACTGCCTCACCTCGTTGTAAAGTAATATGGAAGTAGCTACCAGGGGGATCAAGGCCAGCAGCAGTATGTAGACTGTTACTCGTGCTCCCAGAGTGCGCAATCTGTTTTTTACTTTTCCTATCATGTTCTGCCGGTTATAACCCTGCTATCGGTGGTTAATAACCTTTTCTCACCTGCCTTTGCCAAGATTTTTCTACAAGTTTTTCTTCTCAATTTTCCTTTTTGTTTTTACATTATTTTCATTTCAAACAATGCGATATAATAAACACAGGACAACGCATGGACTGGGTGCCCCGGAAACTCCGGCACCCAGTCCATGAAATCAATTTATAAAAATTTAATTTATTCCTACTCTGAAAATATCTTATGTGCTTTCTTGTACCGGGTTGTTGTGTTTGCCGGCTCCCGAC
>CAYODA010000220.1:0-2462 GCA_964402625.1 uncultured Syntrophomonadaceae bacterium | reverse complement strand
TATAAACAGCAGCCAGAACTTGATCTGGTCTTCAATGGGAATATCGTGAGTCCGGTTTATGTACTTTTCAAGCAGTTCCTTGGTCTCCGGATTGACCAGGTCCGCTTCATAGGGGAAAGTCGCCGGAAGTCCGCCTGCTATATTGCACAGTATCTCCTCTTCCCGGAATACTCCTTCTCCGGAAAGATACCTGCCCACGTTGGCATAGATGGAGTGGGGAATGCAGTTGCCAGGCCCAAAAGGCATAAAACCGTAACCAGGCATATAAACCTCGGCTTTGCCCAAATCGGAAGCGGTGTAGCCAGCAGCGTAACCCAGCTCGGCGTGCATGATTAGTTCCGCCAGCATCTCCCGAACATGAGGAGCTTTGGCTATGCCGTTTATTTCCGCCGCCATGGCCGCCATACCTATAACACCATCAAACATGGCCGGTTTACAGCCGGAGTAAGAATGCCGGTGAAACAGGGCAAAAAGCAGGGCGTTTACCCCACCCAGTTGGGGATCTCCACAGAGGAAAACCCTTTCCCAGGGCACAAAACAGTCATCAAATATAACATAGGAATCAGTTGCCCCTACTTTTAATCCACTCTCAAAATGTTGTCGATCTCTGGGGTTGTGGAAATGAACCACCTGCTTAACCCCTTCATGATCCCCCGGAACCGCAAAACTGAGCGCGTATTCTCCCTCGTTTTCTTTCAGCGCACGGGTGGGAACCACCAGGATTTCATCGGCCACGGAAGCTTCCGATATGTGCACCTTGGAACCGCGAACCACTATACCGTCACTTCTTTCCTCGACTACGCGAACGTATACATCGGGATCGGTTTGCTCCGAAGGACGCTTCAGGCGTTCACCCTTTACGTCAGTCTGAGCACAGCAGCCCACCAGGTCTTCTTTCTGAAAACGCTCCAGCCACTTGAGCCAGTTGTCGTGGTAAGCAGTCTTGGCATCAGGTGCCTTTTGGGCTTCGTATGAAACCGTGTGTATAGCATTGGAAGCGTCTATTCCCATGCATCTCTGGATACAACCCCCTACTTTCTGGCATAACACCCGCGTCATGTCCTGTTTTTTGTGCAGGTCTTCAGGGTTCTGGTGTATGTGGTTAAACCTGTTTATGGTTTCCCCAGTTATATGAGAAGTCGCTGTACATAGATCTTTAGTCTCTTCATCCAAAGCCGCATCAAAGGTTACTCCAATAACGTTAAGGCATTTCTGTTGTCTCTCGTCCAGCCGGTCTATCTTTTCACCATTTGAATACAGATTTCGCTTCATTTTACTTAAACCATCAAGGTACTCTTTCTTTGTTCTCATATAGAAGCTCCTTTCAATTTTAAAAATTCACCATTACAATTGCTCCTCTTAATTAAATAAAACTCTTCCTCCACCCCCTTCTCAAAGTATCTTAATTTTATACAAAAAGAAACTGTCGAGATAGACTTAAAAGTAATTATAAAATGAAACAGTTTCTTCTTTATTAATATTTAATCTTTTTATGTCTCGCTTTGGGTTAAAAATTATTGAAGAATTTATTTCCTCATGCCGGAATCCTTCAGCCTCGCTTACCCCACAGTATTTATTCTTTAGATTATAATTTTTCCAACCTCTAAAGCACGGGTAGGACACCCCTCCGCACAGACCGGGCCTCTACTTTCATACAATCTTTCAATACATAAATTGCACTTCTGCATTTTGGCGTTTGCTTCTTCGCCAAACTGGGTGGTATTTCATGACAATTTTTCATATTTCAAATGTTCATATTGAATTTTCCTAATATTAATTATAACATAATTTTATGGAGCATTTACGTTTTAGTTGATTGAAACTGGAGATAAAAGAAATCAGGTCCAAATTTATGTGTATAATACCTTCGGTTAGAATGTAGTATATCTAACCACCAATACATTTAACTTTTGAACTATTTCTAAGGGAAGCCTTTACCGGGAAGCCTTGCCAAAGTCAAAAAACCGTTTATCACCGGGTAAAACCTTTAACCCAGGTACTTTTCCGGGAGCGATTTTACAATTTGCTCAGTTTCGGTAACAATCTCCTGCACTACGTCATTAACCTTGGGCATATCGTTTACCCTCTGGGCCGATTCGCCGGCAGCCATCAGGGCTTTATTTTTCTCGCCACGGTACACTGCGTTAATAGCTTCGTTTTCTTCTTCGATCAAGGACATGTCAATACTGGAAAAATCATCGGGTATACCCAAGAAAACGCCGGGTGATTTTTCCAGAGTTTTCTTGGCGTGCTCCTGGCTCCTTGGTGTCTTAAGCCATCTAGCCGGCCCTACAAAACCGCGCGCTATAAGAGTACCCCTGTCTTCAGCCTCTACTACTGCTTCTTTCCATATTTCGTGGAAATCGCTTTCCTGGGTAGCCAGGAACCTAGTTCCCATCTGAGCCCCGTCGGCACCCATGGCAAAAGCTGCAGCCAGGGTTTTACCGTCACTAAATCCCCCG
>CAYODA010000219.1:0-2480 GCA_964402625.1 uncultured Syntrophomonadaceae bacterium | reverse complement strand
TAACTTCTAACCTCCAACTTCCAATTTCCAATTTGGGCAACCACTTACACCAGCTTTGCTGAGTATTTTCCAACTTCTAGTGATGACGCCAGCCAGCGTCAGGATGACTACTCAGAAAATACTCCTTTTCCCACACCCATCTTTGCCCTATTCTACCAGGTGTTCAATGCGTTTTCTTATCTGCCGGGCTCTTTCCTGGTCCCTTTCCCGGGAATCCAGCTCTTTGCCCGCCAAAAGCTGCAGGCAGGCAGGCCTTATAATTATCAGCAACTGGGTAACCAGCCTGCGTTCCACTTTGGGTATAAGACCCAGCTCAAAACCCAGCCTTACGTCTGAAAGTAGCTGTATGGCTTCCTGGGAGCTCAAGAGGTGCGCGTACTTTAATACACCCAGCGCCCTCCAGCTCTGGTCCAAAATCTGTTCCCGGTTTTCGTTCAAAAGAGACTGCCTGGCTGCATTTTCCTGCTCGATTACTTGCCGGGTAACGCTGAAGAGGTTATTTATTATTTCTTTCTCCGACTGCCCCAGTGTTATCTGGTTGGATATCTGAACCAGGTTTCCCAGGATGTCGGTTCCTTCCCCGTACAACCCGCGCACGGCAACCCCAACCTGCGAAAGGGCTCCCAGGATACGGTTAAACTGCTTGGTCATTATCAAAGCAGGAACGTGCAGCATAACCGATGCCCTCAACCCGGTTCCCACGTTGGTGGGGCAGGCGGTAAGATAACCGTAGCGCTCGTGAAAAGCGTAATCCAGCTTATCCTCAAAGAGATTATCGTAGCTATCTGCTTCCTCCCAGGCTTTTTCCAGCTGAAGCCCGGGATAAATGGCCTGTATGCGCAGGTGATCTTCTTCGTTAATCATTATACTGACTGCCTCATCCTGCCGCAGAAAAAGGCCGCTGTTATAGGATTCTTTGGCCAGCAGAGGACTTATCAGGTGTTTTTCCACCATTACCTGGCGGTCCAGTAAGTCGGTTGCTTCCATCTTCAGATAGCTGAAGTCGCTGAATTCCTTTTCCTGTTCCGCCGCTCCCCCGGTTACCAGCTGGTGTACTTTTTCCGTCTGCGTATCCGAAGCCAGATAAGGGAAGGGAAGATCTTTTATATTACGAGCCAGCCTTACCCGTGAACTAAGTGCCACTTCGGCGTAAGGGCCGGTTCCTTCCATCCAGTGGCTGAAGTTAAGAGTTTTTTCCGTCATGGTTACCTACCCCTCCTTTTCCTCCAGCTCATTTTCCAGGGATCTGATCTTATCCCGGGTGATAGCCGCTTTTTCGTACTCTTCCATCTGTATATGCTGTTGCAGTTGCTGCCTCAGCTTCTCTATCTCCCGCTTTATCCTGGTAGTTCCTCCTATCCGGCGTGGCACCTTTCCACCATGATTGATGCTTCCATGAATACGGCGCAGGAGGGGTTGCAAATTTTCGTCGCCAAAGGAAGAATAACACCGGCTGCAGCCAAAACGTCCTATCTGGCTGAACTGAGTGAAAGTAAGCGAACAGTTGTCGCACTGCACCTTTGAGGGGTGCTGCTGCCGTTGCGGCGTAGACCAGGGTTCGTTTAAAAAGCCTGCAAAAAAATTTTGCAGAGAAAATTTTGGCTCAAAATTAAACTCCAGCTCTCCTTTTTCCCGGGCGCACTTTTCACACAGCTGGACTTCTGTCTTAACCCCGTTTACTATTTTGGTTAAAAAGACATTGGCTTTATTTTCCTTGCATTCCTGGCAAAGCATACTAAAAACCTCCTTGCCTATAGATTGCCCTCTTTTAATACTGCTTTAAGCATACTATTCATGATTCTTAAAACCAGTTCTTTTTTGTCTTGAGATGAAAGTTCCAGTCCGTTAAAAATATCTTCCCTCATAACCGAACCGATTATTTCCGCCTCCCTTCGGGATAGCAGCCTCTCTTCGTGCAGACGTTTTATAAAGCCACGAATTTTGACGATTTCCTGGCTGTAATCTTCTTCTGCCCCTTTTTCGCAAGCCTGCAGCTGTTTCTGAAGTTCCACCCATATTTTTTGATACACCGGATCAATACGCATTACCTTGATGTAACCGCGGCCTCCCCTTCTGCTCTGCACCAGGTACCCCCTTTCAGGAGTAAATCTGGTGGAGAGTACATAATTAATTTGGGAAGGCACACAGGAAAACTTGTCAGCCAGCTCACTGCGCTGTATCTCCACATACTGGCGGGGAGAAACCGCCAGCAACTTTTTTAAATAGTCTTCGATGTAATCGGAAAGGGTTAACATGGCAACCCGCCTCCCGTTTGACCTTTACTGACCTTTACAAACATATTATACTCACCTCTATCCCTCTTTATGCAAGCTCGCTTACAGGCTTTATTTCTGCATATTGACAAAAAAAGAGGGGGCTTTTTTTCACCTCCTCTTTTTTTCTTTGAATTACTCTTTTTTGACCATCTACTCAGAAAATACGTTTGCTTTCCAGTCTCGCTGGTGTAGTGGTTGGCTCGG
>CAYODA010000218.1:0-2496 GCA_964402625.1 uncultured Syntrophomonadaceae bacterium | reverse complement strand
GGGGGGGATACTTACTCATGGAAACGCCAGGGGGTTACCCTGGATGCACCATGCCTTTTGCCCGGCCCTCCCTATTTTAGGACTGGGGTCCCAGGGAAAATAAGCTCCGCGGTCGGTTACTGCCTTTTAAAAAGTGTGCTACTATTGTGGCACACTACAAGGAGGTGAAATAATCATGATGTGGCTCGGTAACGCGTACTGGAAAGCCGGAGAGTGGATAAAAGGAGTATTCAGGAACGAGGAAGGACAGGGTATGGTGGAGTACGGTTTGATCCTGGCCCTGATAGCGGTAGTGGTTATTGGAGTATTGACTCTTTTGGGAGAAGAAGTTGCAGAAATATTTGACTCAATAACAGGTGAAATCCAAGAAGTAGATCAATATGAATCAGAAAACAAATAAATCTTGCAGCCCCCCACCAAGGGGCTTTTTTCTCCGGGGAGGTAGATTAATATGGAAACCCTCAGGAGATTAATTTCCGAGAGCAGGGGACAGGCCCTGGTCGAAATGGCCCTGGTTCTTCCCCTGCTCCTGATGCTTCTTTGGGGAGTAGTAGAATTTGGCCGCGTTGGCCACGCTTACCTGGTCGTAACCCACGCCGCGCGGGAAGGCGCCCGGGCAGGAGTAGTGGGCGCCGACTACGATGAAATTGAAGAGGTCGTCCGGCAGCGCGCTGCCTCGCTACAAGAAGAAGAACTCTCGCTGGAAATCAGTCCTTCTGCGGAGGAGCGCTTTGCCGGAGATCCTCTACAGGTAGAAGTGGGTTATGAACTCCCCATGACTCTCCCCCTGTGGGGTGCTACTTTTCCCGATCCTCTCCCGCTGGAGCACACTTCAGTTATGCGGGTGGAATAACAGGAGGAATGCTCTATGTTCAAACCGGGAAGCTTTTGGAAAAACGAAAAAGGATCGGCCATGGTTATGGTCTGCGCCGCCCTGGTCTTGTTAATAGGTATTACCGCCCTGGTGGTTGACGTGGGGCGTTTTTACATGGTGAACTTCCGTCTGGGCAACGCCGCCGACGCCGCCGCCCTGGCAGGAGCACAGGAGCTTATAGAAAGTGGTACTTCCGCAGAAAACACGGCGCTGGATTACACCGAAAAGAACGGAATCACCCAAGACAAGGTGGAAGTCCAGGCAAATCCCGGAGAAGGCACCATTACCGTGCGGGTAGAAGAAGATGTGGCCTTCTTATTCGGAAGCCTTTTCGTGGAAGAAGATGCCCTTAACCTGGTAAAGGAAGCCACCGCCCGGGTTGGCAGCATTTCGGCAGCACGGGGAGCAGCCCCGCTGGGAATACAAGACCACGACTTCGAATTTGGAGAAAAGTACACCCTGAAAGTTGGGGCCAATGACGACTATGGTACCGGACTTGGGGTGGGCAACTTCGGGGCACTGGCCCTGGGAGGCGGAGGCGCCAGCCGCTTCGAGGAAAACCTGGAAGAGGGATACGGCGATATCCTATCGGTGGACGACGTGGTGGAAACGGAATCCGGTAACATGTCCAATCCCACCAAAAGAGCCATAGATGAACGAATAAGCAACTCCCACAGCAGCAGCTACCAGGACGACACCACGGGGTGCCCCCGGGTTCTTTTAGTCCCCGTATTTGAACCTAAAGATAAAGAAGATGACAAGGTAAAATCAATAGAAATTATTAGCTTTGCCGCCTTTTGGGTGGAAGAAGTGGAAGGCCAGGGAAACGAAAGCGAAATAAGCGGCTATTTTATAGAAAGCACTACCAGCGGAACTACAAGTCGGAAAACACCCGACCGCGGATTAAAAGGAGTAAGCTTGATTAAATAACTGGCCCATGGGGGGTTTTAATTGAAGAACAAAAAATTGCTTTACTTATTCATGGCATTGTTATGCGCAGTCATTGCCGCTGTCAGCGTCTATTATTACCTGTCAGAACTGGAAGCCCAGGCCCGCGAGGCAACCGAGTTTGACCGGGTCCTGGTGGCTAACGAAACCATCCCTCCCCGCACCCGGGTTTCCGCTGACATGTTTGAGGAAAAAGAATTCCCGGCGGGCTACGTGCACCCGGATGCAGCCCGCAGTGCCGAAGATATAAGCGGGGGAATAACTAAATCAGAGATACACAGCGAGGAACAGGTCCTGCAAGACAAGATTGCCATGGAAGGGGAAACCGACGACGGTTTTGCTTACACCATTAGTGAAGGAAAAAGGGCCCTGTCGGTCGAGGTAAACGAAGTGGTTGCCGTGGGAGGCCTCCTGCTTCCCGGGGACCACGTGGACATTATCGCCACCCTGGAGCTGGAACCCGAAGAAGAACAGGAAGCCAGGGGCAGCACCTCCATGAGCAAGGTTATTATTGAAAACATACGGATTCTATCCGTCGGCCAGAACTACGATTCACACTCGGGACAGGCGGGCAGCGTAGAAGCACAAACCGTAACCCTGGAAGTCGACCCCGAGGACGGTCCCGCACTTACCATGGCCACCGAGCGGGGCAACATCCGCATGATGCTGCGCTC
>CAYODA010000217.1:0-2514 GCA_964402625.1 uncultured Syntrophomonadaceae bacterium | reverse complement strand
CTTCACCGGGTATCTCTTTAACCCCGGAGTAGCAGGGAACCCCGCCGATATCACTGTAGTTGGGGTTTACTGCGTACACCTCCCCCTGGAAACCATTATCAATCACCATGCGCAGGGCCCTGCCGTGAGGCGTCTGTTCGTTGGGGGAAGCGCCAATTACTGCTATGGAAGAAGGATTAAACAGCGGCTCCATTTCCTTTATTGAAAAGGTGTCTTTGTTATTACTCAAAAGATAACTCCTTTCTGGTAAAATTTATGATCAAGAAGGAAACCTTTAATCTCATTATAATCTTATTTTAACTCTTAACTATCAACTATCTCTCAAACTTTCAACTCTAAACTCTCAACTCTCAACTACCTTCAATTTTCTTTTCTCTTTTAACTGTCAAATGTCAACTGTAAACTGTAAACTGTAAACTGTCTACACTCTTCCGTATTCGTCGCTGTAGCGGACCACGTCGTCTTCTTCCAGGTAATCCCCGCTCTGCACCTCAATAATTTCCAGAGGTTCATCCCCGGGGTTTTCCAGGCGGTGGAGTGTCTCCCGCGGTATAAATGTACTCTCGTTGGTCCGCAGATAGAACTCCTTTTCCCCGTTGACTATCCGGGCAGTTCCCGAAACCACCACCCAATGTTCGGTACGGTAGCGGTGCATCTGTTTGCTTAGTTTTTGTCCCGGGTGCACCAAAACCCGCTTGATTTTATAGCGTGGTCCTTTCTCCAGCACGGTGTAGTAACCCCAGGGTTTGTCCACCGTCTTGTGCACCTGGTACTCGTCCGCCCGCTCTTCTTGCAACTTTTCCACTACTTTTTTTACTTCCTGGGAGCGTTCCCGGGGGCACACCAGGAGGGCGTCACCGGTATTAACCACTACCATTTCTTCCAGTCCCACCAGTGCGGTCAGCTGATCCCGGGAAATGACCAGATTGTTCCGGCTTTCCACGGTCATAACTTTTCCCTGGAGAACATTACCGTTCTCGTCTCCCTCCAGCATGCGGTACAGGTACTCCCAGCTGCCAATATCGCTCCAGCCCAAGTCCGCCGGGACTACGGCTACCCGGCCCGACCTCTCCATTACCCCGTAGTCTATAGATATACTTTCCAGCTCCCGGTACATCTCCTCCAGGCGTCCTTCTTTCAAGTTACAGTTTAAAAATGTTTCGTAAACCTGCGGCAGATGTTTCCGGAACTCTTCCAGGGCCGCGGAAACATTAAACATAAACATACCGCTGTTCCAGCAGTAACCGCCTTCCTCCAGGTAACTTAGTGCCGTATCAAGGTCCGGTTTTTCCACGAATTTTTCCACCTGGCAGGCACCGGGGCTTACTTCCCGAGGATTAATTTTGATGTACCCGTAACCGGTTTCCGGCCGGTCAGGATTGATACCAAAGGTAACCAGCCAGCCTTCGCGGGCGGCTTCGGCGCCTGCCTCCAGTGCTTCCCGGAAAGCTTCGCGGTCCCGGATTACATGGTCGGAAGGCAAAACCACCACGGTTTCCTCTTCCAGGCCTTGATGTTTTAAATGAAACAGGGCCAGGGCAATGGCGGGGGCGGTATTGCGTCCCACCGGCTCCGGAAGCATGGTTACCTCGCGGCCTTCGTTTCCGGTTAGCTGCCTTACTTGCGCCTCAACAGCGGCAGCATGCTCACTGCCGGGCACCAGGAGCATCCGGGAAAAAGGCACCGCCCCGTTTACGCGCAGCAGCGTCTCCTGTAACAAGGTGTATTCACCGTCGAAGCGGTGCAGCTGCTTGGGATGCTTCTCCCGGCTCAACGGCCACAGCCTGGAGCCTACACCCCCCGCCAGTATAACTGCATACATCTATTTAACCCCTTTCCTCATTTTTTCTTCTCGTTCTTATTCCTTTCTTTCTAATTCTTTTTGTTTCTTTTTGGTTTATTCCATTTTATTCCTGTTCTTTATGTTTTTTTATTTATTTTTCCCTGAGATGTGTCTTCGCCGTTTCCTTATATATTTCTAATTGTCTACCAATATGTATTTCCTCAATTAAATGAATATAAAATTGATTAATTTCACTATTCTCTTATGAACTTGTTTTCTCCTTCTAAAATCATAAAACAGTTAAACATGTAAAACAATTTTTGGAGGAGAGCAACAAAGAAAACAAAAAGGCAGAAGGCAGAAGGCAGAAGGCAGAAGGCAGAAGAGCACCTTTTCGACGGTAAAAATCCATCAACCACAACTTCTTTTTACATTAAAATGTTGCCTAAAGAAACTTTTGCAGGTACAATATACTTGATGCTTTAGCACGGACGGAGGGGGATAAGGTGAGCCAAACCTGACCTACCGTGCCCGCTGCTAATCGGGGGGCTGCATTGTGGCAGACCAGGCAGAAAAACTGCGACAGGTTGCTTTAAGAAATAAAGTCGACGAGAGAGATACCGGCCGCCTGGAGGGGAAATTTCCCCGGGTAATTGCCGTCACCAGCGGTAAGGGTGGAGTGGGGAAAACCAACCTGGTAGTTAACCTGGGGGTAACCCTTACCCGGTGGA
>CAYODA010000216.1:0-2520 GCA_964402625.1 uncultured Syntrophomonadaceae bacterium | reverse complement strand
GGATTGAGCGTATTGTTCCAGCACCCCGGCACCCATTTCCAGGGCAACCTGCACAAAAGTAGTATTACAGGAGTAAGCAAAAGCTTCCTTAAAAGTTACTTCGTTTCCATAGTGCAGGTGCAAACACCCGAGGGGAGAAGCCCGGCCTTCTACTTCCATTGCACCGGTACAGGTAAACTCGTCAAATATTCCCACCTCCCCTTCTTCCAGTGCCGCCGCAGCAATTACTGTTTTAAAAATTGAACCCGGGTGGAACGGTCTAATGGCACGGTTATGAAATTCTCCTTCTCGGCTGTCAACATACTCCCCGATATTCAGGCGGTTATAGTCTGGTCTGCTGGCAGCAGCCAGCACATCACCACTGGCGGGATCTGCTACTACTACTGCTCCCTTGTCAATCTCTTTTTCCATTATATCCTCTACCCTGTGCTGCAAGCGTTGATCCAGGGTTAATACCACGTTGGTGGGCGCACCCACCCCGTTGCTCTCCTGTAAACGAAAACCCAACCCTTTAATAAGGCGGTTCTTCCCATCTACTACAGCCGACAGGCGGGAAGGTTCTTGCCCGGCCAGATATTCCTCGAACTCTTTTTCTATTCCCTGCGCTCCCGTGCTTTCCCCCATTAAATGACCTACAATATGGGTGGCTACTGCTTCCGGGCCGTACCTCACTTCCATCCCGGCGGGCACTATACCCGGAAAGAGATCTTCAGCATTAATAACTCCTGTCACTTCCTCATCTTTCCCGGCTACGATAAACGGTGAATTAGGGTGAGGAGTCTCTATCAGCCGGCTAAATTCTTCTCCATTTCCCAGGTTGTCCTTGCTCACTTCCTCGTGCCGGCGGTACAGTGAAGGGAAGGCTACATATACCTCTTTTTCCCTTCTGTCCAGCAGGGAAACCCCTTCACGATCCAGGATATCTCCCCTGCCGTGGTCCAGGACAAATGATTTTGACCTCTGGCGTACAGCCGCCCTGGTGTAATCATCTCCCCGGATAATCTGCAGATAAAACAGCCGGCAGCCAAGTAAACTGAACAACAGCAAAAAAACAAGTATTACTCCCAGTATTCTCCTTTTGCGCATAGTACGGCGCATAAAAATACCCCCGGAACTAATTATTAACCCCGGGGATTTAGTCTATACACTGCATTACCATTATTCTAAAATTTTGTTCTAAAAATCATGATGCACGGAAGTTGCACCAAATTATTTTTATCGTTTGGCGCCTAACTACTCTCGTTCGGGGCTTCATACAGTCGCAGCAAATCACCTTTTTCCAGCGGTACATCTACCTGCACCATCAGACGCTGCTTCGGATGTGGCGCCCGCTCTACTTCTTCTCCTTCTTCATTAAAAAGTTGCTTTACTTCTATCTTAAAAGGTTCTCCGCTCTTACGTAGTACCTCAAGTTCTTCTCCTTTTCCAAAGTTATTCCTCTGTTCCACCCAGGCTCTCCCCTCTGCCGGGGAATAATCCAGGACTACTCCAGCCAGGATACAGCGTTTGAAATAGCTCTGACGTGTAGAGGGATCCACCTGGAGTGGTGAACCATAGAAAAATCCAGTGCTGTAGGGACGATGACTGACTTTTTCTAGTTCTTCTTTCCAGTAAGGAAGCTCCCGGTAATTTTCCGGATCCAGGGCATAGCTGTCCAGCGCCTCCCGGTAAATCCTGGTCACAGTGGCCACATAATGAATTGTTTTCATGCGTCCTTCTATCTTAAGACTGTCCAGACCGGCCCGGCAGAGTTCGGGAAGGTGAGCCAGCATGCAAAGGTCACGTGAACTCAGAATATAACTTCCTTCTTCTTCTTCAAGCACAGGAAGCGGTTCCCCCGGCCTGTATTCTTCTACCAGGTAGTATTTCCAACGGCAAGGATGAGTGCATTCCCCGAGGTTTGCCCCACGCCCGGTAAAGTAAGCACTTAACAGGCAGCGTCCCGAGTACGCCATACACATGGCTCCATGTACAAAAGTCTCCAGCTCTACGCCGGGAAGTTTTTCCCGGATCTCTTTTATCTCTTCCAGGGTAAGTTCCCGCGCCAGGTTAATTCTTTTAAACCCCATCCGTTGCCAAAAAGACACGCTTTTCCAGTTGGTAGCATTGGTTTGAGTGCTCAAGTGTAGGGGGATTTCCGGTGCAGTTTCCTTTGCCAACTCCGCCATACCGGGGTCGGAAACAATTATACCGTCTGTTCCGCATTCGCTCAGGAAACCCAGGAGTGGCTCCACTTTCTCCAGGTGCCGGTTATGTGCCATGATGTTAACCGTAACATATACCTTGGCACCCCGGCTGTGGGCATATTCTACACCTTCTTTAAATTCACGGCGGCTAAAGTTGACCGCCCCTGAACGCAGGTTCATCTCTTTTAAACCCAGGTAAACTGCATCAGCCCCGTAATAGACTGCAAAACGCAGGCGTTCGGGGTCTCCGGCAGGGGCCAGCAATTCAGGCAAATTTTTGTTTTTAACGTAATTGATATCTCTCAATATTATCTTTCCTTTTTACCTGGTTTTA
>CAYODA010000215.1:0-2575 GCA_964402625.1 uncultured Syntrophomonadaceae bacterium | reverse complement strand
CAGGCGGTAGCCAGCCCGTATTTTCCACCTTCTTTTTGCAGTATGCGGGATACTGTGCCTACCAGCCTGGCCCCGGTCATTCCCAGGGGGTGGCCCAGGGCTATGGCGCCACCCTTTACGTTTACCCGTTCAGGATCCAGGTTCATCTGCTGTATATTCCACAGGGTGACCACAGCAAAGGCTTCGTTTATCTCCCAGTAATCAATGTCGACGGCTGATAATCCTGCCTTTTGAAGGGCCATCTGGCTGGCCGGCAGGGGGCCTTTACCCATAAGCAGGGGATCTACCCCTCCCCATCCCAGAGATTCAATACTGGCCAGGGGTTTCAAGCCGTACTCCTTTGCTTTTTCTTCCGACATGAGCAGGGTCATGCTGGCCCCTGAATTCAAGGGAGACGAGTTGCCAGCCGTAATTATACCGTCTTCCCAGAAGGCCGGGGGGAGGGAGGAGATTTTTTCCAAAGTGGTGTCTCCCCGCACACTCTGGTCTTGCTCAACTGTAATATTATCCCCGTTGCCCTGATCTGTTTCCAGGGGCATAATCTCTCCGCGGAAAAATCCTTCTTCGGTGGCCCGGGCGGCCCGGGTATGACTCTGCAGGGCCCAGTTGTCCATCTCTTCCTTGCTTATCCCTGCTTCGCGGGCTAAAAGTTCTGCCGTGTCTCCCATGGTGGGGAGGACGTACCTTCCTTCCTCTTTGCGGTACATGTCTTCTCTGGTCTTACCTATGCGGTCTATTTGAAAACGGTTGTTTTCAAGCAGTCCGGGATTGGGCATGGTTCCGTGGCGCATGGGGACATGAGTCATGTGTTCCATTCCTCCCGCCAGTACCACGTCGCTATATCCCAGGCTAATTTCCATAGCTCCCTGGTGTACCGCCCCCATGGAGGATCCGCATTGTATATCTATTGCCGCTGCCGGTGTGGTATAAGGAAGATCCGCCAGAAGGCTTACCGCTCTTCCCCCGTACAGCCACTGCTCTGCCTGCTGATTGGCGCAGCCAATTACACAGCGGCTTATTTCCGCCGGGGGGAGTTTGTTTTCATATAAAATTTCTTTTATCAGGCCTGCGGCGCACTCGTCCATGCGAAGCTGGTTAAACACGTCTTTTTCCGGTTTAACCGGCTGAGCGCGGGAAATAGGGGTGCGCCGGAAGTTTACCATAACCACATTGCGCATAAATCCTCCACTCCTTTGATAATAGATTAATAAGAAACAGCCATTTTTACCCGTTTAGTCCTGCTCCGACGGCTCATTCCAGGGTGGCAGGTTGCAGCGAAGAGGGCCGTCCTGCCGGTAGCCTAAAGCGTAATCTGCCTGCATCAGTTTGTGTATTTCCCGGGTGCCTTCATAAATTACGGCACCTTTGCAGTTGCGGTAGTACCTTTCTACCGGGTATTCGTTGGAATACCCGTAGGCCCCGTGTATCTCTACGGCGTCGCCGGCTGCTTTTTCGGAAGCGTCGCAGGCATACCACTTGGCTACAGAAACCTCCCTGGTGTGTCGCTGCCCCTGGTTTTTCATCCAGCCGACTTTAAGGTACAGCAGGCGGGCGGCATCGTAATTTTTAACCATTTCAGCAATCATCTCTTTAACCAGCTGGAATTTGCCGATGGGGCGCCCGAAAGTCTCCCTCTCCTTGCAGTATTTAACTGAGGCATCCAGGCAGGCCCTGACCAGTCCGGTGGCCCCTGCGGCCACGGTATACCTTCCGTGGTCCAGTGCACTCATGGCAATTTTAAACCCTTCCCCGGGGTTTCCCAGCATGTTTTCTTCCGGAACCCGCACATCGTTCATGGCAATCCAGCCGGTATCCCCGGCCCGGACTCCCAGTTTTCCTTTCAGTGAGCCTGTTTCAACGCCCATTTCCCTGGTGACGATAAAGCAGCTTATTCCACTATGGTCTTTTTGCTTTTTCTTTTCCAGGTCGGTCCATGCAAAAATAAGAAAGTTATCGGCCGTATGGGCCAGGGAGATCCAGGTCTTTTCCCCGTTCAACACGTAATGGTCCCCGTCTTTTACAGCTGTAGCCTGCATACCGGCTACGTCGCTGCCGGCATCCGGTTCGGTTAATCCAAATGCGGCGATTCTTTCTCCCTGCGACTGAGGGGTCAAATATTTCTGTTTCTGTTCTTCGGTTCCCCAGGTAAGCAGGGTCATGCTGTTTAAACCCAGATGTACCGAGAGAATTACCCTCAAGGAAGTATCTACAGCTTCCAGCTCTTCGCAGACCAGGCCCGCGCTAATGTAGTCCATTCCCGCGCCCCCGTAATTTTCAGGAATGCAGATTCCCAGAAGGCCTACTTCCGCCATCTTCTTAAGTATGGACTGGTCGAAGTAGTGGTTGGCGTCGTTTTCGGCAATTACCGGCTCGGTCTCTTTTTGGGCCACTTCCCTGGCGGTTTTGGCCGCCAGCTCTTGTTCTTTGGTCAAGGAAAAATCCATTAAATCATTCCCTTCAATTAAAATTTATTTCAAACGGGAGGTAAACTGGTCTGGGTAAACTAAAACCCGTTATCAATTAATTCTTGCAAGAATTGTACCAATTAATAAGACTAATACAGGCAATTGCCAAG
>CAYODA010000214.1:0-2621 GCA_964402625.1 uncultured Syntrophomonadaceae bacterium | reverse complement strand
ACTTTCCTGGGCGGAGAAACCAGGGACCCGGATCTTCTTTATGAAAAAATTATTGACGGAATCCGGGATCTCGGCAAGCAGGGTATTTCCGGGGAGCAGGTGGAAAGGCACCGCCGTAAGATGCTGGGCGAATACATGAGGCGTTTTAACTCCCTGGAGTTTATTGCCAACAATTTCCTTGCTTACCGGTTTAAGAATATCGACTTCTTCTCTTTCCCGCGGGTGCTGCAGGAAATAACCCCGGAAGAAGTTAGAGAAAGGCTGGATGAGCACTTCGACCTGGACCGCCACGCCGTGTCTGTAATATATCCCGGGGAGGGTTAAAAAAAGTAACTATTCTTTTCCTTCATTTTCCCTTCCATTTTATTTTTCAGGGAATATGTTTTAAGGAATGTAATGGTGTTTTTCGGGAAATTTATTGTATCCGTGTGATAGAATCAGGGGAGAACAACCGGAGGAGGCAGTTTGACATGAGCGATTTGAGCAATATGACGGGTGTAGAGGAAGCCTTACAGATGAACCGCCGGGAAATCAGGGAAAGCTACAAAAAGTACGTAAACCCCGGACTGGCGAACATGCTTTCCATGCTTGATTTTGACAAGCACTTCGTAAAGGCTGAAGGCATGCAGGTTTGGGATGAAGACGGTAAGGAGTACCTGGACTGCCTGGCGGGATACGGCGCCTTAAACCTGGGGCACAACCATCCCGGGATTATAGAGGCGGTGGAAAAGGTAAAGGGTGCCCCGGTACTTTTGCAGGCTTCCCTGAGCAAGCTGGCGGGAGCCATGGGGGGCAACCTGGCCTGTATAACGCCGGGAGAACTGCAGAACTGTTTTTTTGCCAACAGCGGAGCCGAGGCAATAGAGGGAGCCCTCAAGCTGGCCCGGGCGGCTACCGGCCGGCGCAAGCTGGTTTACTGCGAAGGGGGCTTTCACGGTAAAACCATGGGAGCCCTTTCGGTTTCCGGGCGCGATAAATACCGCAATCCTTTTGAGCCCCTGTTGCCGGAGACCAGGCAGGTTCCTTTTGGCGACCTGGAAGCCCTGGAAGAAGCACTGGCAGACGGGGAAGCTGCTTCTTTCCTGGTAGAGCCTATCCAGGGTGAGGGAGGGGTAACCGTTCCCTCCAGGGGTTACCTGAAAGGTGCGGAAGAGCTTTGCAGGAAATACGGGAGTCTTTTTATAGTAGATGAAATCCAGGCCGGCTTTGGCAGGACAGGCTACATGTTTGCCTGCGAAAAAGATGGTGTAGAACCGGATGTCATGTGTCTATCCAAGTTTCTGGGCGGGGGAATTATGCCCCTGGGAGCTTTTATTACCACGGAAAAGCTGTGGAACGCCGCTTTTGGAGGCATGGAGAAATGCCTCCTGCACACTTCTACCTACGGCGGAAACACCTGGGCCATGGCTGCTGGTATAGCCGCCACCAGGCTGGCAGTGGAAGAAGACCTGCCGCAGCAGGCCCGGGAAAAAGGCGATTACTTGATGGGGCAGTTAAAGAGCATGGAGGAAAAGAGCAATCTTATAAAAGAGATAAGGGGCAGGGGTCTGCTTATTGGTATGGAATTTGAACCGATAAGCCAGGGTGCTCTACAAAAAATTTCTGGTGGGTTGGCCAACAGGCTAGGTGAAGAATACCTGGGGGCGGTAACCGCCGCGGAACTGTTAAACCGGCACGGTATCATCACCGCCTATACCCTGAACAATCCCAATGTAATCCGCCTGGCACCGCCGCTGAATGCTTCTTACGAGCAGCTGGACAGGGTGCTGGAATCGGTGCAGAGCGTGCTTAACAAAAAGCTGGGCGGCCTTATGTGGAGCACCGGTAAAACTGCGGTTTCGTCTTTCTTGCGCCGTGGTAAATAAGGGCCAAACACCGGTGACGGTGTCAAAAAACGTTATTTTCTGATTATATTAACAGGATAAAGGAGTAAGGTGAAGCTATGAGCGGAAAAGGAGAAAAAGAATTTGTCAAGGAGATTACGCCCCGATCGGAAGATTATTCCCAGTGGTACATAGACGTGATCTTAAAGGCTGAGCTTATGGATTACGCTCCCATCAAGGGATGTATGGTAATCCGCCCCTACGGGTACACCATTTGGGAGAACGTTCAGTCCCGTCTGGATAAGCGTATCAAAGATACGGGGCACAGTAACGCGTATTTTCCTTTGTTTATTCCACAGGAACTACTGCAGCAGGAAGCCGAGCACGTAGAGGGCTTTGCCCCGGAAGTTGCCTGGGTGACCCGGGGCGGGCAGGAAGAGCTGGCGGAGCCGCTGGCCATACGCCCTACTTCCGAGGCTATTATCTGCAGCATGTACTCCCGCTGGATACAGTCCTGGCGGGATCTGCCCGTGCTGGTTAACCAGTGGGCCAACGTCGTACGATGGGAAAAATCTACCCGGCCGTTTCTGCGCACTTCCGAGTTTTTGTGGCAGGAAGGCCATACCTGCCACCGCACCGAGGAGGAAGCCGAGGAAGAAGTTCTCAAGATGCTTAACGAATACAAGGAATTTATTGAACAGGATATGGCCATACCCGTCTTAACCGGGCAAAAATCGGAAAAGGAAAAATTTGCGGGCGCCCTGCGCACCTACACGGTGGAAGCCCTCATGAGTGACG
>CAYODA010000213.1:0-2623 GCA_964402625.1 uncultured Syntrophomonadaceae bacterium | reverse complement strand
AGGGCAGGTTTTCAGGGTAGTCCTGCATAAAGTTTCGTATTCTCCCGGCACAGGGCAAGCAGGCACATCACAAAGGGGACACTCGCAGCCGGTATTATCCTTGGAATGACGCTCAGTACTATTTACCAAAACCATTCACCTCTCTTTTTTTCAGTTGTTTTATCTGGATTTTTTCAATAACTCTTATACACTTTCTTCTTTTTTCTGCAGGTAATCATTAATGGCATTATGAAGGGCATCGGCACCCAGGTTGGAACAGTGCAGCTTGTTTTTCGGCAGGCTGTCCAGCTCCCGGGCTACGTCATTATTGGTAATTTTAAGCGCCTCTTCCAGGGTTTTGCCCCTGGCCATTTCCGAAATCATGCTAGAAACAGCAATAGCCGCCCCGCATCCAAAAGTTAGAAACTTGACCTCCTCCAGGACGTTGTCTTTTACCTTAATGGTAAATTTCATCATATCACCACAGACAGGGTTCCCCACCTCCCCGGTCCCGTCGGCATCGGGTATTTCCCCCACATTTCGTGGGTTGCTAAAATGCTCCATTACCTTTTCACTATACTGAACCATTAGTTACCGGATCCCTCCTTTAAGTATTTTTGATACAGGGGAGACATGTAACGTAAATTACCCGTAGTCTCATCCAGACGTTCCACAACATAAGGGATGTCGTCTATACTGTTTTCCTCTCCAAGCGTAAATAAAAGGGACCCCTGGGCCAGCTCAGGACTCAAGCCGATGGCACTTAAAACATGGGAGGATTTTAAAGCCTGGGAAGTACAAGTAGACCCGCTGGAAACATAAATCCCGGCTTTATTGAGATGCATCAACAGCGCCTCCCCTTCTACAAATTCCACGGAAATGTGCAGGTTGTGAGGAAGCCGCCTTTCAGGATGGCCATTCAAATGCAGGTGTGTAATGCGAGAAAAAAGTTGTTTTTTAAGCCCATCTCTTATTTCCCGGAGGCTTGCGGCACGTTGCTCCAGCGTTTCCCGGGCCAACAACGCAGCCTCCCCCAACCCCACTATAGCGGGGACATTTTCACCACCCGCCCTGCGTCCGCCCTCCTGGACACCTCCTTCCAGCAGAGGTAAATAACGTATGCCTTTTCTTACAAATAACGCCCCACTTCCTTTGGGCCCGTAAAACTGGTTCCCTGCCAACGACAGAAGATCGACTTTTAAGCTTTTCACATCTAATGGTATGAAACCGGCTGCAGCGGTGGCATCCGTATGAAAAACCACCCCACTTTCCCTCGCAATCTCTGCTAACTCTTCTACGGGCTGAATAGTTCCAATCTCCGGGTTTGCTGTCATAATGGAAATCAGCACCGTATCAGAAGATATGGCTTCCCGAAGCTGTTGTGAATCTATCAACCCCGTACCATCTACAGGAAGATAAGTAACACGGTAACCTTCCTTTTCCAGAGTTCGCAGGGGATTTAAAACGGAAAAGTGTTCTATGGAAGAGGTGATGATATGCCGACCGTTTTTCTTATTCGCTGCAGCAATCCCTTTTAACGCTGTATTATTCGATTCCGAAGCACACGAGGTAAAAACTACTTCCCCCGGACTGGAACCTATAAGCTCTGCGACCTTTTCTCTGGCCTCAGCCAGGGCTTGTCCCGGTTTCTCTCCCAGATCATGCCCGCTGGAGGGATTTCCGTAATATTCACTAAAATAAGGCATCATGGCTTCCAGAACCCGGTGAGCAACCGGAGTAGCTGCTCCATAATCCAGGTTTATAGATTTCATAACCTTTACACCTCCTGAAAAACCTCAAACACCTGATACCGGTAGCCGTTCAGGTAGTAGCTCTTTTAATATGATAATAAGATCCCTCCCTAAACATCTTCTGAACAATCTCTGAACAAACAAAAGCCGCAGGGAAGATTCCTTAGTCTTCCCTGCGGCTCTCCGCTTTGCTTCGGGGACGCTCGAACCCTCCCCACGTGGCTCCGCTTACTTGGATTTTTCGCTGTAGTGCTAATTGCAATATTAATTCAAAGGAGGAAAGCGGCTGCTTCCCTCCTTTGAAACTTACTTCTCCTTCTCTTTTATCACAAACTGGCCGATTCTTCCCCAGCCCCACCTGTTGATTTTAAAAAACTTCTTTTTCAAATCTTTACTTAAGTAAATGTCTATTCCTTCTATCTGAGTTTTTTCGTAATCCTCTTCCGATTCAGGTTTTCCTGCTCTCACGACAGGATTCAGGGTCATGCCTCTTCACCCGCCCTGGGAAACCTGATAAACAGTAAAAGGCTGGGGAAATCTCTTCATGTATTCTATGGCCTTAGGTGTTATTTCAATATTTTCCAACTTTTTCACCTCCCTCCATTAAACCCTGGGGCTGTCAACAAATTTAGATTTTAAAAGTCTATCTTTAAAGTGATAGCTCGCCTTAAATTTTATATTTTAATTTTATAATTCTGCATTAAACATATACTGAACATGTTCTATACATGCTCCTGACACTACAGCGAAAGATTACTATATAGAAGTAACTCGCTACGCCAAGAAAACTGTTTAAATATTTTCTGCCCGTTACCCCTGACTTTCTACAAGAGGATAACCGGCATTCTCCCAACCGGTAGTTCCACCTAATACCTGAGTAACATTACGGAAAC
>CAYODA010000212.1:0-2652 GCA_964402625.1 uncultured Syntrophomonadaceae bacterium | reverse complement strand
GCTAGCGTTATACATTCACTTCCGGGGTAGTGAGAGAATCCTGCACCGACTTCAGATTATCCGCCGTTTTCCTCAGGCGGTGTAGTTCGGCTTCCTCCAGCGGTAATGGAAGCACCCGGTTGATTCCTTCCGAGTTTATAACGCAGGGGAGGCTCAAGCAGACATCGTTTATCCCGAAATAGTTGTTTACCAGGGTGGATACGGTAAGAATGGAATCTTCGTTGTTTAATACTGCCTCGGTAATACGCTTTATGGCCAGCGCAATGGAGTAGCTGGTTACTCCTTTCTTTTCAATTATCCGGTAGGCCGCCCGGGTGACTTCCCGGTGCAGGTAATCTGTAGAAGAGCAGTCTTTCTCGCACAACTGGCAGAACCGGGACAGGTTTATGCCCGCTATTTGTGAGGCGCTCCAGACAATTACCGAGCCGTCGCCATGTTCCCCGATAACGTAACAGTGTATATTGCGCGGGTCCACTTCGCAGTTTTGGCTTAACAGGTAACGCAACCGGGAAGTATCCAGCACCGTGCCCGAGCCTATCACCCGGTGAGGGGGTAGGTCGAAGTGTTTTATAGTGTGGTAAGTCAATACGTCCACCGGGTTGGTGGTGATGAGCAGGAGCGGGTCCGGGTTGTACTTCAGTATTTCTTCTATTACCTGGTTGAATACTTTGGAATTTTTACCCGCCAGGTCCAGACGTGTTTCCCCTACTTTCTGGTTGGCTCCCGCAGAGATTATGATCAGGTCGGCATCGCTGCAGAGGGAATAATCTCCCGCAGTTATTTGCATGGGCCTCAAAAAGGAGATCCCGTCGCTCAGGTCCAGTGCTTCTCCCAGTGCTTTCTGATGGTCTATATCGATTAATCCCATTTGCGAAATAACGTCCACGTTCATCAGCGAAAAAGCTGCAGCAGTTCCCACGTTACCAGTGCCTACCAGTACCACCTTTTTGCTCAAATGCATACACCTCCTTGGGTTGGTAATCATGTATGTTGCCTGTTATTAGTATTGGTCTTTAAACCGTGAAATACTACTGGAAAATCAATCTGTGGAAAAGGGGTATTTTCTGAGCAGGGTTTTTTCTCGTAGTTAAAAAGTAAAAGTTTCGTAATCCTGCAGGCTTTCTTTAACCAGGCGGTCTATATCCAGATCTTGCTCGGCGGAGACGACCCGCTCCAGCTTTGGCCTGGTTACCGGGTGGTCGGGGAGAAAGACAGTGCAGCAGTCTTCGTAAGGTTGAATGGATATGGGGTAAGTCCCTATCCGCTGGGAGATATGGGATATTTCTAATTTGTCCAGGCCGATAAGGGGGCGGAACACGGGCAGGTCCACCACCTCGGCGGCGGCGGTAATATTCTCTATAGTCTGGCTGGCTACCTGGCCCAGGCTTTCCCCGGTAATTAGTACTTTGGCCTTAAGATGGTAAGTAAGAGCTTGAGCCATGCGGAACATCATGCGGCGCATAATAGTAATACTTAATTCCCGGGGACACTTGGCCTGGATCTCTTTCTGGGTTTCCGTGAACGGCAGGACGTGCAGTTTTATGGAAGGATGGTAGTCCGATAGTACTTCCACCAGTTTTTTTACTTTTTCTTTGGCTCTTTCACTGGTAAAAGGGTAGCTGTGATAATGTACCGCGTCTATTTCCAGCCCCCTTTTCATGGTGAGCCAGCCTGCAACGGGGCTGTCTATACCCCCGGATAGCAGCAGCAGTCCTTTTCCGCTCACCCCTACCGGGAGACCTCCCGGGCCGGCGTAAGAATCCAGGTATAGATAGGCTTCCTTTTCCCGAATTTCCACAAACAGTTCTGTGCCGGGATTATGCACATCCACCGAGGCACCTTCTGTGTTTTTTAGTATAAAGGCGCCTACCTCTCTATTTATTTCCGGTGAGGTATGGGGAAAGTTTTTATTGGGCCGCCTGGTTTCTACTTTAAAAGTAAAATGATGCCCGGCTACTTCTTCCTTTATGAGCTGAAGTGCTCTTTTCTGGATTTCTTCCAGAGAGAGGGGAGCGGTTCTAACAGGGCTCAAAGATACCACGCCTATTACTTTTTGAAGACGCTTTCTTACTTCTTCGGCATCTTCCGGATGGATTACCCTGGTGTAAACACGCGTGTGCTCCCGGGTGACTTTAACTTCTAAGTCACCGAGGGCTCTTTTTATATTTTTAAGGAGAGTGTTTTCAAAAAAATACCTGTTTTTACCTTTAAGGGCGATTTCCCCGTAGCGTATCAGGTAAAGCATGATTACCTCCCAAGGATTAATCAGTACACCAGCTTCTGGAGTTCTTTAACGCAGGCGGCTACCTGCTCTACAGCATAATCTATGTCTTCTTCGCTGTTTAGGACAGAGAAACTAAAGCGCACGGCGCCTTCTATTCTTTCTTTTTCAAGTCCCAGGGCGGTGAGCACATGACTTGCCTGGCTTCTCCTGGAGTGGCAGGCAGAACCGGGGGAGGAGTAGATGCCTTTGTCTTCCAGCATACGTATAAGTACTTCGGATTTTACCCCGGGAAAGGAGAGGTTAATAATGTGGGGGGCGCTTTTTTCCGGGGGAGGACCGTTAACAAAAAATTCAATTTGTTCCTCCAGCCCCCGGTTAAATCTATCTTTTAACTGCTGTAGCCTGGCTGCTTTTTCTTTCAACCTCCC
>CAYODA010000211.1:0-2678 GCA_964402625.1 uncultured Syntrophomonadaceae bacterium | reverse complement strand
GATATCGCACTCAATGTTTGGCTTAAGGTATAACCACCCCTTCCGTGCTCTTGCTTAAACCATAACTGTTATTTTCACCCCTCTAGTGGTGGTGCCATTCCAGTGGCGCCGGGGTGACTACTACTCAGAAAATACGTTTGCTGCTAGCGTCGCTGGTGTAGTGATTGGCTCGGCTCATGGTAGAAAGTTAATTATTATTGGTCAACTGATCCACCAGCCCTTGCAGGGTGTATTCCCGGGCTTCCATCTGCGGTGGAAAACCCCTTTCCTCCAGGGTTTTGCTGGTAACCGGGCCAATGCTGGCCAGCTTCACGCCCTGCAGCAACTCCTTGGCTTCCCCGTCCAGCTTATCCAGGAAGTTTACCGCAGTAGAAGAACTGGTAAAAGTTATTATATCCACCCGTTTTTCCCGCAGCAGCTCTTTTAAGCTTTCCTCATCCCCCTCACCGGGCACGGTCTGGTAAACCGGAATTTCCTCCACTGTCATCCCTTCACGTTCCAGCATCTCCGGCAAAACCTGGCGGGCTTCCGCGGCCCGCGGCAGCAGCACGCGGTCCCCTGCCTGAAGCTTTGGCAGCAGCCCTTCGGCCACCCTTTCCGCCCGGTATTCCTTTGGAATAAAATCAACTCTTAAACCCTTCTCTTCCAGGGCACGGGCGGTCCGGGAACCGATGGCGGCCAGCTTTATCCCCGCCAGTTCCCGTATATCCCGGCACTTCTCTTCCAGGCGTAAGAAAAAGTATTTAACCCCGTTTACGCTGGTAAAGATCATCCAGGAGTAATCCCCCAGGGAATCCAGTGCCCGGTCCAGGCTGGCCCAGGAAGCGGGCTTCTCTATCTTTATGGCGGGAAATTCCCAGGCTTCTCCTCCCAGCCGTTCTATCATCTGCGAAAACTCAAATGCCTGTCCCGTGTCGCGGGTTACCACTACCCTTTTTCCAAAGAGGGGAGCCCGCTCCCTCCAGTTTATCTCTTCCCGCAGTTGAACTACTTCTCCTACCAAAAAAACCGCCGGGGGAGCAATTCCCTTTTCCCTGGCCCGCTCATGTATATTTTCCAAGGTGCCGGTAACCGTCTGCTGTTCCGCACGGGTGCCCCACCGGATCCTGGGATAAGCCTCCCTGCTGCAGCTGGTGTGTTATATTTTCCAGGTTCTCTATCCCCATGAGGAACACCAGGGTGTCGGAAGAACCGGCAAACCTGGAGTAATCCACCCGGGGTTTATCTCTTTCCGCGGCCTCATGTCCGGTAACCACAGTAAAACTGGAAGCAAAGTCCCGGTGGGTAACCGGTATCCCGGCGTACGCGGGAACCGCCAGGGGCGAAGTAATGCCGGGTACTATTTCAAAAGGAATGCCAGCCTCGGCCAAAAACTGAGCTTCTTCGCCTCCCCGGCCGAACACGAAGGGGTCACCCCCTTTCAGGCGAACCACGCGGTTTCCTTCCCGGGCCAGGTCAACCAGCAGGCGGCAGATCTCCTCCTGTCCCATGGTATGGCGCCGGGACGATTTTCCCACGTAGATACGGCGGGCTTCACGGGGAGCCATATGTTCTATCCGGGGAGATATCAACCTGTCGTAAACCAGTACCTGGGCTTCCCGTAAGCACTCCAGGGCTCTTAAAGTGAGCAACCGGGGATCCCCCGGCCCGGCTCCAACCAGGTAAACTTTACCCTCATTGTTTACTAAATTATCATTAGTTCCTTCACTCATTCTTTTCTTCCTCCCTCCGGCGTATCTCCTGCAGTGTTTCTCCGGCGCCCTGTCGCAGCAGCTCTTCTGCCAGCCTCTGGCCCAGGTTTTCCGCTTCTGCGGGAGACCCGGCTACCTGTTCCCGGTAGAAAGGCTCCCCTGAAGTTTCAGCGGCCATTCCTTCCAGTACCAGGCTGCCGTTCGATTCTATCCGTCCCAGGGCTCCCGCAGGCACCTGGCAGCCGCCTTCCAGTTTCCTCAAAAAAGCTCGCTCCGCACTTATAGCTATCCCCGTTTCTTTGTGGTGCAGTTCCCCGGCTATTTCCTCGGCACGGGTGTCGTCTACCCTTGTTTCCAGCCCCAGGGCTCCCTGGCTCGCCGCCGGAAGGAAGTCCTTCGTTTTAAGAACCTCCGTTACCCTGCCTTCCAGGTCCAGGCGTTTGAGGCCGGCCAGGGCTACCACTACTGCTCCCAGGTCTGAAGCCTTGCGCAGGCGGGTGTGTATGTTTCCGCGAAGCGGGACCACTTCCAGGTCGGGACGTCGCCGCAGCAACTGGGCCATCCGCCTCGGGCTGCTGGTGCCCACTTGTTTGTCCGGGGGCAGCATTTCCATAGTCATTCCCAAAGGACTGATCCATGCTTCCCGTGGATCCTCCCGCTCGAGAACCGCTCCTATAGCCAAACCGTCGGGCAATTCCGTGGGTAAATCTTTAAGGCTGTGCACGGCTATATCAATTTCTCCCTGGAAGAGCGCTTCTTCTATTTCTTTTACAAAAAGACCTTTTCCACCAAAACTTGCCAGGGAAGCTTCTTTCAATTTATCCCCGCTGGTTTTGATTACCTGTACTTCCAAATCAAGGTTGGGGTAAATTTCTTTTATTCTGTTTTTCACCTGTTCGGTCTGTTTAAGGGCCAGCTCGCTGCCTCGTGTTCCCAGTACCAGTCGGCTCATCTATTAACGCATCCTTTCTGGCTACTCAGAAAATA
>CAYODA010000210.1:0-2736 GCA_964402625.1 uncultured Syntrophomonadaceae bacterium | reverse complement strand
GGAAAGCTTTTTGTGTAGAGCACACCGTTGCTGCCCCGTCTCCCAGGATTATTTCCCGGGGAGAGGTGCGCAAAAGCTCCTGCAAAATAACTTCCACCACTTCGGGGTTGGTGGTGGCCCCGAAATCATGGGGCTGCTCCACCACCAGGTTGGGCTTGACCAGCACGGTCTTACCGGGCGGCACCAGTTTTTCCAGGCCACCCAAATCCTCCAGGCAGCGTGTTACACTGTGGTAGACAGTGCCTCCGCTCTGCACGGAAACTCGATTATCAACTTGCATGGTTTATTCTCCTTTAAACCGTATTACTTTTATTCTTGGAAGGAGCACCGGGAATCCCGGGGCATAAATTCTTTATATTTAACCGTATAGTTCCCGGCAGTATTTTGCAATATTTTATCCACCAGGCGCAGCTTTAAACCTGTTTCCTGGCGGGAAACCACGGGGATACCGTGGCAGGAGTTATTATACCCGGGTAGGCGCCCTTTAGTCTTCCGGTATTCCCGCACAAACTCCAGGTGATTTTCAAACCTCTCCTGCTGATAACAGTTTAACTCTTCCACCGCCGAGGGGGTGGTAATTTTTCTTTCCAGGAGGGATAGCAGGTCGTTATCCACCTCCAACCCCAGGCTGTTCCTGCCGCAAGCCATTGCTGCCAGGGAAGTAGTTCCCAGTCCCAGGAAAGGATCCAACACCGTATCACCATAAAGGCTGTACATGTTTATCAGGCGGAAAGGCAGGGCAAAAGGGTAGGCACCGCTCCGGTTACGTAACTTTCCACTGGAAACCACCGGTGTGTCTGCCGCTATTCCCTGCCTGCTTCCTTTAAAATCCCACAGGTCCGAGTACCACTTATTTCTCTCTTCCCAGAAAACTGCGCTTTCCCTGCGGTTTTCTTTATCTTTTTCTCCGGGAAACCGTCTTTTGCCCCCTCTGCGGAATATAAGAATATACTCGTGCTCCAGGGTTACATAAGCCCCGGCGGGAAGGGTGCCCGACCCCATAAACTTGGTAGGGGCGTTAGTAGGTTTCCTCCACAATATCAGGGGCAGGGGAGTAAAACCCAGCTCCCAAAATTTTTGCATTATGCGGGCGTGGTTGGAATAAAGCCTGAACTCTTCACCCAGCTTCCGGGTAGCATCCCCTATATTTATACAAATAAAGCCCCCTTCTGCTACCAGTTGGAACAAACGCCACCACACCCGGTCCAGCTCCCGGTGCATAAGCTCAAAAGCAGTCCTGCCATCACCCCGCCGCAGGGCCTCCCCCGCCTCCGGGTTTAGCCAGGCAAAGGTGCCGTCCCACATCTCGATCATGGGATAAGGCGGGGAAGTCACTACCAGGTGAATACTTTCCTCCTCCAGGTTTTCCATATACCTGGCATCGCCTTGTATAAAAGAGTGTTCCGTTTGCACTTAACGGCCTCCCCCTTAGTTCTTAATATCTAACCACCTGCAGATTACCGGGGTTTTTTTACCAAAAGGGAGATAAAAAAAGCCAGCAGGTTGAGAAACATTAAAATAATATACGCCGGCAGGAAGTCTCCCTTCAGTTCGTACAAATACCCCGCTACCAGCGGGAAAAAACTGCCCGCCATAAGCGCCGTAAAAACCAGGCCGTAATGTAACCCCAGGTTTTTTTCTCCAAAAAAGACAGCTACAGTAGCCGGAAATAGGGTGAACATGGAGCCGTATGAAAATCCTACCACCGAAACCACCACTCCCAGGAGAAAAGGGGTGTGGCTAAAAAGGGCCAACCCCAACACCCCGGTTAAAACCAGGAAAGTTCCACTAATAGTCTTCATGCGTCCCAACCGGTCGGAAAAATAACCAGCCGCCAGCCTTCCCGCAGCATTAAAAAGGGAAAAGAGGGCTACAATGATAAAGCCCATTTCAAAAGCAGCCTGGGTTCTTGATATGGTATCCATATGGCTGACGAAAGTCACCCCGGTACCGGCAAAAATGCAAAAGAGCAGCCAGAGCAGGTAAAACTGGTAATAGCGGAATATCTCAAAAGGAGAGGAAGAAGCCGCTAGCTGTTCACCGCTTTCTCCCGGTTTCTCTTTTCCGTCTTCCCGGAGCGGCGGATTTACCACAAGACGGGCTAACCAAAGCAGACCCAAAAGAATTAATACACCCACCAGGAAAAAAGTCCGCTGCAGCCCCAGCTGCTCAATGGAAAAATGGCATAAAGGAGCTAAAATAAGAGCGGAAAGCCCCGTCCCAAACACAACTATGCCTGTAACCAGCCCTTTCTGCTGCGGGGGAAACCACTTGATGGCAGCCGGGGTAACCGAGGCGTAAGAACACGCCAGCCCCAGACCCCAAAATATTCCCCAGGTAATTACTACCCCCGCCGGGACAAGGGCAAAAGCACTGGCTGCAGAAGCACCACCCATAAGTATGCCGCCCACGGCTACCATCAAGCGGGGATTATACCGGTCTTGTAATCGTCCTGCCAGCGCCATGGAAGGTGCATAGACAAAAAGAAACACGGTATACGGAAGGGAGGCCTGGGTGTAAGCCCAGCCCATCTCCCGGGTTAAACCGGAAGCAAAAATGCTCCAGGCATACGGAAAACCGGTTATTATATTGATAAGCAGTCCTGCCAGGACTACCTGCCATCCTTTGTTCAGTGATTTAAACATGTTTATCCTTTATGTCAAGTCTACTCAGAAAATACCTTTGCTTTCCAGTCTCGCTGGTGTAGTGGTTGGCTCGGCTCATGCTACCGTTCGA
>CAYODA010000209.1:0-2800 GCA_964402625.1 uncultured Syntrophomonadaceae bacterium | reverse complement strand
GAGCCGAGCCAACCACTACACCAGCGACGCTAGAAGCAAACGTATTTTCTGAGTAATCACCCTGGCGCCGCCACCAGTAAAATACCACATCTCTCTGCTTCTCTCCCGCCTGGAAAGAGGGATTAGGGAACGGACTGCAGCCCCCGCAGGATCCAGCGCCGGGTTTCGGCCGGGTCAATAACCCCGTCAATTTCCAGGAAGGAAGCCATATTTATGGCCTTGCCGTATTCGTACAGCTGGTTTACCTTCTCCTGGAAAAAGGCATCCCGTTCGTCCAGGTCCTCGAACTCCTCTAACTGTTTCCGGTAGGCGTGCCACACGCCGCCTTCCAGGTTCATTCCCCCGAATTCGCCGGAAGGCCAGGAAACAGTAAAGAAAGGTGTCCGGGTGCTGCCGCCTATCATGGCCTGGGCTCCCAGCCCGTAGCCTTTGCGTAGAAATACCGAAAATATGGGAACCCGCAGTTGCGTCCCTGCAATAAACATGCGACAAATACGGCGCACGTGGGCGCGGGTCTCTACTTCGGGGCCTACCATAAAGCCAGGGGTGTCCACCAGGGACACCAGGGGCAGCCCATAAGAGTCGCACAGCTGCATAAAGCGGGTCGCCTTATCCCCGCCCTCGGGTTGAATGGCCCCGGAAGTGCTGTGCATGGGATTGTTGGCCAGGAGCCCAAAGGGCTTGCCTTCAATTCGTATAAAAGCAGTTATTATATCTTCTCCAAAATCCCGGCGCAGCTCCAGCACCGAGTCTTGGTCCGCCAGGGTCCGGATAACCTTCCGCATGTCGTACATGCGCTTCCGGTTTTCCGGGACCAGGTGGCGCAGCAAGCGCTGATCCCAGGCTTCGCCGCTTTCTGTCTCTCCCTGGAGGTAGGCCAGATACTTCCTGGCAGCCTTTACCGCTTCTTCCTCGTCAGAGACCACCAGGTCCACCACCCCGTTCTTTCTCTGGACCTCCACCGGGCCGACCTCACCGGGGCTGACTTCCCCCAGCCCGCCGAATTGAATCATGGCCGGGCCACCCATTCCCAGGTTGGAATTCTCGGTAGCAATTATTACATCCACACAGCCCATCAGTGCGGCGTTCCCGGCAAAACAGTAACCGGACAGGATGCCTACCAGGGGAACTTTACCGCTCAAGCTCGCAAACCTGGCAAACGTGGTATACTCCAGGCCGGCCACCAGGTTGGAATCTATATCCCCCGGCCTTCCGCCCCCGCCTTCACCAAACAAAACCACGGGTAGAGACCATTTTTCAGCAGTATCCAGCATACGGTCCATCTTTTTATGGTTCATCATCCCCTGGGTTCCCGCCAGCACGGTATAATCGTAGGCCATAATCGAGCAACGGGCCTTCTCTTCTCCAAAAATATCCCCGTTTACTGTTCCTATACCGGTTATAAGACCGTCCGCCGGTGTTTTCTGGATAAGATCTTCCAGGGAGCGGCTTCTTCGCTGTCCCGCCACGGCCAGGGGGCCGTATTCTATAAAACTACCGGGATCGCACAGGTCTTCCACGTTTTCCCGGGCGGTTCGCTGGTTCCGTTTGCGCCTCTTTTCCACTGCTTCCAGGCGGTTTTCATCCAGGCAATAAGAATGCCTCCGGATCACTTCTTCCAGGTCCGGGCGAATCCAGTCCGGGTCTATTGCTTCTTCTTCCACGGTATAAGACGCCGCCATATCGGCTTTCTCCAGGTAGAAAAGAGGAGCTTTTTCCGGCACAAAATCATGTAAGGCTATTCCTGTCTTCCGCACGTAACCCCCTACAGGCGCTTTTACTTCACACTCCATCTTCATGGCTTCCAGGACCGCCACGGCCTGTCCTTCCGCCACGGGATCGCCTTCAGCCACTTCAATACTGACTACTTTGCCCGCCATGGGAGAATACACCGGGACAGTCCCGGCGGGAGCATCGAGATTCCAGGCAGGCCGTTCCCCCGGTTTTGTTTCCCCGGGGGAGGCTTCTCCAGCTCCCGTTTCCAAACTTTTATCTGAGGTTGCCGGAACCAGGGAAGCCGCGTGTTCTTCCAGGAAGCGCGTATGGAAGCTGTACGATTCGGCTTCCGGGAGGCGCAATAAATTTAGCAGGAAAGGGATATTGGTTTTTACCCCTTCAACCCGGAATTCCTGCAAGGCACGCCGGGCTTTCTTTACCGCTTCTTCAAAACGGGGGGAGCGGGAAGCAACTATTACTTTCGCCAGCAGAGAATCAAAAGAAGGATTTATAGCATAGCCGCTGTAACCGCAGTCATCCACCCTTACACCCGGTCCGGTGGGAACTTCGTAAATTTCCAGTCTGCCGGAGGCGGGAAGAGCATTACCCTGTTCATCCAGTGTTTCCGCGTTAACCCTGGCCTGCAGGGCATAAACACCAGGACGCGGGGGATTGCCGGCAAGGCCCAGCTCCTCCAGAGTTTTTCCTCCGGCCAGCTCCAGCTGTACCCTGACCAGGTCCACGCCGGTTACCTCTTCGGTTACGGTGTGTTCCACCTGGAGCCTGGGGTTGACTTCCATAAATGCAAAACCGCTGGTGCCGGCATCGGCTCCGCCTGCATTTTCTCCCCCTTCTAATAAAAACTCCACGGTGCCCAGGTTTTGATAGTTAACTTCTTGGGCCAGGCGAACCGCCGCAGAGGTAATTTCATCCCGTAATTCCGGGGTTAAACCCGGGGCAGGTGAAACTTCTATCAGCTTTTGATGGCGCCGCTGTAAAGAGCAATCTCTTTCCCCCAGGTGCACTACCCGGGAGCCGTCTCCCACTACCTGGACTTCCACGTGCCGCGGATAACGCATTAGCT
>CAYODA010000208.1:0-2817 GCA_964402625.1 uncultured Syntrophomonadaceae bacterium | reverse complement strand
ACCAGCGAGACTGGAAAGCAAACGTATTTTCTGAGTAGACATCCATGCCCCCACATACGGGGGGCACCATCAGAAGGATGAAAATGGTAATGATTTATTTTCAGGGTAGTATTTCAGAGCAGGTTGTTCCCGGGGTCGGCATGTGATAGAATTGCCATAAACAAAAGGCTGGGAAAACGGGGGAGACGCGTTGCAACTGCTGATAGTCATCTTCAGTATACTTCTGCTGGACCAGGTTAGCAAGGCCTTGGTCCAGCAGTTAATGCATATGGAGCGTATAGAGATAATTGAGAGCATACTTTATTTAACTTACGTGGAAAACCCGGGCGCAGCTTTTGGTATACTCCCATACCGCACCACGGTTTTTATTGTAGTAACCCTGGTGGTAGTGGGTTTTATATTATATTACATGTGTCACCTGCCTTCCGACTACCGGCTAATGAGGTTGGGGTTGGCCATGCAACTGGCGGGGGCCCTGGGAAACATGATTGACCGTATCCGTATTGGTTACGTGATTGATTTTATCCAGATTTCATTTTGGCCGGTGTTTAACGTGGCCGATATAGCCATAGTAGCAGGAATAATTTTATTTATCTATTCTTTTTGGAAAAAGGAGATATGCCTGTCTACAGAAACCTGAGCTGGCAGGAGAAGTTATGCTTTTAAGCGGGAAACAGATAAAACAGGGTAGTATGATGTCGGAAAGATATTGAAGATGTTTTGCTTTTCTGGAAGTTCGCTTTATATAAAGCATGAACAATTCTCCTGTTTTCTTTTTTAGGAGGAGGTGAAAATAAATAATGCATAGGGTTTTGCTGGAAATTGGTGAGTTTAGCATTTATTCATACGGTTTTATGATCGCCCTGGCCGTTTTGGTGAGTTTGTTTTTGCTATACCGGCACTCGCGGCGGGAGGGTTATGATCCTGAAATGGTACTGGAATCGGTGCTGCTTATATGCATCTCCGGAATGGTGGGGGCAAGACTTCTCTTCGTAATCCTCCAGTGGGAAACTTACAGCCAGGATTTACTGGCTGTTTTCAGCATGTGGGATGGAGGCCTCTCCTTCTATGGGGCGTTTGCCCTGGGGCTGGTTGTCTTCTTGCTGTGGTGCCGCTGGCGCAACCTGTCTTTTCTGCTTCTGACCGATCTGTACGCTCCTTACGTGGCACTGGGCTATGCCTTTGGCAGGATAGGCTGTTTTCTTAACGGGTGCTGTTACGGCAGCGTTACGGACGTGCCCTGGGCGGTGGTAATTCCTGTGGTGGACAACTTCCCCCGGCACCCGGTTCAGCTGTATGCCGCCGCAGGGAGCCTGATAATGTTTCTCTTGCTGAGGCACCTGTATCGCTACAAACTCTTCCCGGGTTTTAACCTGTTAAACCTGGTAATGCTTTACGGCCTGATGCGGTTTGTAGTGGAGTTTTTCCGGGAAGAGGAAGCCTGGGTAGGCTTTCTTTCCATGGCCCAGGTATTCAGTGGGGCGTTTTTTATAATTGCGGGAATGCTGAGCCTGGGCATTTATTACTGGAGGAGTAACGGGTAAGTCTTACTGGCGGCAGGTGGTAGTGTGGTGGAAAACAAGAACAGGGAACTGGAAGAAAATATTATAATGGTGGAAGCAGAAAATGCCGGGGAGCGCCTGGATTCTTTTTTAGCCCGCCACCTGGGCGGAATGTCGCGTTCGCAGGTGCAGAAGCTTATCCGGGAGAACCGGGTTTTGGTAAACCGGAAAATGCCGCGACAGAGCTATATGCTGCGGGAAGGGGATCGTTTGGAGGTATCCGTTCCGCCACCACAGGAAGTGGAAACGGTACCGGAACCGATACCCCTGGAAGTTGTCTTTGAAGACGAAAACTTGCTGGTGGTTAACAAACCCCGGGGTATGGTAGTCCATCCTGCTCCCGGACACCAGAGGGGAACCCTGGTGAATGCACTGCTCCATTACTGCCGGGACCTCTCCGGTATCGGGGGAGAACTTCGTCCGGGTATAGTACACCGCCTGGATAAGGACACCTCGGGGCTGCTGGTGGTAGCCAAGGGTGACGCCACCCACCGGGAACTTTCCCGGCAGCTAAAAGAAAGAACCATTAAGCGGGAGTACCTGGTCCTGGTGTGGGGTGTTCCGCGCAAGAAGCTGTTTAAAGTATCCGCACCCCTGGCCCGACATCCCCGGCACCGCAAAAAGATGGCGGTAGTTGAAGGAGGCAGGGGGGCGGAAACCGTTTTCCGGGTTTTGGCGCGGCCGGGCCGGATATCCCTTTTAAAAGCCCGGCTGGGCACGGGACGAACCCACCAGGTAAGGGTGCATCTTTCCTACGTGGGGCATCCCGTGGTAGGTGATCCTTTATACGGGGGAATTACTCCGGAGTTGCAGAAAATGAAGTGGACCGGACAGGCGCTCCATGCCAGGAGGCTTACTTTTATCCACCCCCGTACTGGGGTAAGACTATCTTTTGTGGCCCCGCTGCCGGAGGATTTTAAAAATCTCCTTCACCGGTTCCGGGAGAGGTAACACTGACCCTCCCCTGGTGGGGGAGGGAATTGGAAGTTGGAAGTCGAATGTCGAGGGGAGCCCGTGGAGACCGAAAGATGAGCCGCTGTTGTGGCCCTCTAACGGTGCATGAGCCGAGCTAACAACTACACCAGCGAAGGGCGAAAGAAAGGTATTTTCTGAGTAGTCACCCTGGTGCCACTATTGGAAGTTGGAAGTAGGAAGATAGAGGTTGGATTTTAAATCCAAACGCCGTGGGCGCGGCGCCAACACTAGAAAGATGAAAATGTTTTCAGAACTAACGTAGGGTTGTTGTGTTTTGCCG
>CAYODA010000207.1:0-2873 GCA_964402625.1 uncultured Syntrophomonadaceae bacterium | reverse complement strand
CTCCGGTGACGCTCGAACCGTCCCCGCAGGCACAGCCTGCCTCTTAACTTACCTTCTACTTTGCCTGAGTAGTTACATTTAACCTTGTTCTTTTTGGGAATCTTGTTCTTGTGATTCTTGTTGTTCTTGTTGTTCTTGCTTTTCTTTTTTCTGGAATACCATGCCATCTTCCACCGCATCGGCCTGCACCAGATCACCTTCATTAAACGCCCCTTCCAGCAGGCGCCGCGCCAGCGGAGTTTCCAGTTCTTTCTGAATAATCCGTTTGAGGGGCCGGGCCCCGTAAACCGGGTCGTAGCCCCGGCGGGCCAGGTAGTCTTCCGCGGCAGGAGTTAGAGTCAGCGCCAGGCGCTTCTCTTCCAGCCTTTCTTCCAGCCTTTTCAGCTGGATCTTCACAATTTGCTTGAGGTGTTCCATTTGCAGCGGGTGGAACACCAGGATCTCGTCCACCCGGTTAATAAATTCCGGGCGGAAGAAAGAACGCACCTGTATATTAACTTCTTCCCGGGCCCTGTTAAAGGTAGCTTCGTCTTTTACCCCCGCTTCAGTCAGGCGTTCACTTCCCAGGTTGGAGGTCATGATAAGAACCGTGTTGCGGAAATCTACAGTACGTCCTTGAGAATCTGTCAGTCGCCCTTCATCCAGTATCTGCAGCAGGGCGTTAAAGACATCGTTATGGGCTTTTTCTATTTCGTCAAAAAGCACCACCGAAAAGGGACGCCTGCGAACTGCATTGGTAAGCTGACCTCCCTCTTCGTATCCCACATAACCGGGCGGCGCGCCAATGAGTCGTGCCACGGAGTGTTTCTCCATATATTCGGACATATCCAGCCGTATCAAGGCCTTGTCGTCGTCAAAAAGCACCTGGGCCAGGGCCCGGGTTAGCTCTGTTTTTCCTACGCCGGTGGGCCCTAAAAAGATAAAAGAACCTATGGGGCGATCGGGATCTTTAATCCCGGAGCGGGCCCTTAGCACGGCCTCGCTAACCGAGCGCACGGCCTCCTCCTGCCCGACCACCCTTTCCTGAAGCCTTTCTCCCAGGTGGAGTATCTTTTCCTTTTCCTCTTCCATAAGCTTGCTAACCGGAATATTGGTCCAGCGGCTGACTACCTGGGCCACATCTTCCTCATCTACTTCTTCCTTGAGCAGCCGCAGGTTTTCTTTCTCCTGCAGCCTCTCTTCTTCTTCCTGGAGCTGTTTTTCCAGCTCCGGTATGCGACCGTATTTCAGCTCCGCCAGGCGGTTCAGGTCGTGATCCTTCTCCGCCCTTTCCATGTCCCGGCGTGCTTCTTCCAGGTTTTCCTTGAGTTCCCTGACCCGGGAGATAAGCCCCTTTTCTTCTTCCCAGCGCTGTTTTAACTTTTCTTCTTCCCGGTTCAACTCTTCCAGTTCTTTCTCCACCTGCTCCAGCCTTCTGCGGGAATCTTCATCTTCTTCCTGGTGCAGGGCTTCCCTTTCTGTCTTGAGCTGCATGGCGCGACGGGATACTTCATCCAGTTCCAGGGGCATGCTATCTATTTCCGCCCTAATAAGGGCGGCGGCCTCGTCTATCAGGTCGATAGCCTTGTCGGGCAAAAAGCGGTCGGTAATATAGCGCTGGCTCAGGTTTACCGCCGCCACCAGGGCTGAATCCTTTATGCGCACCCCGTGGTGCACCTCGTATTTTTCTTTGAGACCCCGTAATATAGAAATAGAATCCTCCCGGGTGGGTTCGCTTATCAGCACCGGTTGAAAACGCCTTTCCAGGGCGGCATCTTTCTCAATGTGCTTCCTGTATTCTGCCAGCGTAGTAGCCCCGATGCAATGCAGTTCCCCCCGGGCCAGCATGGGCTTGAGAATATTGCCGGCATCCATGGCTCCTTCCGAAGCACCGGCTCCCACCACGGTATGCAGTTCGTCGATAAATAAGATGATCTCTCCCTGCGACTCCTGTATCTCCTTGAGAACCGCCTTGAGTCTCTCTTCAAACTCACCACGGTACTTGGCACCCGCCAACAGGGCGCCCATATCCAGGGCAAAAATGCGTCGGGATTTCAACCCATCGGGGACATCCTGGCGCACGATACGCTGGGCCAGACCTTCGGCAATAGCGGTTTTACCTACCCCCGGCTCTCCGATAAGAACCGGGTTATTCTTGGTCCTCCTGGAAAGCACCTGTACTACCCGGCGAATCTCTTCATCCCTACCTATTACAGGATCCAGTTTGCCGCTTTCCGCCAGCTCGGTTAAGTCCCTGCCGTAACGGCTTAATGCTTCGTAAGTACTTTCCGGGTCTTGAGAGGTAACCCTCTGGTGCCCGCGCACTTTCTGCAGGGCTTGCAAGAGGTTCGTCTTATTCAGATTCGTCTCTTTTAAAACACGGTAAGCTTCGCCTTCTCCTGCTTCCAGTATGCCCAGGAGAAAATGCTCCACGCTTATATATTCGTCTTTAAGCTGGTTGCTTTCCTCCCGGGCATGCTCCAGGATTCGAGCCAGGGAGGGGCTGGCGTAAATCTGTTCGCTGGCCCCTCCTTCCGCATAAACTTTGGGTTTCTTGCCCAGGGCCGTTTCCAGCTTGCCGGACAGGAGTTCAGGATCTACCCCCGCTTCTGCGAGTACACGCGGGGCCATTCCTTCTTCCTGTTTTAGCAAAACCATCAGCAAATGCTCGCCTTCCACCTGCTGGTGGTGATAACGTGCAGCAAGGGACTGGGCATCGCTTAAGGCTTCACTTGCTTTATGGGTAAACTTGTTCAGGTCCATAAACTTGTATTCACCTCCAATGCCAGATAATTGGTTTATATGGATTAATATTTCTCTCTATGATTATTATACAACAGGAGAGCAGCTTCTACCAAAGCTGCTTTGCCAACTCCGCACTCCGGCTTCTTGGA
>CAYODA010000206.1:0-2886 GCA_964402625.1 uncultured Syntrophomonadaceae bacterium | reverse complement strand
CCAGCCATCTTTCTTCTCCTTCCGGATCAAGCTCTATGATTTCCATGCCGTATTCTTCTACCCCAACTTCCTGGCCCAGTTCAGTGTGTTCAGCCCTCAAAGCGCCGTACTCGTAGGTGTAGCCCTCATTAACTTCCCGGAATATTTGCTGTACCTCCTGGGGTAAATTATCCCAGGTATCGGGATTCATTACCTTCATAAAAGTAATATTATAAAGGTAGGGAGTCTTGGTAATATAGCTGGTAACCTCAGCCAGTTGAAAACCTACCAGCACGTCGGTAGGTGAAAGGATTCCTTCCACAATACCCTGCTCCAGGTTGGTATAAGATTCATCCATGCCCATGGTTACCGGGACGGCACCAAGTTCTTCCATCACCGGAACAGAACCGCCCGCCACTCTTATATCCATACCCTGGAGATCTTCCAGGCTTTCGACTCTCTCCTTGGTAATAAGGTCGCCCGGGCCGGTGGCCCAGAAATGCATTACTTCCACGTCTTCGTACTCTTCCTGCAGAAGAGGATAGGTTTCATAGGCTTCCTGTATTACCATGGATGAAACCAGGGCATTATCATTATTTAAGCCGGGCAGTTCAAAGGCTTCTGTCACCGGGAAAACACCCGGCGTATAAGATGGGCAGGTGGTTCCTATATCCGCTGAACCGTCGGCTATGCCCTCGTATATTTCATCCGCCCCTAAAAGCTCCCCTCCATAAGACCAGTTAAATTCAAGGGTATATTCGGTCTCCTCTTCTACACGCTTTTCAATCTCTTCTGCCCAGGCTTTATGCCCCTCGGCAACCTGGAAGTCTTCATGAGGCCAAAAGGTAGCAAACTCCAGCTGATAGTCCGCCCCCTCCAGGACATCACAGCCTGAAAAAAGAAAGCCCCCCATACACAATAAAACCACCGCCACACAACACACCAGTAAGTTCCTCTTCACTTCTTAGCCCCTCCTTTTTTCTGGTTATTTCTCCGGTGTTTCCACAAGTAATTACTTCATAACTATCTACCCCTCTAATTAAAGAAATGCTCAGATTTACATATTTGACACTCTTTTTCTTTTTCCTTCCTTTTATGCAGTACAAAACTATATAAACGCAAAATTAAATCAATCAAAGGAACCAAGAAGAAAAAATAATAAGCCCAATTTTTTGAAAACGCCCTATCAATTAGTTTTTTGTTAAAATATAAGTAAATGAAAGAAGGAAGACAACTATTTTTATGGAATTAATTCAGAGTATAACATATATTCAGACATGTAAACTGCAAATTAACCAATCCTTGCACACCACGTTTAATCTACAAGGGGGAATTTATTTTGTGGAATCCAAGGCGAGAAACCATGTCCAGGGATGAGCTGGAAAAACTGCAATTTCTACGCTTAAAACAGACCCTGGAATCAGTATACCAGCTGGTTCCTCACTACCGCAAAAAATTCGAAGAAACAGGAGTAGAGCCGGGAGACATACGTTCTTTAAGCGACGTTTCGCTCCTGCCGTTTACCAGTAAAGACGACCTCAGAGATAATTATCCCTATGGGCTCTTCTCTACACATTTGAGTGAAATCGTCCGGATCCATTCTTCTTCGGGGACTACGGGAATACCTACTGTGGTAGGGTACACCCGCAGCGACCTGGAAGTCTGGTCGGAAATCATGGCCCGGACCCTTACCGCTGCCGGAGGCAACCGGGAGTCAGTAGTACACATAGCTTACGGCTACGGTCTGTTTACCGGGGGCCTGGGCGTACATTACGGTGCGGAAAAAATCGGGGCTACTGTAGTGCCGATATCCGGCGGACACAGCAAACGCCAGGTTCGCATGATGCGGGACCTGGGCACTACCCTTCTTGCCTGTACACCTTCCTACGCCCTTCAGCTGGCCGAAACCATGGAAGAAATGGGCGTAAATCCGGAGGATCTAAATATAAGATCCGGCGTATTCGGAGCGGAGCCCTGGTCGGAAAACATGCGAAAAGTATTGGAAAGCAGGCTTCCCATTGACGCCCTGGATATTTACGGGTTAAGTGAAATTATCGGACCGGGTGTCTCCTTCGAGTGCACTGCCAAAGAAGGGCTTCATATAAACGAGGACCACTTCCTGGCGGAAACAATTGATCCCAATACCGGGGAAGTGCTTCCCGGGGGCAGCACCGGCGAACTGGTCATAACTACGCTTTCCAAAGAAGCCCTGCCGGTAATACGCTACCGTACCAGGGACATAACCACCTTGAACCGGGAAAAATGCAAGTGCGGACGTACCCACGTACGCATGGACAAGGTTAGCGGTCGAACTGACGACATGCTCATAATCAGGGGAGTAAACGTATTCCCCTCCCAGGTGGAAAGCATCCTCCTGGAAATAGGAGAAACCGAACCACACTACCTGCTGGTCGTTGACCGCAAGGGCAACATGGATAACCTGGAAATATGGGTAGAAGTTTCTGAAGAAATGTTCTCAGACAAGATAAGGGGACTGGAAGAACTCGAAAGAGTCATCCATCAGGAAATAAACAGCATACTCGGTATTTCCGCGGAAATTAAACTGGTAGAACCCAAAACCATTGAAAGAAGCCAGGGGAAAGCCCAGAGGGTTATTGACAGGCGGGAAATGTAGGAAATTAAGAAGTGAGAGGTTGTCACAACCGGCAAAGCTGAAAGCCACAACAGGCTTTCTTTAGGGAAGCCTGCCGGAACGCCGAAGCTGAGCCTTAGCTTTGGCTTAATGACTGATTTGAGTCGGGAGCCGGCAAACACAACAACCCGGTATAAGAAAGCAAACGTAGTATTTTCTGAGTAGTCGACCTGGCGCCGTGGGGGCACCATCACTAGAGGGTGGAAAATACCCAGCAGAGCTGGTGTAAGTGGTTGCCCAAATTGGAAATTGGA
>CAYODA010000205.1:0-2938 GCA_964402625.1 uncultured Syntrophomonadaceae bacterium | reverse complement strand
GCGGGAGGCGTTAACTGCAAAAGGGTGAGTTGCATCCACCAGCAGCACTACCCTGGTTTCTTCCATAAGTTCTACCAGCCCGCTTACATCCCGGGCACCTTCACTTACTCTACCGCCAAATCCTGTCTCCATAAGATTTTTGCCGTAACCGGTCACGGTAGAAACCATCACCCGGTAATTTTCCTTTTCCAGGTCGACTGCTACTTTACGCCCTTCTGTGGTACCTCCCAGGACCAGTATCATACGCCGTATCCCCTCGGAGTAATTATTTTATCTCTCCACCGGTAGGTGGTACTGTTACCTATAATAAGGGTAGTAGTCATATCCACGTGGTGACCCAACAGTTCCTCCAGGGTGGTAATCTCCTTGCTTTCTTCCTGCCGGGAAGCATTCCTGACAATGCCTACGGGGGTGTGTTTTTCCCTGGAAGCCAGTAAAATCTCCCGGGCCCTCTCCAGGTGTTTCTGCCGTTTTTTGCTGCGGGGATTGTACAAAACAACTACAAAATCGCCTTCTGCCGCTGCTCTAAGCCTTTGTTCAATCTTATCCCAGGGAGTCAACAGGTCGCTTAAACTTATAACTACAAAGTCGTGCATAAGCGGAGCCCCCAGGCTGGCTGCAGCAGCGCTGGCGGAAGTGATGCCCGCCACAATTTCCACTTCAATTTTTTCTGCATCCTTGCCTCCTACTTCCCGGGTCACCTTTTCCAGCATTTGCAGAAGTATCCCTGCCATACCATACACTCCCGGGTCACCGCCGCTAACAAGGGCCACTTTCTTACCACGGCGGGCTTCATCCAGGGCGCTCTGACACCGGGGAATCTCTTTGCGCATGGTTGAACGAATCACTTCTTTGCCTTCCAGTAAATCTTCTATCAGGTCCAGATAGAGCGAATAACCGACTATAACCGAACTCTCCTGCAGGGCTTTCCGGGCCTTAAAACTCATTTCTTCCCGGCTGCCGGGCCCGGTTCCTACCACATAAACAATACCGCCGTTTTCCTGTTCTTGTTCTTTTTTTAGATTCATGGTTACACCTCTATGTATTTCAGTCGCCGTTTTTTATATAGGAAAATCACAATCCAGGGTTTTTTCAGCCAGCGATACTGTAACGCCATTGTACACCATGCGGCTGGTTATGAGCTCTCCACCGCCGCTACCCAGGTAAGCACACGGCTCCGCCACCGCCCCTACCCCCACCTGCTTTTTCACCAACGGGGAGGAGGGAAAAAGATGTTCAATGCTGGCCAGTTCCTCTTTATCACAGATCAATACTGGTACGTTAAGGCTGGATGCAGCCTCTTTTAAACCCGGTTCTTCCTGTTTTTCCGGCACGGTGGCAATAGTTGAAAGAGAAGGCACTACCCTTCCCGCACAGGTTATTGCGTTTTCCAGGGCCTCCAGGATATTTGCAGAAGGCGTTCCCCTGCGGCATCCAATACCCGCTACCAGGTCCGCCGGACGCAATATTGCCCGGGGTAGGCCGTAAGGTGTTTCCGGCAGGCTGGTACTGCTGGTAACCAGGACTACCCCTGCGTACCGGCTGCTGCTCTTCTTTGAATCTCTTTCCCCGGGAGAATTATCCTTGTTTTCATCGCTCCACGCCAGCCCGTGTAGTTCTCTTTCCTCGTTTACCACTACATATTCGCTTCCCGGGGGAACTTTAATCCTTATATTATACCGGGAATACAAAAGAGCGGGCTTACCCTGTAACTGTTGAGAGCTTATCTCTTTTACCCGCTCCGCTCCTTCCAGGAACCATCCCAGGCGACTGGCCAGCAGATCTACGGCTGCTATTTCGCGGCTGTCTGTGGCCGTGGTTATCACCGGTTCTGCCCCTATATACCCTGCCAGTTCATTGGCCAGGTCATTGGCACCACCCAGGTGCCCCGAAAGCAGGCTGATGGCAAAACGAGCCCGGTCGTCCAACACTACAACTGCCGGGTCTTCTGTCTTTCCCTTAATGAAGGGCGCCAGGAGTCGCACTGCTATGGCTGTAGACATTACCATAACCAGGTTGCTGTAGTTCGCCGCTATACGTCCCACCAGGCTTCCGGGACGTTCAGCAAAAAAATGCACCTTTTCCCTGGTCTTTAATATTTCTGTTTTTGACCCACCTGTACTATTTGTGCAATTGCCGTCTTCAGGGGATCCTGCCGAACTCTCTTTTCTTTCTAAAATGTTTTCCAGCTCCGGTTCCAGCCTGGAGGGAACATGAAGATCGGCTGCAGGGAACCACTGGCACACCTTTAAGGCGGTTTCCAGGCCGCCGGTAGAGACTACCATTACAGCTGTACCGGCTCGTGTCCCTGTAAGCCTCCTTTTTTTATCCATTACCGTTTTCCCCGTTTCCTGTTGAAGAATGCTTCCTACCTTCATCGCTACCGGTGCTTGCATTACGATAGCCGTGGGAAAAACTCCGGTCATAAAGCTTGGAGAGTTCGTAATCGTTACCCAGGAAGCCACCCACCAGGATAAGGGCACTCCGGTCGATACCTTCTTCCCGGACCTTTTCAGGTATTTGGTGGAGTTTAGCCCGTATGACTTTTTCCTGCGGCCAGGAAGCTTTCTGCACCACCGCCGCCGGGCTTTCCGGGGAATAACCTTCGAATAGCTCTTCTACCACCTCTTCGATTTTCTGCACGCTTAGAAATATTGCCATGGTGGCCCCGTGGGATGCCAGGTCTTTTAGCTTCTCCCCGTCGGGAACCGGGGTTCTTCCTTCCATACGGGTAAGAATAACCGTCTGGGTTACCCCCGGCAGGGTATACTCTTTTTTTAGAGCTGCTGCGGCCGCCCCCAGCGAACTTACTCCTGGAACAACCTCGAAGAGAATACCTTCCTTTTCCAGCAAATCCATTTGCTCCCGAATGGCACCGTAAACTGACGGGTCTCCGCTGTGCAATCTTACCACGGTTTTACCACGTGAAGCAGCCTGT
>CAYODA010000204.1:0-2974 GCA_964402625.1 uncultured Syntrophomonadaceae bacterium | reverse complement strand
AGCGCCGTTAAGATGTTAAAAGGGGAGGAAACAGCTTCCTACGAGTTTAAGATTATCAACAAAGAAGGGGAAATAAGGTGGGTAGTGGAGAGCGTTGCTTCCATAACCTTTCACGATAAAAGGGCAACAGTAGGGAGTATAATGGATATAACCGAGCGAAAAAAAGCCGAGGAACGGCTGAGTTATTTAAGTTTTCACGACAGCCTTACCGGCCTGTACAACAGGGCTTTCCTGGAAAGTGAAATGCAGAGGCTGGATACGGAGCGGCAGCTGCCCATAAGTATAGTTATTGCAGATGTCAACGGCCTCAAACTGGTAAATGATACTTACGGGCACAGCCGGGGCGACGAAGTGTTAAGGCATGCCGCCTGCATCCTGGATAATTCTTGTCGCAGGGAAGATATTATTGCCCGCTGGGGCGGGGACGAGTTTGTGGTTTTACTGCCAAAGACATCTGCATCTGCGGTGCAGAACCTGTGTGAAAGGATAAACCAGAACTGTAATAGCGTATTCGTAGAAGATATTCCTGTTTCCATGGCACTGGGTTATGCAGTGAAAGAGGAAACCAACCGGAATCTGGAGGATGTTTTAAAAGAAGCAGAAGATAATATGTACAAGCAGAAGCTTACCGAAAGCCGCAGCGAAAAAAGTGCGGTTTTAAATGCCCTCTTGCGGACCCTGGGGGAGAAAAGCTACGAAACAGAGGTGCATACTCACCGCATGCAGGAGATAGCCATGAAAATCGGGGAAAAGATCAATCTTTCTAATTCCGAGTTGAACCGTTTAAAACTTTTAATAACCCTTCATGATATAGGCAAGATCAATATTTCTGAAGACATATTGACCAGGGGAGGTAGTTTGACAGAAAGCGAGTGGGAAGTAATCAAGAAGCACCCGGAAATTGGTTACCGGATAGCCCGTGCTACGGAAGAATTTTCGCACGTGGCCGAAGAGATTCTATCCCACCACGAGAGATGGGATGGCCGGGGCTATCCTTACGGACTGGAACAAGAACAAATTCCGCTGCTGGCACGTATCACGGCTATAGCGGATGCTTATGAAGTCATGAGCCACGGCAGGCCCTACAAAGAAGCCATGCCCCCGGAAGATATAATGCGCGAATTTGAAGATAATTCCGGAACCCAGTTTGATCCGGAACTGGTGGAGGTACTTTTTTCCGTGTTAAAAGAAGGAGTTAGAGTATAATACCAAAAAGGAGAAGTTAAGAGATGGCAGAAGAGAATGCAAGAAAGCACTTCGACAAGGATGCAGAAGAATACGACGGGTTTATACCCAAGGTGGTGCCGTACTATTACGAAAAAATTATGGCCCTGGTGAACGCCCTTCCTTTTCCGGATGACAGCAGTCTTGAGATCCTGGACCTTGGCTCTGGAACCGGCGCGGTAACCAGGGTAATTAAAGAGAGGTACCCGGAAGCCCGGGTGACCTGCCTGGATGTATCGGAGAATATGCTGGCAAAAGCCGAAGAAAGGCTGAATAATTTTAGGGGAATTACTTTTGTGCCCGGGGATTTTAACAGCATTGAGTATGAAGAAGAATATGATGCGGTTGTTACTTCCCTGGCTTTGCACCACCTGGGAAGTGAGGCAAAAAAACTGGAAAACTACCGGCGGATTTACCGTGCTTTAAAACCGGGAGGCGTCTTTTACAATGCCGACGTGGTGGCTGGTCCCGGCAGTTACCTGGAAGCCCTTTATATAGAAAAGTGGAAAGAATTCATGAGAAAAAGCTTTTCGGAAGAGGAGATAGAAAATGAGTGGCTCAGGAGACACGCGGAGGAAGACCACCCCGTTTCTCTGCACATCCATTTTAAATTGCTCCAGGAAGCCGGTTTTAAAGAAATAGAAGTAGTATGGAAATATTACCACGGGGCTGTTTTCGGGGGAGTCAGGTAAACTTGCGGCAACACCACCTGGTTGACAGGGGAAAGAGCAAGTGGTACTATTGAGTGAGTTCTCACTTTAGGATGTTTAAATTTGAAACCAGATTGGTTTTAAATTTGACAGCCCGGTTATATTTAAAGCAAAATGTACAGGTAGGGTGGATTATCGTGAATAGCAAAGAAGAAATTATCCGGAAGGCGTCCATACAGGTTTTTGCCAGGGAGGGCTATTACAGGGCCACGACCGACCGTATTGCCGAAGAAGCAGGTGTAGCAGTGGGGACTATCTACAATTATTTCAAGAACAAGTCCGATATCCTGAACAGCATTTTCCAGGAAGAGTATCAAAAAAGAAAGGCTATATTTGAAAAACTTAAAGAAAAAGACATTTCCCCTACGGAAAAAATACGCCAGATAATAGAAAAGCACTTTGAAGAAGTAAAAGAGCAGCCGGAACTGATTAAAATTATTCTGGAAGAAAGGCAGCATTCCTGTTCTGCTTTCCGGAACAGGGCCGGGCTTAGAAAATTCATTGAGGATTTTATAAATGAAGGAGTAAAAAAAGGGGTACTAAGAGATGCAGATGCGGAAATCCTGGCCATGATACTCTTTGGTGCTATTGAGTCGGTAATGCGCGAGCACCTGGCCGAAGAAAGCCTCCAGACGAAAGACAGGGGGGACGTATTTGACAGGTCGCTGCAGGAAATCATGTACCTGTTGCAGCACGGGCTGGTGGTTGAAAAGTAGGTTATGTTTTTTAATTAAAAAGAATATAAAACAAACTTGGTTAGAAATATATAGCCGTATAGTTTGTCTTTAAATTTTGGGGGATTGTGGCAGTAGAATAAAATGTCAGCTCTGCTTAACCCTGTAATAGGATATGTTTCCACAACATATTTGCACTCGTTGAGCAGATACTAAAAAGGAGGGATTTACTTATGAGCCTGGTGGATCTGGAACAGCTTTCTTCGTTTACTAACATGAGAGGAATTGAAACCAAAAAAGTATTGCAGAGGCCGGAAATAAGCGTGATGAACCTGGAGGTTAAGCCGGAAGAAAAGATTGAAAGGC
>CAYODA010000203.1:0-2977 GCA_964402625.1 uncultured Syntrophomonadaceae bacterium | reverse complement strand
TCCTGGAGCGGTCGCGGTCAACCCGGTAGAAACGCTCAAATATCCTGGTTTGGGCCTCCCGGGGTATGCCAATTCCCGTGTCGGCCACATATAAGTGTATCCAATATTCCTTTCCAGAAGGAGGTTTTTCCTCTTTTGCTCCGATTTTAATCTGTCCTCCGGCGGCGGTGTACTTTATGGCATTGTCTACAATATTGGTCAAAACCTGAAACAGCAGGTTATAGTCTGCTTTAACGGGGGGAAGAGTAGGTGGTATATCTATATCTATTTGGAATTCTTTCAGGTGATCATCTAAGTATTGGAGCAGATCATCTACCAGAGTGGAAACTTCAACCGGTTCAAAATTTAGCTTAACTTTGCCGCTTTCCAGCTGAGAAAGCCTCATAATATCCTCAATAAGGGTTTGAAGCTGGGTGGCTTCCCGGAAGATAATCTCTGAGAAATAGCGAACCGTTTCCGGATCGGTTTTGGCTTCAGTTTGCAGTGTTTCCGCAAAGCCGCGTATAGAAGTCAGAGGCGTCTTTAGCTCGTGGGATACGTTGGCAGCAAAGTCAGATCGCACTTTCTCCAACCTTCTTAACTCGGTGATATCGTGAAATACAGCCAGCACCCCGGATTTGTTCTCTTTTTTAATATTAATGGGAATCAGGCTTACCTGCAGGTACAGTTTTTGGGGGTAACTGGTCTCTATTTCCAGCTCGGCCAGGTTTTTTTCCCGGCTGACTTCCGAGATATGGCTGTGCAGCTCCAGGTTGCGTATAATTTCCAAGTCATAATGCTGCAGAAGCTGCCCGGAGGTTAAGCCGAAAAGCTTTTCTGCAGCAGGGTTGGCCATAACTGCCCGGTTTTCTTCGTCAAATACAATGATGCTGTCAACCATGCTGTTCAAGATAGTTTCCAACTGCTCCTTATGCAAGGATATTTCCTGCCATTGTTGCTCCAGGGAGCTGGCCATGCGGTTGATGGAACTGGCCAGGGAACCGGTTTCATCGTTGCTATCTACGTTTATGCGACTGCTCAGGTTACCCCGGGAGATATGATCTGCCGTTTGCGCTATGCTTCTTAAAGGCACGGTGAGGGTGGTGGCCAGACGGTGTCCCAGCATTGAGGCAATAACCAGGGCAGCCAGTGCCACCCCTATCAGCACCCAACGGATCTGTCCCAGGGTGTGTTCCAGGGAGGAAAGGGGCAGGGCCAGGCGTAAAAAACCCAGGAGTTCTCCTTCTTCTTCTACGGGAACGGCTACGTAGAACATATCAGTGTTTAAGGTTTCCGAATGGCGAATAGTGTGTCCTGCCTGGTTGCGGGATGCTCCTTGCACTTCGGGCCTCTCCAGGTGGTTTTCCATATCAGTGGCATCAGCCTCGGTATCGCTCCAAACAGTGCCCTCCGGTGAAATTATAGTAATGCGGGCGTTAGTTTTTTCTTTTAAATCATGAGCGGTGTCTTTTAGTTCTTGTAAAACTGGTTGATCATCTGCACCCTGGACAAGCAGGGGCTTGAGCAGTTCTCCCGTGATGTGTGCTTCTTCGCTTAGCCTTTCTTTTAAGGTATCCAGATAAAAATCGCGCACGAACCACAGGAGAACAACACCCAGTATCAGCACTATTAAAAGCGAAATTAGAATGTATGAAGTAAGAAGCTTACCCCTTATACTTTTCATGATTCCTCGCTCTCCGTGAACTTGTAGCCCACTCCCCTAACCGTCAACAAATAGCACGGCTGAGTTGGGTCTTCCTCAATTTTTTGCCTCAGGTGCCTGACATGGACGTCTACCGTGCGGGTATCCGCAGGAAAATCGTAGCCCCAGATCCGGTTTAAGATTTCTTCCCTGCGATACACCCTGCCCGGTGATGAGGCCAGCATGAACAACAACTCAAATTCTTTAGGAGATATTTCTAAAGGTCGGCCATTTTTCAAAGCTACGTACCTGTCTTCATCAAGGTGTAACTCTTTTCGCTCGATCACCTTTTTGTCGGAAGCAGATTCTGGCTGAACGGTCTTTATTTCTAATTCCATTTGGTCAATAGTTTGTTCTGTATCCAGGACTTTTTCCATTATTTCCAGGTCCTGTTTGGCCAGGGCTTCGATGGCCCTGGTGATGTTTTTTTCTACCAGGCTCCCCATTTTTAAAATTTCCTGCTGGAGTGCTTCCAGCGATTTTGCGAATTCATGTCTTTGTGGCACCAGGAATCCTCCTCTCTTTTTAACCGAAGCGTCCGGTAATGTAATCCTCAGTGCGCTGGTCTTTCGGGTTGGTGAAGATGGTGTCTGTTTCGCCGCATTCTACCAGTTCGCCGTTTAACAGGAACATGGTGCGGTCTGAAACCCGTGCAGCTTGTTGCATGTTGTGGGTTACGATAACAATATGGTAATGCTCATTTAATTGGCGGATAAGGCCCTCAACACGGTGGGTGGCGGCAGGGTCCAGGGCGGAAGTGGGTTCGTCCATGAGTATCACTTCCGGACGGTTGGCCAGGGCCCGGGCGATGCACAGCCTCTGCTGTTGTCCCCCCGATAAGCTCATGGCGGACTGGTTCAGGCGATCTTTTACCTCTTCCCACAGGGCCGCTTGTTTAAGGCTTTCTTCTACTATTTCCTCCAGCTGGCTGCGGTATTTGACGCCATGGATTCTAGGGCCGTAAGCCACGTTGTCGTAGATGGACTTGGGAAAGGGATTGGGTTTTTGGAAGACCATCCCGATGGAGGTCCTCAGGTTCACCAGGTTAATATGGCCATTTAGAATGTCTTGACCGTAAAACCAAACTTCCCCTTTTACCTGGGCGGAAGGAACCAGGTCAATCAGCCGGTTTATAACTTTTAAAAAGGTGGACTTGCCGCACCCCGAAGGGCCAATTACCGCGGTAACTTTTTGTGTTTTAATACCTACAGATACATTGAACAAGGCCTGATTTTTTCCATACCACAAATTTAGATTCTTTATGTTGAGTACATGAGCTTGGTCAGTCATGGGTCA
>CAYODA010000202.1:0-3022 GCA_964402625.1 uncultured Syntrophomonadaceae bacterium | reverse complement strand
TCATGCTACCGTTCGAGGGCCACAAGGGCGGCTCAGATTTCGGTCTCCGCGGGCTACCCTAAATGCGGAGGTTAGAGATTAGAGGTTAGAAATTGGATAAAATATAAAAACACTATTGCCAACAACTTACTTTAGCCTTTCTACCGGGGTAGAGATTACGAATTCCAACCTCTTACTTCCAACTTCTAACTTCCAATTTGGGCCAACCACTTACACCAGCTCTGCTGAGTATTTTCCAACTTCTAGTGATGGCGCCAGCCGGCGCCAGGGCGACTACTCTGAGAATACCTTTTTCCCACACCAACCTTAGCCTTACTTATCCCTCCCCCCCACCGGGGGTGGGTTAGGGTGGGGGTATTTGAGATTTTTTGAACAGGAGGTAAGGGTAATGTCAAACAGTGAAATGGAAGAACAGGTTTACCGTTTCTTGGAGGAAAAGGGCATATCATATACCAGGTACGAGCATCCCCCGGTTTATACCGTGGAGGAGGCGGAAAAGTATTGGAAGGATATAGAAGGAGCCCATACCAAAAACCTTTTTTTGCGCAATAACAAGGGTAACCGCCACTACCTGGTGGTACTGGAGCGGTCCAAAAACGCTGCTTTAAACGAACTTTCGGAAAAGCTGGGAGCGGGAAAGCTTAGTTTTGCTTCAGACAGGAGGCTGGAGAAATACCTGGGACTGGAATCCGGGGCAGTTTCTCCTTTTGGATTGATGAACGACCGCGATAACCAAGTGGAAGTGGTTCTAGATAAAGACTTGCAGAAGTTCGAAACAGTAAATTTTCATCCAAATGTAAACACTGCTACAGTAAGCCTGTCTTATAATGGTTTCCAGGCTTTTTTGGAAGCCTGCGGCAACAAGGTTACTTATATATAAAGTTATCAGGTAGCATCTTTTGAATGGGGGACCCTTTATTGAACTGGTTGAGAGTTACCGGTAAAGAGTTAGAGAAATTAAAGTTATGGTTGGGCGTATCCACACTTTTATTTGCAGTATCTTTAGTTTTTTTCATGGGAGCCACCATAATGTACCAGGAAGAGATAATGATGCTGTTTTCCGTGTTCCTGGAAAACCTGGAAGAGATGGCGGAAACAGTGTTAGAGGATTCCGGTCCGGTAGAAGGAACTATCTTACTGTTTGCAAATAATTTCACGGCCTCGCTGTTTACAATGTTGTTAGGGCCGGTTCTTATTTTTACCCTGGGAAGCCTCATGCTTAACGGGGGACTAATAGGGGTGGTTGGTGCTTTTTATACTTTTTCAGGTGAGTTTGGTTTTCTGGCTTTCCTGGTGGGAATACTTCCCCACGGTATTCTGGAAATACCCGCCCTGTTAATAAGCGGGGCTGTGGGTCTTAAGCTGGGTATCAACCTGATTGCACCTCCCACAGGAGAAAGCAGGTGGTTTGCCCTGAAAAATAATTACCGGATTGCCTTCAGGTTACTCCCCCTGGTGGTTTTACTGCTGGCGGTAGCTGCTGTCATCGAGATTTTTATAACCCCTCCTTTGCTTAATTTGTTTGAATAATTAGCTGGAACGCAGATAAACAAAGGTTAGATTATTCATGTTCCCGGGAGAGTAAACTATTCGATGAAAACAAATGGAAACATGGCAGAAAAACACAAGGATGTAGTGCCCGGTTATGGTACTGCCCGGGTTCCCCTGACTTGCGGTGAACTGGTTCAGGGGAGGTTAAACGGCCGGGATTTTTTGGTTACCTGCCCCATTGACTGGTGGGTGCGGGCGTGGGCCAAAGCAACTCCTCTATCCCGCAATGAATCCGGCAGCATAAAAATAGCCGGAGAAGGACACCGGGAGTGGGATAAAACCAGTAAAGTGCTGGCTTACTTTCTGGAAAGAGCCTTCACTCCCTCTCTGGAAATTCTGGTGGAGATGGAATCGCCCGCCCCGGTAGGGAAAGGTCTGGCCACCAGTACTGCCGATATGGTGGCCGCCCTCTCTGCAGCAGGGCGCGCTGTCGGGCACGAGCTATCCCCGGAAGAACTTTCGCGCCTGGTGCTTTCCGTTGAACCCAGCGATGGAGTAATGTTTCCAGGGGTTGTTTATTATGAACACCGGGGAGGAGAGGTTAAAACTCTGGCCGAGCGGGTTGACCAAGACGTTTTTATCACCGTAATTGACTTTGGAGGCACCGTGGACACCCTGCATTTTAATCGGAGGAAAGGCCTGGATGAGTTTAACGAGGGAAAAGCAAGTGAAGTAAGCAAAGCCCTGGAAGCAGTAACAGTGGGGCTGCAGGGGAACAACTGGTACCGGGTAGGAGAAGGTGCTACCCGCAGTGCATTTGCCAACCAGGACATCCACTGTAAAGAAGGGCTGGAAGAGCTGTGGGAAAAAGTCCGTTACCTGCCGGTGTACGGGATAGTAACTGCCCACAGCGGAACCGTAGCGGGGGTGCTGCATCCTAAAGAGCAAGAAGAGGTCATCTCCGAAAAGATAAACCTGTCCAAAAGCGTCAGCTTGCTGGGCACCTTCCAGGTGGTAAGCGGTGGCATACGCAAGGTTGAAGATTAATTATAAAATATGGTATTATAATAATAATAAAGTTATTTACAGGGGTTTAATAATATTTTAATATAGTATTCCAGGTGCCCGGGGCTTAATAGGGAAGCCGGTGCGATTCCGGCGCGGTCCCGCCACTGTAAGTGGGAGCTCTCCTGTGTGTGCCACTGGTCTGCCGCGGCCGGGAAGGCAAGGAGGAGCGAGGAACACGAGCCAGGAGACCTGCCTGGATACACGCATTTCCCTTCGAGTGAAAGGGTAAAGTGTGGAATGTACATCTTTCCAGCTTTACCTGCAACAGGAGAAAACGGGCTCCGGCTTTCACTTCAGAAGGCCGGAGCTTTTTTAAGAGTAACTACTCAGGCCAAGTAAAGGTAAGTTAAGAGGCAGGCTGTGCCTGCGGGGACGGTTCGAGCGTCACCGGAGCGAAGCGGAGGTCCGAAGGGAAGACGATGGAACCGTCCCCCTGGCACAGCAGTGGATGTCTGAGTAGTTA
>CAYODA010000201.1:0-3039 GCA_964402625.1 uncultured Syntrophomonadaceae bacterium | reverse complement strand
ATAACAGGTGTGGTTGCAGAAGCCGGTGAGGGTGTAGAAAAGGTAAGCGTGGGGGACCGGGTTCAGGTTCACCCCGGCATAACTTGCGGGGAGTGCAGTTACTGCCGCAGGGGGTGGGACAACCTGTGTGAACACCTCTCCCTGATGGGTTTTAACTACGACGGGGGATTTGCCGAATACGTCCTGGTTCCCGCGGCGGGTGTAGAAAACGGCATACTGCAGGTTATTCCCGAGGGGCTTACCCTCGAAGAAGCTACCTTCACCGAGCCCGTGGCTTGCTGTATAAACATGCAGGAAGCCCTTGAAGTGGGGGCGGGCGATACCGTTCTGGTGCTGGGCGGGGGCAGGTTCGGGATTTTAAACGCCAAACTGGCCGTAAGCCGGGGAGCCGGGAGGGTGATCCTGGTGGAGCCGGATACAGAAAGAGCCCGGCTGGCGGAGAGCTATCCTTTTGACTGCTGTATTAACCCGGGACATAAAGATTCTTTACGGAAGATTAAAGAAGTAGCCGGAAGCGGGGGCGTAGATGTAGCTGTGCTCTGCTGCCCGGAGGGTGAGGCCGTGGAGCTGGGGGTTCAGGCGCTGGCCAAAAAGGGCAGGTTCGGCTACTTCAGCGGCCTGGTGTATGGAAACGTTCCTGTACCCCAGTTAAACCTGGTTCATTACCGGGAACTCCGGGTAAGTGGCAGTTACGGGTGTTCTTTGCAGCACAGCCGGGAAGCGTTAAAGCTTATAGCCGAGGGGGAAACAGGGGTTAATGATCTTATTACGCGAACCCTGGGCCTTTCAGAAGTGGAGCGGGGTCTATCCCTGGCGGCTTCCAGGGCAGAGCTATCCATAGTGGTTACCAATCATTAGGCAACCAGGTATTAGACCCGGGAGGAGATATTTTCCCGGTCAAATACCTTTTTAGGCAAGAAATACCGGAGAGGAGGATTTATTTTGAGCGAAGAAGGCAAAAAAAAATTTGGGGAACTTATAACCCGGTTGATTAACGGGGAGAATTTAAAGCGTTCCGAGGCAAGAGATGCCATGGAACAGGTGTTGCAGGACCGTCAGACCGGTATGCACCAGGGGGCATTCCTGGCCTCCCTGGCTGCCAAGGGGGAAACCCGGGAAGAAATAGCCGGGACCTGGGATGCCGTTTTCCGGATGGACACGGTGAAAGCCGCCCCGGATGTAACCGGCCCCCTGGTAGAAAACAGCGGAACCGGGATGGATGCGGTAAAAACATTCAATATAAGCACAGCCGCATCGCTGGTGGCTGCAGCGGCGGGGGTTTTTATGGCCAGGCATGGCGCCAGGGCCATAACTTCATCCTGTGGAACCGTTGACCTGCTGGAAGAGCTGGGGTTGGACGTGGAATGTGAAGCGGGACTGGTTGATAGGAGTATTGAAAAAGCAGGAATAGGAATATATAACGGTATGAGCCCGGAAATCCATCCCCGCGCCCTGGGGAGAATTTTGTCCCAAATCTCCTTTGGTACCGTGTTAAACCTGGCGGCCTCGCTGGCTAACCCGGCCATGCCGGAGTACGCGGTCCGCGGGGTGCATTCCCTGGAGATGCTGGAGACTGCTCCCCAGGTCATGGGGGAGATTGGCTATAAAAAGGCCCTGGTTTTGCACGGCCTGGACGGAGACGGCAAAAGCGGAATGGATGAAGCCTCTATCCTGGGGGAAACCCGGGTGGCGGAGCTGCGGGAAGACGGCAGCGTTGTTAATTTTTCCTTTACACCGGAAGATGTGGGCCTTTCCCGCGGCGAGAAGCAGGAACTTGCTCCGCACCAGGACAGAAAGAAAGAAGCTGCCAGAATGATAACTCTGCTGCAGGGGAGGGAGAAAGGTGCCAGGGAGGACGCCGTTTCCCTGAATGCCGCCCTGGTGCTGTTCCTGGTGGGAAAAAGCAGTACTATAACAGAAGGAATTAACTTCTCCCGGGAAATAATACGTTCAGGCAGGGCTGTTGAGAAGCTGAAGGAGTGGATAGAGTGTCAGAACCACACACCAGAGAAGGGCTTAAGTAGGCTGCAGGAACTTTCCAACCAGGTAGCCGGGTAAGAGAGTTTCAAGGGAAAAGGGTTGTTTTCTAGGTAGTTGTCCCCGTGCTGCTAACGCAGCGCTACCACTATTAGAAGTTGGAGGTAAGAAGTTAGAGGTTGGATTACAGAGGTTTTCCAATTAACCTCTGAAACGTTTGTCCAAGTTTTGGTTAATTCCGCATGTATCTCTTGCTAATTCGCGGGGAATGAGGCCCCATGAATTAGCAAGAGATTGTGGGGAGGAACATCAGGAAGAGTTTAAGGAAAGAGTGGCAGATTTTTTTTGGCTAATAATGCTTTTGCTCAGAAGTATTCCGGGCGATGATGTGGGTAAAACCCCGGGAAGTTCGGGTAATGGACCTCATGACTCGCTGGGTCTCTTGCTCGGAAGACGGCGCCTTGGAACTTGAACTTCCACTTCAAATGCATGATGCCCCCCTAATCTCTGCTATTTTTTTTAACTCACCTTCCGCACCCTTTGAGATCAAAAATTATTTTTGGGAAATGCCTAAGGATCAAGTCCAACTTTATTTTAAACTTCATAACTTAGTTCAAATCATCTCAATAATACGCCACAAAGCAAACTGCGCATTATCCATATAATGGTTTAAATGCTATATATTAGTTTATTTGATTCCATTATACACCTCCTGTATATTATTATTTTTAACTGGAAGCGGTGTTAGAGATCCACAATAGTGTTATTGAAAATTGTCACAGGAAGACCACTTTTTTCTTGGCCTTATTAGGTTCACCGTTGAGGTTTTTTGTCATCAGTAACACTCCTATTTGAAAGTTATTCTTTTGCAGGATCCTCTAAAAGTGCGGGCAAAAACACGGAAACCCGGGTGCCTTTGCCTTCTTCACTTTCCAGTTCAAGCTTGCCCTGATGCAGCTCTACCAGGTGTTTTACTATCGCCAGCCCTAAACCAGTGCCGCCTTTTTTCCTGGAGCGGTCGCGGTCAACCCGGTAGAAACGCTCAAATATCCTGGTTTGGGC
>CAYODA010000200.1:0-3068 GCA_964402625.1 uncultured Syntrophomonadaceae bacterium | reverse complement strand
ACCGTTCGAGGGCCACAACAGCGGCTCATCTTTCGGTCTACGCGGGCTCCCCTCGACATTCGACTTCCGTGTCTCAGGTCTCGGCGGCCGGAATCCATTCCGGCCGGCCCGCGTAGACTCGAAATCTTCGCCGGTTGTGGCAACCTCTCACTTAAAATCGCCTTCGCCAACCACTTACACCAGCTCTGCTGAGTATTTTCCACCTTCTAGTGATGGCGCCGCCCACGGCGCCAGGTCGACTACTCTAAAGTCTTTTCTCTTAATCCTGGTACATCCTGAGCCAGGCATCATCCACCTGTCCTTGCCAGTCCAGACTCCAGGCTGCAATCCCTGCCAGGTTGTACTCCTGCTTTAGTTCCCTTCTCTGCTTTAAAGTTTCGTAGTCTTCCGCCCATAACTTGTATGTATAATCATCTTCGTTTTCTAACCGGTACTCCACCAGTTTAATGCCTTCATCGTCTGTGATGCTTACCTCATGCATCTCTACGACGCTGTCATCAGTGGTATAATATGAAGTTTGCGCTTCATCATCAAAATTCTCAAGAATTTCTCGCACTCTTCCCAGCCTCACGGGCCAGTTATCGTTTATTTCATAAACTTCCCAGACCTCTCCTTTTTCCAAAAATTCCGTATACTCGGCTGTTACATAACCTGGCTCTTCCTGGTTCTCGAGATCTACCTTGTACCAATCCCTATTACCGTTTATCTCCTGACCTTGCACGGTATCCAGGTAGGGTAAAGTATAACCTTCCGGTGCAGTAAAATACTCGGTTAATTCAGTGCTCGGTTCCGGCCTGACGTTTACACCGGCACCTGCTGTTATTAGAACCGAATCTTCCTCGACTTCAATCCTTTCCTGCTCTGTCTCCCAGGTTCTACTATAGAATGGCACTCCCAAAACCAGTTTTTCCGGGGGCACTCCTTCATCCAAGACATCCTCTATACTACTTTCCACCCAGGAGAGGGAAGCCACGGGTCCGGCTACGGGGGAACCGCTCCAGTGCTCATCGTACGCCATTAGCACCACGTAGTCAGATGCCTCGGCCAGGGCACCGTGATCATAGCAGGCGGACCAGCTGGTATTGCCGGGTCGGGTTACATCCACGGAGAGGGTTATATTTCTCCTCCGGGTTTCCTGATAAAGCTCTTCCATAAAAGCAGTAAATCCATCGCGTATAGCCGGATCCCTGCCCATGTTTTCAAAATCTATATTGATTCCGTCTACATTATCTTCTCTTGCTTTTTCCAGAAGCTCTTCAATTAACTCGCTTTGCAATTGCGGGTTTTGAAATAGTTCTTCTACTTTGGCTTTTCCAAATGCCTGTACCGTGACCCAGGTTTCATAACCACTTTCGTTGGCCCGGTCCATTACGTGGTCATCCCTGTCTATGCTTACGTTAGCCCCTTCTCCCTCGACAACATAAGCCGTGGGAGCGTAAACGTTGTAACCGGTTTCCGAAGGAGGATCCTGCACATAGCGGTCGTCGTCAATATAAGTAAAATGCCAGCCCAGTCTGATAGTATCCCCGTATTCCGACTCTATTTCTTCTGCGATTTCCATGGAAACCGCGTTTGTTCCACCCAGTATATAAAAATTACTTACTGCTTTTTCCTCCAACACTGCCCGGGTAGCTTCAGGAATCCCTTCCTGGTTTACTAAAAGCAGACAAGCGTTTCTTTTAGAAGCAAGAGCAGAACCAGTCAAGGCGTCGGCAAAGTCAAGGCCGGTTGCCAAAAACACTTCCTCCGTAGGAACCTCCAGTTCTTTTACCACTGACGCAGCGGTTTCATAACGGTTTTCTCCAGCTATCCGGGTAGTTCCAGGAGATAATTGTTCTACAATCTCTTCACTTATTACTGCTTCTCCTCCTACTACTATTATATTATTTACCCCGGAAAGAGTTATCTCTATCGCCTCCGGCAGTTCATCGCTGGAGGACAGTAAGACAGGAATACCCCGGGGTGCGGCATAAGTACTTACGGCCAGCGCGTCAGGAAAACTGGTACCACTTGCCAAAATAGCCTGCTCTTCTATCCCTACTCTTTCGGCAATACGAACTGCCGTTTCATATCTATCCATTCCGCCTATCCTGTCAACAAAAACACCCATCGATCTCAGCTCGTATTCTACATCAAGGGAAACCGCCATCTCCTCACCCAGGATGATCACCGTTTCCGGATCCAGCCTTTTAATCTCTTCTTTAACTACTTCGGGTATCTCCCCAGGCCTGGTGAGAAGTATGGGGGCATCTTTTTTATAAGCCAGCGGAGTTCCTGTTAAGGCATCGGGGAAATCATCACCCCTGGCTAAAATTACAGTTGAAGAAGAGTCCCACTGGCTTCTGCTTATTTCAACGGAAGTACTGTACCTGTCTTCTCCGGAAATTCTTTGGGGCATGGTTTGAACTTCACTTGAAAAAAATACTGAGAGGCAAAAAAGAAACACTAACACTGGCAAGACAAACTTCCTGGTAAATGTAGCAGTACATTTCATGATTACTCCTCCTCAACATTTTTTAGCCTTTCTTTGACACCATTTTTTGCTTTTTCCTGTTTATGCGTCACAATTTATCTTCTTTATAAGCAGTATTAATCCTGCCCCGCTTGTAAATTTTCATATTTAAAAGCTGCTTTTATGAGATGTTATAACCTCCACAAAAAAAGATTGTTATTACAATGTAGATAACATATAATAATTGTACCGGAATATTTCTGCTATAAAAAACAGGCACGGATTGCCTTTTAGGGAGGGAATCTTAAAGTGAAAAAAAGAGTGTTTTTCCTTTTAGTTGCGGTTCTTTTGACTACCGGCTTACTTTTAGCCGGGAGCGCCTGTGAAAAAGAAGAAGATTTAACCGGTAACAATGGTATTAATAACGGGGAGGAAGCCGACACAGAAGAAACCCCGGGGGAAAAAAGTCCCGAAGTCAGTGAAGAGGAATCAGAAGAAAAAATACTGCAAACGTCCCTTTATTTTGCCGAGCCGGAGGCAGTAGAAACGGGCGAAGAAGGAGAATACGGTTACGTAAAACCCGTGGAAAGGGAATTTGCTTACACTTCTGAAAAAC
>CAYODA010000199.1:0-3113 GCA_964402625.1 uncultured Syntrophomonadaceae bacterium | reverse complement strand
AGATTAAACAAGGATGGTGTTTGCTTGAAACACAGGGTGAGGATCCATTACGACAACAAGAAAAATTTTGTTATGCCCCGGCTGTGGATGTGGGCGGGGGACGGCACCACGGTGGAAAAAAGGGTGGAACCTGCCGGTAAAGATAATTTTGGCTATTATTTTGACCTGGAGAGCAACCGCAGCGGCTTTAATTTTAAATTCAAAGATGTAAGCGGTAAAAAACCGGTCTGGGAAGAGAAGAACCTGGATCGCTACTACCACCGGGAAGCGGGGCAGGAAGTGTGGACCAGGGCCGACCGGCACCACGTTTACCATGTGCCTCCCGCCCCGGTAGCAGGCAATGTCCGGGAGTATTATCATAAAATAGAAGACCTGATCTATACTGAGAATTTTTATATGCCCGATACCGACGTTTCCGGGTTGGGCACCCCCTCCATGCTGGGGGCCAATCTTCTCCGCGACGGCAGCATTCTATTTGGTTTTTTCCACCCTTATGCTGCCCGGGTCTATCTGGTAGGAGATTTTAACGACTGGCAATGCCCCGCGCATCCTTATCCCCGGGAAGATGAGTTCGTGGAGATGCAGCTTCACCGGGGTTTTTACTACCAGCCTAACATCTGGTTGGCAAGGGTAAAGCCGGCAATTCCACCGGGGGATTTTGAATACAAGTTCTTCCTCCAGGGAGGTTCCACCGACCTGGAACGTTACGTGACCGATCCCTATACCAGGGTATACGGGGAAAGTTACCGCAAGCGCAACGCCCGGGTAGTGGTGCCTAACCAGTTCCAGTGGAGCCAAGAGGATCGGGCCTGGAACACCCCCATGGTAAAAGACCTCATCCTGTACGAGTTAAACGTCTATGGCTTTACCGACAACGACCCCAACATTCCCGAAGAAGAACAGGGAAACTTCCAGGGGGTTACCCGGCGTATAAAAAACGGCTATTTTAACGAGCTGGGGGTGACCGCCATAGCCCTCATGCCCACGGCGGAAGTTCCACACAAGAAAGGGCTGGGCTACGAGCCCTGCACCTATATGAGCGTGGAAAAGGATTTTGGCACCCCGGATGAATTCCGCGAAATGGTGGACACGGCGCACCGTCACGGATTGGCGGTGATTATGGACCAGGTGTTCAACCACAATTCCAACGATTTTAACCCCCTGTGGGAGCTAATCGACGACGGCTCAGAAGACGGCGGCCTCTACTACGAGGGACAGTCCATGTGGGGCAACCGGATTGCCACCGGCCGCGAGGAAGTGGACAATATGCTCATTGATTCCTGCAAGTTCTTTATTAAAGAATACCACGTGGACGGATTCCGCTTTGACGCCACCCACAGCTTTTTTCTCAATCACCGCCTGTTGCACCGCCTGGCCCACGAGATAAAAGATACCGGATTTAAAAGAGATTGCTTACTTATCGCCGAAAACCTCCCCAATGAATCCGACCTTAACCTGGCCGGTTTTAACGGCTACGCCCAGTGGCACGACCTGTTTCATGATAAAATAAAAGCCCTGCTGCGGGAAGGCGAATTTGAAGGGGTAGAAGACAGCCCCGACAAGATGGGCTCCATGTTCTACTTTGGAAGGGACGAATTTGCCGCGCATACCAACAACGTGGTTAATTACTGTGAAAACCATGATGAAAACAGCGTTCCTTTTGAAGTGGCTACCGGAGGAGAACACCTGCAGGAACCGCATGTAAAAGACCGTAAGGCCCGCCTGGGGCTTTTTGCCGCGGTTATGGCTATAGGCCAGCCCATGATCTACATGGGGCAGGAGTACGGGGTGGAGCGAGAAAGAAACCGCATCGACGTAAACTGGGAAGAGTATTCACCCCAGCTGGATTTTTACCGTTGGACCCGCGGTATCATGCGCATGCGGTATCGTTACGAGGGGCTGCGGGTGCATGGCTACAACCCTATCGAAGAAGGCAGTTTTACCTGGGTCCTGGGTCCCTGGATGGAAGAAGAGCGGGGCGGCGATATGAGGGTAATCGGCTGGAGAACCATGGACTGCGGGGAAAAAGAAAGCCGCATGCTGGTCATGCTCAATTTTGAAGGAAAAGAAGTGCCCGTGGACGTGGATTTTGCCACGCCGGGCTGCTGGGTTAAGCTGGCCGACCTGGAATGGGCAAACGACCTTCCCCCCCAGGGTAATAAAAACCCGGATGATCCCGATTCGGTAGTAGTGGAAACAGGGAAGCTGAATCACTTTATACTGCCACCCTATAGCGGTTTCCTGTACCGCTGTTACCCCGGGGCGGAAATATAACTAAAAAGTCATCATGTGGGGAAAGAGGTATTTTCTGAGTAGCCTAATTAACCACAAGGAGGAGATGCAGTTGAAAAACGTTTACGTAATATTGTCTTTCCACGCCCACGAACTTTTATGGGATCTCCCGGAAAAAATGCTTTCCTACCTGGATGAAGGTAACCCCATGAAACACAGTATCCTGGACATGAACTACATGAAAAAAAGGAAAGAAGAAGGGCGCGATGTTTACACCCTGGGTATACAGCTGGGCGAGAAACTGGGAGCGCCGGTGTGCGTGGAGTACTCCAACGAACTGCTTCATCAAATCGGCGACGTGGTTCCGGAGGTTTTCCAGAGGCTCAAAGAAGAATACAATACTGGAAGGCTTTACCCCCTTTACGGTCACGCCCACCATACTCATGTTTCCCTTTTAACCGGGCGCGAAATTGCCCAGGAGATATCCTGGAACCGGGAATATTTGCACAATATCATGGAAGCGCCCTTTCCCCGGTATAAAGGCCTTTTTTCGCCCGAAGCTTCTTACAGCCGGGATAAATTAGAAGGTATTGAGGCCGCTAACGTGGATTATTTGATTTTTCCCCACTTGAGTCCAGACAAGGTGCCCTACCGGGTGCACGGCAGAGGGGATACTACCTACCGGCCTTTCTGGGTACGGGGCATCAGTAAGGATATACTGGCCCTGCCCCGCAATTTCCCTGTTTCTCAGGAAATATGGCGTCCCATTACACGGATGAAGCGGGATGAAGTAAAAAACCAGGGTTACCGACTGGGAGATTTTCCTGTCTTTTACGACGAGTATTTGGGCGACCACACTGAATCCTACCCCATAGATCTGG
>CAYODA010000198.1:0-3144 GCA_964402625.1 uncultured Syntrophomonadaceae bacterium | reverse complement strand
TTGCATGTTTTGCATGTTTTGCATGTTTTGCATGTTTTGCATGTTTTGCATGTTTTGCATGTTTACTTCTCCCCGCTTCGGTAATAAGTAAATCGAACGCTTCTGCTTCCGGCTATCTAAATCGCTTTTGTCAGGGACGCTATGCAGGGCCATGCATAGCGCTATTCAAAATTATAACCCGGAAGCGGTTACCGGGTCAAGATTTAACCTTACTTTGCTGTAAAATTTAATCTAAGGGGAAAAAGAGGGGCTCTCCATACTTTTCACAACCAAAGCCGGCAATCATTTCTCTTCCTTCCCCCCGGAGCCATTCCATAAATCCCGCGGCATCTTCGTGGTTAACCGTCTTAAACTGCTCCGGGTTAACCTGGAGCAGGGTGAAAACATTATTAAAAAGTTCCGCATTTTTTTCTTCTTGCCGGTGGGCAAAAACCCGGAGTTCCTCCCTGCGGGAAAAAAGCATAAAACTGGCCCGGTCCACCAGGGTAAAAGCTTTCTTTTCTACAGCCAGCTGAAGCAGGCCCAGGTTCCCTGCCACACCGGGAGAGACCAGGTACCACTCCCCGTCCGGGTTAATACCGGCCTTTTCCCAAATTTTCTTTTCCCTCTGATGGGTCCCGGAATCGTCTCCCCGGCTAATAAAAGTAAGTTGAGATTCCGCAAGGCGGCGGAATATCCCGGTAACGCTTCTCTCCTCTTCCCATCCCTCCAGGTCGGCAGGGCCCACCAGGATAAAAGCGTTGGACATGAGGGGCATTTTGCGCAAACCCAGGCCTTCCTGCAGAAAATTCTCTTCCAGTTCCGGTGCATGGGTTAAAGTCATATCTACCCTGCCTTCCCGGGCCAGGTCCAGGGCGCGTCCACTGCCCACGGCTATGTGCCGTACCAGCACACCGCTGCGCCGGTAAAAAGCCTGTTCAAGCAAATCCAACAATCCCGATTCCACGGGCTCCATGGTGCTGGCCAACAAAAGATACCGCCCAACGGAAGCGGCTGTTTTACGTTCCGCCAGCTCTTCTTCTCCGGAATCTTCAGTGTTTTGAGAGTTTGCTTCTTTTTTCTCCCCGGATAAAAAACGCTTCAGTTCCCTGTCCATCTCGTCTTTTAAATTTTGGTACTGGAACAGCAAATCTTCTCCTTCCTGGGTGAGCCGGGTGCCTCCCCCGGCCGAGCCGCCGGCCTGCTTCTCTACCAGCTGCTTTCCCAGGGCTTTTTCCGCCTCGCGGATAAGACCCCAGGCGTAACGATAAGAAAAACCCAGGGAAGAAGCGGCATGACTTATAGAACCCTGCTTTTTAATACGTTCCAGGACCTTAAACATGTTATTCCCCGAGATTCGCTTCTCACCTTCCAGCTCCAGGGAAATCTTAAAGAAAGATGATTCTCCACTGCCTTTTTCCAAATCTAATCGCCTGCCTCCACAGTTTATATACTTACAGTAACCGCCTACTATATAATTCCGGCTCCTGGGGCACAAACACGGATTTATAAAAAAGATTACAGAACGGCAAAACAAGGATTTTCAAAAAAACAATTCACCAGGTAACAGGTTACTAGAATTATACCAGCCGCGGATTGATTATCCAAGTTTACCCGATATTTTAACTGTACCGGTAAATTAAATGACTTCCGGATAATACACGTTTAAATAACCGGTAGCCTTTTTTCCAGATAATTTGACATAATCAGAACTCTGGTGTTACGATTTTTGCAAACGATATTACTGGTCCATGTTCCGCAACTATTCAGGCTAAGGTTACCGTACCTCTTAATCAGCCTGAACAGGTTGACACCATCCTTAGGGACTTAAGGAGGCGTTACATTGCAGGCTCAAGAACTGCTAAAAATGCTGGAAGAAGGCGGAGACGGGCTTCAGCAAGAAATTCCAGAGCATATGGAAAAGTTCTGGTCGTTTGCAGAAAAAGTAAAGGAAGAAGGGAAGTTGACACCAAAAGAAAAATCCCTCATAATCCTGGCAGCCGTTGCAATCAAGCGATGTGAAGGCTGTATGGTAAACAACCTGCAGCACGCTCTAGAAGCCGGGGTTTCCAGGGAAGAGCTGGCTGAATTGTGCAGTATACTCATGCTGGTAGACGGCGGTCCCGGCTTTGCCAGCAGCGCATTTTTACTGGAAAAATTCAAAGAACTAAGTAATGATTAGCCCAACTACATCAGGAGGTGATGGCATGAAATGTGCAAAATGCGGAGAAGCAATACCCGAAGGAGAAGTATTTCGCCACGGCGGTAAAGATTACTGTGAGGATTGCTTTATAGACATCCGGAGCGTACCTAAAACATGCGATCCGATGAAAGTGCGTTCCGCCAAGCTCACCAGGGAAAGGTTTAACCAGTCGGGCACCGAAGGACTTCTCCCCATACAAAAAGAGCTCTACGAATACCTGAAAAAACACGGAAAGGCCAACCGGGAAGATATAGCCCGGGAATTCGAACTTACCCCAAAAGAGCTGGAAAAACACTTTTCCGTTCTACGTCACTGTGAACTTGTAAGAGGTTTTAAAGAAAACAACCAGATATTCATGACTACCATGGATAACGACAGCGCTTAAAGTGCCAGGAAACAACTGGAACTGTCGCTAAGATTGTCTAAATTTAAAAAACCACTAACTTAATACCTAGAAAAATGTTATAATAAAGGTAACTACAAGTTTAAACAGGCAGCCATGGGGAAGCTTCCCGCCCCTTATCCGGTTTTATATCCGTTTATTGGGAATTTTCCCCATGGCAAACCTATATTTTCCTTATGGCAGGTTCTTATGGCAGGTTCGCCGGCCGGGCGCCGTAGATACTACAAACACCAAAGAAGCCAGTGCCATTTATATTACCGGGAAGGAGGTTTTATAGATGCCTTCCGCACTTCCGCTTATAATACTGGGTGTGGCATTCATAGCTATAATCCTTGGATTAAGGTATATCACTTACGTAAACATGACTAAAAGAGTATGCTCCAAAGACCCGAACAGCGAATACTGCAAAAAACACTATCCAAGAATCATTGATACAAGCGACAACCAGTACAAACACTGCGACATTGTATACGGGGAAACTCCCAACGGCGGGATTAAAACCGTTATTTTCTATGTGGATAACAGTAATAAAAAATTTAAGAAGCAAAACTCCTAAAAA
>CAYODA010000197.1:0-3161 GCA_964402625.1 uncultured Syntrophomonadaceae bacterium | reverse complement strand
AGCCTCAACCTGACCGGCCGCTTATAAGAAGAAGCCCGGTATGTAGTCTTTCTTCTCCTTAAAAAACCCGCTCTTTTAACTTTCAGGCTTTCCAGCACTTCATTAAAGCCGTATCGTATTAGAACATTAATTATCTGCCGGTATCTTTTTATAAAACGCAGTTGACCAATCAATGCTCCCCTCTCCTCCCCGAATTCAAGTATACATTACAATGTTATTGGAAAAATATTATTCTTCACCTTTCTCGCGGTGATACTTTAATAGTTCATCAACCTTGGACTCCAGGCGTTCTATATCCTCCCTGGTCACGAACTTACTTTTCATTCCTTCCATCACATCCTGCATTTTTTGAGAATATGTCTCCTGCTCCTGTTTACCTTTTTCCGCCATTTCTTCTGCTACTTTTCGTGCTTCGTCTCTCTGCATTCTTCCTTTTTGCACCAGCAACTCCGTTAAATCCTCTACCTTTTCCCTGGTGGTTGCAGTTAAACCTAGAAACATGGAGAAAAAATCATCCAACAGCATAATACCTCCTCCTCGTGTATTTGATCAGTTTTATTATAACCTTTATAAAGCTTATTTTAAAACAAAAGAGGCCTGCTTGTTAAGTATTATCAAAAAAGCAGGCCTGGTAATCAAACGTTTATCTTTTTAATCTTAAGAAGAAGCTCTCTCTTTTTCTTTGCTTTTCAGGTACTCTTCATAGATGTACATGATTTCTTTATCAAAAAGGGTTCGCTTTTGGTCTACTGTGGCAGCCCGAATATGCCCCAGAAGTTCCGCGGCTTCTTCCGAAGTCAAGTTAATGCCGTACTCCTGGAACTTCAACTGAACCGCCCGTGAACCGGAATGTTTCCCGATTATTATCTGGCGGGTAAGGCCAACTTCCTCCGGGGTAAAAACCTCGTACGTAGTAGGATCTTTTATTACCCCGTCCGCGTGTATTCCCGATTCGTGCGCAAAAGTGTTGGTTCCCACTATCGGCTTACTGGGCGGCACACTCCTGCCGGAGGCCCGGGCAACGTAATCTGATAGCTCCCGGAAATCCTGGGTCTTTACCTTGAGGTCCACTTCAAAAAGGTGCTTCAGGGCCATGGCTACCTGTTCCAACGCAGCGTTACCGGCTCTTTCTCCCAGTCCGTTTACGGTGACTCCCAAAAAGCGGGCCCCGGCTTTTGCCCCTGCCAGGGTGTTAGCTACCGCCATACCAAAATCATTGTGCATATGCATCTCCATGTCCATCCCGGTCTTATCCAGCAACCTGGAGATAACCTCGTAGGTCTGGAAAGGCTCCATTGCTCCTACAGTATCGCAGTAGCGAAGCCTGTCTGCACCGGCTTCCTTTGCAACTCTGGCAAATTCAATTAAAAAATCAAATTCGGTGCGGGAAGCATCTTCAGCGTTGACGGAAACATAAAGGCCGTTGCTCTTGGCAAACTCTACTGCCTGTTGCATGCTCTCTAAAACCCGCTCACGGGTAGAATTTAGCTTGTGTTTGATGTGAATATCCGAGGATGATATAGAAATGGCCACAGAATCTGCTTTACAATCCAAAGACTGCTTCACATCGTTTACGTTGGCACGGTTCCAGGCCATGATGCTGGCCCCCAGGTTCAGCTCAGAAAAATGCTTGATAACTTCCTTTTCGTCGCCTCCCATAACCGGTATACCCGCTTCAATCTGATGAACTCCAATGCTATCGAGCATTTTGCAAATTCTTATTTTTTCCTGGTTGGAAAAAACCACTCCCGCAGTCTGTTCTCCGTCTCTTAAAGTAGTATCAACTAAAATGAATTTAGAAGATTGCAGGGCTTTTTTAAAATTCTCCATTTAATCAATCACCTTCCTTAAATATTTAAATTAACCTCTTACCTGTCCATCTCCGTATACAATATATTTGCTACTGGTTAAAGACTCCAGTCCCATGGGGCCCCTGGCATGCAGTTTTTGAGTGCTTATACCCATTTCCGCACCCAAGCCAAAAGCATTGCCGTCGGTAAAACGGGTGGAAGCGTTGACGTACACCGCTGCAGCATCCACCCTCTGCATAAACTTCCTGCTGTTACTGTAACTGTTGGTTATAATGGCTTCCGAGTGCCCGGTTCCGTAAGTGTTAACGTGTTTTACTGCTTCTTCTGCACTTTCCACTACTTTTACCGACAACACCAGGTCCAGATATTCAGTAGCCCAATCGTCTTCTGAGGCAGCCTTTACCTCCCGGTGGTGGTTTGCCGTGACAGGACAGCCCCTGATTTCCACTCCTTCATTAACAAGAGCTTCCAGGGCTTTGGGCAAGAATGCATCGGCAATATTTTTATGCACCAGCAGCGTCTCCATGGCATTACAAACTCCCGGACGCTGCACCTTGGCGTTTACTGCTATGGATACTGCCGATTCCACCTCTGCACTTTCATCTACAAAAGTGTGGCAGTTACCTTCTCCCGTTTCTACTACGGGAACTGTTGCGTTTTCCATAACCGTTTTCTTTAAAGCGGCTCCCCCCCTGGGAATTATTACATCCAGGTAGCGGTTCTGTCTCATAAGATCCGTTGCCGATTCCCGGTCTGTCTGTTCCACCAGAACCACCCCGTTTTCCGGGAGTCCCGCTGCACGAAGGCCCTCCTGTATCACTTCTACCAGGGCCTTGTTGGAATTCAAAGCCTCGGAACTTCCCCTTAATACGACACTGTTGCCCGATTTTATCCCCAGACCTGCAGCATCTATGGTTACATTAGGCCTGGCTTCGTAAATTATGGCTACAACTCCCAGGGGAACCCTTATGCGTCCTACCTGGAGACCATTGGGCCTTTTCCACATGGAGGTAACTTCACCCACGGGATCGTTTAAATAAATAATATCCCGGAGGCCATCAGCCATTCCTTCAATCCTGTCCCCGTCAAGAAGCAGCCTGTCGTGAAAAGCCCTGGAATATCCTTCTTTTTTCTTTAATTCCTCCAGGTCCTTGCTGTTGGCTTCGATTATTTTATCCTTGTTCTCTTGGAGCTTTTGCGCTATCTCTTCCAACGCACTGTTTTTCTGATTTGTGTCCGCTTCACCAATACTCCAGGAGGCTTCCCGGGCATTTTTTACGGTTTCTTCTACAGTTTTCATATTCAAAACCCCTTTACTCAGAAAATACATTTGCTTTCTAGCGTCGCTGG
>CAYODA010000196.1:0-3218 GCA_964402625.1 uncultured Syntrophomonadaceae bacterium | reverse complement strand
AAGATGCCCGGCAGGTAGAACCCAATGCTGCGGTTGACCAGGAAGTAGAAATGGAAATTACTCCCCGGGAATTTGGAAGAATCGCTGCTCAAACGGCGAAACAGGTGGTTATACAGAGGATAAGAGAGGCGGAAAGAGAGGTAATTTACGAGAGTTTTGTAGATAAAGAACAGGATATTGTTACGGGCATTGTACAGAGATTTGAACAGAAAAATGTAATAATTGACCTGGGAAAAACCGAAGCCATTTTACCCACCTCAGAACAGATACCCCAGGAGAAATACGAACAGAGCCGGAGAATAAAGGTTTATGTTTATGAAGTGAAAAAGACTACCAAAGGACCCCAGGTAATGGTATCCCGGACGCACTCGGGCCTCCTGAAGAGGTTGTTTGAACTGGAAGTACCGGAGATTTATGAAGGTTTGATAGAAATTAAAGGGGTAGCCAGGGAACCTGGTTACCGTTCAAAGCTGGCCGTATATTCCAGCGATGAAAATATAGACCCGGTGGGAGCCTGTGTAGGTCCGCGCGGGGCCAGGGTGCAAACTATTAGCAACGAGTTAAAGGGAGAAAAAATTGATGTTATAAAATGGCATAATGAACCCGAAGTGTTTATTTCCAACGCTTTAAGTCCTGCCAAAATAACTTCTGTTAAAACAGATTCTGAACAGAAAAAGGCAAGCGTAATTGTACCCGACGATCAGCTTTCTTTAGCTATAGGAAAAGAGGGCCAAAACGCCCGGCTTGCAGCCCGGATTTCCGGATGGAAAATTGACATAATTAGTGAATCCAAGCTGGAGGAGCTGGAAGAGAAAGGGGAGGTATCCACACAAGAGGCGGATGGTGCATTGGAAATAGAAAGTGAAGACATATTTTCGGCTTCAGTGGAGAGAGAGCTAAAGGAGGAGAGCGATCTTGACACGGCGGCGCAAGATACCGATGAGGGTTTGTATTAGTTGCCAGGAAAAAAAGCCGAAAAGGTCTCTGCTTCGCATAGTTAGATCCCCCGAAGGGGAAATTGATATTGACCTGACGGGTAAAAAATCGGGACGAGGCGCATATCTCTGCATGCAGGAAGAGTGTTTAAATAAAGCGCGCAAAAAGAAAATACTGGAAAAGCATTTGAAGCAGAAGGTTCCCGAAGAATTTTTTGAGAAACTATTTTCCACGGTGCAAGAATTGGAACAGCAAAATAAAGAATAATATGCACCACCTAATTTTAGAATGTTGATATCGGAGGTGAAATTTTTGAGCAATAAAGTAAGAGTTTATGAGCTGGCCAAGGAGTTGGGAACTACCAGCAAAAAAATAATAAAAGTACTGGAAGATATGAATATAACCGTTAAAAACCATATGAGTACTATTGAAACTGAAACCGCTCAACAGCTAATATCACGTTTAACCGGTCAAGAAGATACCGGTGAAGCAGGTAAAGAAGAAAAAAAGGAAAAAGAAAAAGAAAAAAAGGAAGAAAAAGCGTCAACAAAAGAAGAAACCAGTAAAGAGGCTCAAAAAGGAAAGAAAGAAACTCAGAAAACTGATGCCGGCCGGGGGCAAAAGCAGGAGAAAGAAGAAACCAGGCCCAAGGGTGGTCGCAAGGCAAGAAAAGCTCAGTATGCCAGGAAGAAACAAGAAGAGGGAGACAAGACCGGCTGGAATAAGATAGTCATTGAAGGTAGTGTGACTGTAAGCGAACTGGGCGCCAAGCTGGAAGTGCCGCCCACAGAAATCATCAGCAAACTAATGGAAATGGGTATTATCTGCAGTATCAACCAGGAAATAGACCGAGAGGTTGTAGAGCTGTTGGCTGAGGAGTATCAGGTTTCTGTAGAATACCAGGAAGATCCGGTAGAACAAAAGTTAAAAGAAGGAGAAAAAGAAGAAGGGGACCATCCTGAAAACCTGGTTCACAGACCCCCGGTGGTTACCGTGCTTGGACACGTGGACCACGGTAAGACCACCCTGCTGGATTATATTAGAAAAACCAGCGTAACTTCCAGGGAAGCAGGGGGGATTACCCAGCATATTGGAGCTTATGAAGTAGAGGTCAACGATAAAAAAGTGGTTTTTTTGGACACTCCCGGCCACGAAGCCTTTACTTCCATGCGAGCCCGGGGTGCGCAGGCTACTGATATAGTAATACTGGTAGTGGCTGCAGATGACGGTGTCATGCCGCAAACGATAGAGGCAATAAATCACGTAAAAGCAGCCAATGTGCCTTTAATAGTTGCTATAAACAAGGTGGATAAGGCTAACGCCAACGTGGACAGGGTTAAACAGCAGTTAGTAGAGCAGGAACTGGTTCCCGAAGAGTGGGGAGGGGAAACCATATGCGTTCCTATAAGTGCAGTAAAAGGGGAAGGAATTGAAGAACTGCTGGAGATGGTGTTGCTGGTTTCGGAAATGAACGAATATATGGCTAACCCGGATGTGTTGGCACGGGGTGTGGTTATAGAAGCAAAGCTGGATAAAGGAAGAGGGCCAGTAGCAACAGTTCTGGTAAAAGAAGGTACCTTGTGCGTGGGGGATCCATTAATATGCGGCAACATTAATGCCAAAGTAAGGGCCATGGTAAACGATAAGGGAGAAAGGGTAAACAAAGCAACTCCTTCCACACCGGTAGAAATTCAAGGGCTGGTTGATGTGCCCCAGGCGGGAGACCAGTTCCAGGTTGTAAAAGATGAAAAACTGGCTCGACAGCTGGCGGAAAGAAAATCGGAAAAGCTTAAAGAAGCTTCGCAAAAAACGCAAAAAGTGTCTTTTGAAGATCTTTTCAAACAGATTCAGGAAGGAGAAGTAGAAGAGCTTAATATAATTATCAAGGGGGATGTGCAAGGCTCCATAGAAGCGTTAGAGAGTTCCCTGAAGAAACTTAGCCTGGACGAAGTTAAAATTAATATCATTCACAGTGGGGTAGGTCCGATTACAGAAACAGATGTAATGCTGGCATCTGCCTCGGAAGGTGCTATAATTGGTTTTAACGTTCGCCCAGACAGCAAAACCCGGAAGCTTGCGGAAAAAGAAAATGTGGATATAAGGCTGTACCGCGTAATATACGAAGCCATTGAAGACCTGAAATCGGCTATAAAAGGAATGCTGAAACCTGAATACCGGGAGGTAATCCAGGGTACCGTGGAAGTCAGGCAGTTGTTTAAAATATCCAGGATAGGAACTATAGCGGGTTCTTATGTTACTGAAGGCAAAATAAACAGGAATTC
>CAYODA010000195.1:0-3219 GCA_964402625.1 uncultured Syntrophomonadaceae bacterium | reverse complement strand
GGCATGGTGCATCCAGGGTAACCCCCTGGCGTTTCCATGAGTAAGTATCCCCCCCCTGACCCTCACCCCGGTGGGGGGAAGGCAGTAAATAGGCAAAGGTGGTGCGGGAAAAGGGGTATTTTCAGAGTAATCGCTCTGGCGCCATTGGATTAGCACCACCAGTAGAAGGAGGAAAATACCACCTCTCCCTATCCCTTTCCCACCTGGGAAGAGGGGGTCGAAGAAGTTGTTTGGCTAAACGAGTTTCCTCCCCCCACCGGGGGGAGGATCAAGGTGGGGGGGATACCATTAAAAAGGGCAGTTGGTATTCGGTAAGAAGGTATTTTCTGAGTAGTCATCCCGGCGCTGCTGGCGCGGCGCCACCACTAGAGGGAGGAAAATAACAGTTAAGGTTTGAGCAAGAGCACGGAAGGGGTGGTTATACCTTAAGCCAAACATTGAGTGCGATATCAGAAGGAGCGCAGCGGCTGAGGGATATACCGCGGACCAACTGTTTGAGCGAGCTTTAGCTCGCGAGTTTTGGCCGCGGTCCGAAGCCGCGAGCACCGTTCAGAGCTGTTGCATCTCAGTTTGGCGAAGGTATAACCACCCCTGGAGTGCGGAGCAAGCAGGAAAGAAATAAAGTAATGAGAAGTTATTTTCTGAGCAGGGTATTCTCTGAGTAGCTAAACTTTCTCCGGGAATCTTTAGTCCCCCCTTGCAAGAGGGGGGACTAAAGGAGGAAGGGGCGGCTGCTGCATACCAGCCCTATCTTTAACAATAGGGAAGCATTTAAAGCTCGCTAATCTTCTCGGCAAAATTTTCATAGAAATCCCGGGCTTCTTCACCCATCAGGGTGAGGCTTCCTATTACCACCAGGGCAATGAGTGCCAGAATCAGGGCGTATTCCGCCATACCCTGCCCTTCTTCTTTTTGAAGAGCCTCCTTAACCCGCTGCCCCGTTGTAAAAAAACTACCAGGAAACATCAACTTCACCTCACCCAAAGTACCAATTATTTTACCAGAAAAAGCCGGGGTGTTAATCGGCCAATGGACTCAGTTTGCCTGGGACTTTAGTCCCAGGCAGGTATTTCTACGACAGCGCCTTATTAAAAAGTTATTTCTCTACTCCCGGCCAAATCGCTAAAACGAGATGTATAAGCAATATATATGCTTATTTCCGGTACATGTACCTAATCCAGCTTCACCAGCTTATGTTTGATGGCGTACAACACCGCCTGGGTGCGGTCATGCACATCCAGCTTGCGGAAGATACTGGTGGTGTGATTCTTGACTGTCTTTTCACTGATAAAAAGTATTTCGGCTATAGACTTGTTACTTTCACCCCGGACTATCTCCTTTAAAACCTCCAGTTCTCTTTCGGTAAGCTGCTGTTTGATTCCCAGAGCCTGGTTTTGCTGGTTCCATTCCTCCATAAGTTTTCCACCCATCCGCTGGTCGATGATGGTTTCCCCGGCGGCAACTTTATTTATTACATCCAGCAATTCGTCGGCGCTGATATCTTTTAGCAGGTAGCCCGAAACCCCGGTACTTAGAAGTTCCAGTATATATTCACGGTCCTCGTGAATGGTCAGGATAACTACTGCCGTATCCGGCAGTTTCTCTTTGATTTGTTTGGTTGCTTCAATCCCGTTAACTCCGGGCATGTTAATATCCATGAGGATAACATCGGGTTTCTCCTTCAGGGCAAGGTTAACGGCTTCCTCACCGTGGGAGGCTTCTCCTGCCAGGGTTATATTTTCGTCCATGTGGATAATTTTTTGTAAACCGTCCCTGATCAGGGTGTGATCATCGGCTATGAGAAGCTTTATGCTCATTTCTGTCTCCCTTCGGCTTATTCGTCTTTTATGGGAATCTGTACGAAAATTTGTGTTCCCTTGCCCGGTTCGGAATTGAGCTTGAATTTTCCTTCCAAAAGCTCCACCCGTTCCTGCATCCCCATCAGACCGTATGAATCGTCGTCGTAATGGGTGCCTACTTCAAATCCTTTGCCGTTATCGCGGACTACGATGTTAACCACTTCTTCGGCAATTTCCATTTTCACATGAACGTGGTTTGCTTCGGAATGCTTGACTACGTTGTTGAGTGCTTCCTGGATTACCCGGAAAATGGCCGTTTCCAAACCTTTTAACCTTTTACTGTGTTCGGCAGGCGAAGTGAATTCAACTATCAGCTGATGTCTTTCCTGGAAATCGGCCAGGTAACGTTTCAGGGTGGCAATAATGCCCAGGTCGTCCAGGACCATGGGGCGCAGGTCAAAAATTATTTTGCGTATCTCGTCCAGGCTTGCCCTGACCATATCTTTTAACTCCTGCAACTCTCCTTCCAGTGACTGGGGATCGTTTTCCAGGAGTTTTTCGCAAATTTCCGCGCGTAGGACCAGGTTTGCCAGGGACTGGGCCGGACCGTCGTGTATCTCCCGGGCTACCCTTTTACGCTCTTCTTCCTGGGCCAGGATAATTCGTAAACCCAGCTGCTGCTTCTGCTGCAGCTTTTCCACCTGGTCTCCTATACCCTGCAGATTTTCGTGCAGGTATTTTAATGCTACGCTTACTTTATTGACCAGGTATTCCGCTTTTTCCACTGTCTCGTTCAGGCGGCGCAGGGTTACTTCCAGCTGGTCGCGCCGGATGCGCAGCTGTTTTTCCCGCTCGTTCATCTGGCTAAGTTCATTCTGCAGTTTGCTGGCGTGTTCGTAGGCTTCCCGGATATCGTGCTCCGTGTATTTCTGGAAGTTTCGGCTTACCGTCATCAAGTGTGAGCGCGCCTGTTTTTCCCTGGTCTGCAGGCGGTCAACTTCATCTATGGTTTCCATGAGTTCTTCTTTTACACGGGTAAATTCTTTCTGTATGTTATTCCTTTCTTCGCGTGCATTTTCTGCAATTTCGGTAATATTGTTGCGTCCTTTTTCTACTTCGTTAACCGTTTGTTTTAGAATTTGATCCAGGGTTGTCAGGTCCAAACCTTTCACTCCCGTTCAGGTGGGTAATTTACTTTATTCAACTTTTTAGACCGGTCTTCCTTTCCGGCGGAAAAAACTTTTACTTTTTCTATTATAACAGATGGGAAAATAACTGTAAGTGATAGTGATAAGAGCGGTGTATTAGAGTGTGTTAAAATTACTTTTAACACCAGAGGTGATATGTCAAAGATATTAACAAATTTATTAAAGGAAATTTTCTAACATGTGTGGAAGCAAATTATTGTACCTCGTTTTAC
>CAYODA010000194.1:0-3302 GCA_964402625.1 uncultured Syntrophomonadaceae bacterium | reverse complement strand
ACACATCCTCATGACATGAAAGCAGAACACTATCCCGATACCGGCAATTATGTCGGGGTAACCGGGATAGAAAAGTACGACTGGTGGATACAAAAGTTTGCCTCATTAATGAGCAGGTATACCAGTATACCCGTGGAAAATGCCTGTTTTGCTTCACCTTTTAGTGTAGTCAGTCTTTCCGATCAACGCAACTACTGGAAATACAACTATCCGGCTATTATGATTACCGATACCAGTTACTTTCGCAATCCGTATTACCATACTCCCGGCGACACCATTGATACCCTCGATTTTGAGCGCATGGCAGAGGTGGTTGACGGAACTGCAGGGGCTTTGCTGGAACTGGCCCGGCTATAATTTTTCTTAACCGGCAACCAGTTCCCCCAACAAATATTTAGCAAAAAGAGGCCGGGTGTTGCTTTGCACCCGGCCTCTTCTATTTACCTGCTAATCTTAACCTCACCTATGCAATAAAACACGATAAGTTTACTTTGCTTACGCCTGTACCTCTGCGGTTTTAGAAATCCGCCTGGAATTCCAAATAAACAGAAGTGCAAATACCAGGATTACGGCGCTTCCAACATAGAGAAACTCATCAAACGGGATGAAAAGCAGGATGCTTCCTACAAATAGTGCCGTTCTCTCCCAAATACTTAGCACTCTATCGTAGAAATAGCCTTCCAGGCTGCCCGAAAGCAGGTATATGGAAATTACCGATACTACAATTCTCGTTATTAACCTGACCAGATCCACATCCTGTAACAACAGCACCGGGTCCAGAATAAGGGTTATGGGCACCAGGTAAGCTACTACAGCCAGCCTCATGCTCTTAAAGCTCGTAGAATAAAACTTTGAACCTCCCACGGCACTGGCCGCCAAAGCCACCACCGCGTAAGGTGGAGTGAAAAACCCGGAAAGTCCCATATAAATTATGAAGAAGTGAGCCGCTATCATGGGAACGCCCAGCTCAACCAGGGCGGGTGCCACCAGGGTGGACAAAAGAATATAAGCCAGCATGGCGGAAATACCTAACCCCAGGATATAACATGCCACTCCCAGCATGATAACCAGCCCTATCAAGCTGTCCCCGGCCACCTGGACCAGGTTGTTAGATAACCTTATGCCCGTACCGGTTAGATTTATACTTGCCATAATAATCCCTGCCGCGCAGGCTATGGGAATTACCGGTAGTGCGTTCTTGGTGGACCTCTCCAGCCCTTCTACTATCCTGTCCCAAGTAACCGTGGTATACTTGTCAATTACAAACAGGCCAATCATGATGAACATGGCATAATAGGCCGCCCGGACGGGAAACAGGTATAAGCCTACCAGGAAGTAAATCAACAGTAAAAAGATCACAATCAAGTATTTGGCCTTATTCAAGGATTCTTTCTTGTTCGGCAACTCTGATTCTGCCAGCCCTTTCATGTTGTGCCTCTTGCTGTAAAAGTCAATCTGGAAATACAGGGCCATGAAATACAAAATGGCAGGAAAGAGGGCAATTTTAATGATCTCTACGTAGGGCCAGCCGGTGATCTCCACCATGATGAATATAATAGCGCCCATCATGGGGGGCATAATAACACCGCCCACCGATGCCGTGGTTTCTATTGCCGCGGCCATTTCCGGGCTAAAACCGGTCCTTTTCATCAGAGGAATGGTAAATGAACCCGATATTCCCACGTTACCTATAGGACAACCGGTTAAAGTCCCCATGGCGGCGCTGGCCACCGTTGAAACTTTTGCCGCTCCTCCCCTCACTTTGCCAATAAAAGCCATGGCCAGGTCCACAAATTTATCCCCGGCTCCCAGTGCCACCATAAAGGCGCCAAAAGTGGCAAAGGCAATCAGGTAAGTAGATACGGCATGCATGATCATCCCAAAAATACCCGATGAAGCAAGGTAAGAAGTTATTACAAAGTCCTCGAGTTCAATAGAAGGACCTCGCAAGACGGTAGGGAACATATCTGCATACAAGCCATGGATTATAAAAAACACTGCCACTAAAACCATAAAAATACCGGTGGTGCGCCGGGTTGCCTCCAGGATGGCTAATATAAAAATTATACCCAGGGCAAAATCTAAAGTGCTTCCCGTGACCCCTCCCGTCAAGGCAATCTCCTCGTATTTCCAGGCAAAATTAATACAGGGTATCACCGCCGCCAGGGCCAGGACCACGTCGTGCCAGCGAACCACCTTGCCTTCACTTGCTTCCGGGTACTGCAGGAAAATAACAAACATCCCCAACCCGACAAAAACAGCGTAATATACCCCCGTGTAAATCTGTAAACCAAAATAGTACTCCAGACTCAGGTTAAAAATTATCCCCCAAATCGGCAGTAAACAGAAGAGAATTTTGAGAAAATATTTCAACATTGGACTATGCTTTTGGTTTAAAGAGACTATTTCTGCTGCCAAGAACAGCCCTCCCCTGTCATAATGTTAGAAAGATTCTTGCGGGGTTGAACTCATTTAAAACCGGGGTATGGGGCCATACCAAACCTGGCCACCCCATACCCCGGTTTACCTGTTACTATTGTGCTTCTTCCAGCAGCTCCTGCTGTATCTCTTCCATTTCGTCAGTCCACATACCCTGGTCCTCAAAGAACTCTACTGCGCCTTCATGATAAGGCAGGGGAGTTTCTTCGCTTGCCCAGCCTTCGGGTTCCCAGCCTTCCATATGCTCGGGACTGGCTTCATATGCTGCATCAAAATTCTCATATGCTGTCTCCAGGAATTCGTAAATTATTTCGTTGGAAACTTCTTCACTGGAGTAGAACCACTCACCTACGGCCAACGCGGGAGTGCCTTCAGGAATAGTCGCGTAATCCCGCCTGGTCTCGGTAATATGGAATTCGGGATAGAGCTCCACTACCTGCTCCATAAATTCCTGATCCATCTCGATTAGCCAGGGCTCAATCCTGACTGCTGCTTCTTCAATGTCAGCGGCACTTATTGTGCTGTTGATAACCTCGGTTCTGCCTTCCGCCAGGTCATTCCAGGCAGGGAAAATGTGTTCTGCTTCCAGGCGGTTGAAATCTTCATCGGGTTCCCAGCCGGTAATCTCGAGCAGGGCGTCTTCCAGGTTTTGGCCTGTCTGGGCAGCGGCCAGGTGAATGGTAAAGTCACTGCCCGGGATATCATCCAGCTCAAGTATACCGCTGGTTTTGCAGGAAAAGAAGCCGTTTTTCAGTTCGCCGCCCATCAATACTGCCCTGGCGTGGGAATGATCTTCACCTTCAAAAGCACCGGAACCTTCCCAGATGCTCTAGAGGTCGGTAGAAGTGCTGATAGCCAGCTGT
>CAYODA010000193.1:0-3307 GCA_964402625.1 uncultured Syntrophomonadaceae bacterium | reverse complement strand
TGAGAAGTGAGAGGTGAGAGGTTAGAAGTGAGAGAAAGAAAGAAAAGTTGGTTTATAGCTTTCTCACCTCTAACTTCTCACTTCCCACCTCTCAAACTCGAGGGAAGCCCTTTGGGGCGCCGAAGCTGAGCCTTAGCTTTGGCTTAATGACTGATTTGAGTCGGGAGCCGGCAAACACAACAACCCGGTACAAGAAAGAATATAAGGTATTTTCTGAGTAGTAGTTAAAAACGACAGAAGTCTCCTCCACCTAAAGAAAAGTTATATCCATAAGGTGAGCCACGGTTCCCGCCGCCAAACAGAAGGGGACGCTCAGGCCCATTCTCACCACGGTAAAGCGTATGCCCAGCATCCCGCTTTCGTAAGGAAACCTGCTCATGCTTAACAGGGTCCAACTGGTGATAAGAGAAACAACTGTACCTAACCCTGCCCCTGCGGAAAGAATGGAAGCTATTATGGGAAAGGCAGCGTACGGTCCCATGGCAAGGATCATTCCGCCCAGTGTACCCAGGAAAACACCGCTGAAGCCGGCTTCTCGGGCAAGCCAGTTCCGGACAAACTCCTCGGGGATCATTGCCTCCAGCATTCCTGCAATTATAAAAGCCAGCAAAAGAAGTAAAAGTACGTTCCGGAGCTGTTTAAGACCTTCTTTTACTCCTTCTATCTCCTTTTTCTTTTTGCTATTAGCTACAAATAGAATTACCGCCAGAACAGCCAGGGTGATTGTGGAGACCAGCATCAGTCGCTCTCCTTGTTAAAATAGTGTGCCGTAGATTTGTTTGACAAAAGGCGCCGGGACAGTAGCCCCATAACTATGGGAATGGGGAGAGTTATGAGATTGCGCAGCAGGGCAATACCGGGATGGATAAGGCTTACTTCCATGGGGATACGGGCCACGTCGTAAACCTGCTTGCCAACTACAAAGGAAAAAAAGAGATAAAAAGGAATACCTCTATCTTTAAAACTTGCTATAAAAGGATAATATACGTACGGGGGGCCGGGGAAAAAACCTCCTGCAGCTGCACTTAAAAGTACACCTCTTATGCCGGAAAATTTTTGCAGGATTTTGTCTATCCATTCTTTAGAAAGAAGAACCTGCATCTGCCCGGTTAAGAGAAACGCGGCAACAATCAGTGGGAGTGCATTTAGCAGGGACTGCAGAGAAAGCCGTAGACCTTCCCAGAGCAATTCAGTGCCCCCGGTTAAGTAAGCCAGGAGAGCAAGAATAAAGGCAGCAACTGCTAGCCCGGTCAGGGTTCCTTTCATATCTTTTAATACCTCCTGTTGCCCGTCTGGCCTGACATACCATGTATAAAAGGAATGCCAGGCCAGATCTTATGACAAATAATGTGTTTTATTCCGGGGATATAATTTCCGGAATACGTGCAGCCACGGTCTGTACGACATATGCGCACTTTTTTATTTTGGCGCTATCCTGGTAAAACTGGCGGGCCTGTTCCTTATCGGTTAAATCGTAATTGGTAAGGTCGATACAGTTACTTGAGCCAAACTGAGCTTCAAAGTATTTTATTAATTCCCGGGTATGCAGGAGTACCTGCCGGTAATTTTTTTTGTCTTGCGGGTCAGTCCTGTTGTGGTACAGACCTAATACCATGATACCACCGGTTAAAGCCCCGCATGTAAATCCTTTACCCCCCATACCTCCTCCGAAACCTGTAGCTATCCCCTGGGGGATGACTGGAAGGTGCAGTGTTTCAATTCCGGCACGCAAAACAGTTTCGGCACAATTAAATCTTTGCTTGAAATATTTTTGAGCCAGTTCTACAATTTTTGCACTGGAATCGTAGTATGTCAAATAAGAGTTCCCCTTTCTTAAAAAGCTAATTTTATAATTTAATTCTATAGATCATCTTTTATTCCTTTACAAAAGATAGATAAAGGCAGGGAACCTTGTCTTTTTTAGCTAATAAATTTTATTAGAAGTAACACGGGAAAAATAATATGACGAGAAAAAGCCCTGCAAAATCCCAAAACGGGCTGCAGGGCGTGAGTTGCTGTTGTATCTGCTTTTACTAGAAGGTTTGGTTGCAGGGTAATTACTTGAAATTATTCTGTTAATTACTTTGTAACGGCCTGAAATTTACGGTTAACATCGTCCCAGTTAACCAGGTTCCACCATGCTTTGATGAAGTCACCTTTTTTGTTTTGGTACTGAAGGTAAAATGCGTGTTCCCAGACATCCAGCACCAGAAGGGGGTGGGCTCCCCAGAAAGTAAGGTTTTGATGTTTTTCAGATGTCAGGATGTACAGTTTTTCGAATTGCTGGTGCCAGCAGAGCAGTGCCCACCCCGATCCTTCTACACCTGCAGCAGCTGCACTAAATTGATCCTGGAATGCCTGTATGCTTCCAAAATCCTTTTCTACCTGCCCTGCTACGGGGCCGTCGGGAGTTCCACCTCCCCGGGGGGACATGTTTTCCCAGAAGAGGGTGTGCAGAATGTGTCCGGAGCCGTGAAAGGCCAGTTCCCGCTCCCAGTGCTTGATCAGGGAATAATCACCTGCTTCTCTTACTTCCGCCAGCCTGGTTTCCGCCTTGTTGAGTCCGTCTACGTATCCCTTGTGATGGGCGTCGTGGTGCAGCTTTAACATTTGCTCACTGTAATGGGGTTCCAGGGCATCATAGGCGTACGGAAGGTCCGGTAGTGAGTGATTCAATTTAACTCCTCCTAACCAGGTATTTTAGTTGAGTGAATACACTCAAAATGGATACTGCAAACTTGAAATTGCCTGCTCATTTTTGTTTTATTTTTTATTCAATGGAAGTGTCAAGTTCTTTAATCATGGCAATTTCGTCACAGTTAGGGAACTTGGGACAGGCAATACAGTCTCGCCAAACTTTTTGAGGTAGTTCTTCCTTGGCTATGCGCTGGAAACTGCATTTGATAAAAAATTCTTCTTTATAAGTAAGAGTAAAAACTCTGGGTATGCAAAGTTCTTCGGCTTCTTTTAGGAAGAGTTTTACCAGGGAACTACCTACCCCCTGGCGAGTGTAAGAGGGTTCTACAGCCAGGGACCTGATTTCCGCCAGGTTGTGCCACATTATGTGTAAAGAGCCCGCTCCGGCGATAGTTCCGTTGTCATCAACTACTGAGAATTCCCGGATATTCTCGTAGAGCTCGGCACGGGGCCGGGCCAAAACCAGTCCTTCCCGGGAGTAGTACGTAAGCAGGTAGTGAATATCTTCTACATCAGTTATTTTTGCTTTACGGTAATTCATTATCAATTTTCCTCCTAAAGATAAATACACTGTAGTATAATTATACCAGTAATAAGGCCTTAAACATAC
>CAYODA010000192.1:0-3335 GCA_964402625.1 uncultured Syntrophomonadaceae bacterium | reverse complement strand
CTATTTCCACTATTATGAGAGATTCGCCAGGCTCCTCCTTCTCTGCCCGGTAATAAATATAATCCCCGTCCGTCATGGCAGTCTCCAGGGAGGGGTGTTCTTCCAGGCTCGTCCATTCCCCGGCATACTCTACCTCTTCCACCGGCTTTACCCTCTTTATTTCCGCAATGTTGTGGGCGGCCTGGTTTACCTGCACTCGTGCTTCGCTCGCCAGCAGGTTGTTGGCCGAAGAGACCACCAGTTGGTGCAGCACTGTCAGGGCCCCGAAGATTAGCACCAGGGAAACCAGGACATTAACCATCATTCCTCCCCTTTCACGGAAAAAAGGCCGCAGAACTCTATAGGCATCAAAGCGCTTTCTGTACCGCAAGCCTCTTTTTTTATTCCAGGCTGAAGGCAACTTTTTTCCCCTCCTCGGGAGTGGTAACACCTTCCTGTACCAGCCACTTGACGTTTTTCATCATGGAGACAAAACCGTCTTTTTCGGCAGCCTCCCGGACCTCTTCCGCGTTGCCTCCCCTTTTGATAATCTCCCTTATTTCCCGGGTAATCCTGATAGTCTCGGTAACTGCAGTCCTGCCTTTAAAACCGGTATAACTGCAGCGGCTGCATCCCTGCCCCCGGTAGAACTCTTCCTCACCGGCACCTTCTTCTCCAAAGAGTTCGTTTAAGCGAAGATCCCGGCTGGTATATTTTTCCCGGCAGGCGGGACAGATAGTCCGTGCCAGCCTCTGGGCGGCCACACATACCAGGGCGGAGGAGAGCTGGTACGGCTCCGCTTCCATGTCAATAAGGCGCCGGGGGGCGGAAGCGCTGTCGTTGGTATGCAGGGTGCTCAGCACCAGGTGGCCGGTTAAAGCCGCCCTGGTAGCCAGTGAAGCAGTGGCCTCGTCCCTGATTTCCCCCACCATGATTATATCCGGGTCCTGCCTTAAAATGGAACGCAGCACCGAGGCAAAAGTAATTCCCCTCTTTTCATCTATAGCCACCTGGCTAATCCCTTTCAGATGCTGTTCCGGGGGATCTTCAATAGTAACGACGTTTACTTCTTCGGATCGCACCCTGTCCAGCAGGGAATAGAGGGTAGTGGTTTTTCCGGAACCGGTAGGGCCGGTTATTACTATCATACCGTAGGGCTGTTCCGAGGCGTTTCCCAGGACGGAATAATCCCGGGAGGTGTAACCCAGCTCCTCCAGGCCGGTTATACCCAGGCGGTGGTCGAGTATGCGAATTACTACCTTTTCTCCCCGGATGGTGGGCAGGGTGGAAACCCGCAGGTCTATATCGCCGCCGGACATGGACATTTTGCCGTCCTGGGGAACGGTTTTTACGGTGATATCAATGCCGCTCTGCACTTTTATGCGGGAGACCAGGGATTCGTGCAGGCGCGGGCTGCACGAATTAACCACCTGCAGGCTCCCGTCGATGCGGTACCTGATTACGGTTTTATCTCCTTCGGGCTCTATGTGCACATCGCTGGCTTTCTCCAGCAAGGCACCATCCATAATGGAGTTAAAAAACCGGATGGCCGGGCCGTCCAGGCTTTCTTCTGCAGCGGCAGCGGGAGTTTCGTCGGCCGCTATTTCCCCGGCATCGGCGGTCACCCCGCCTTCGGAGTACCAGCGGTGCAGCGCTATCTCTATCTCCTGGCTGGTAGCCAGGTAAGTTACAATTTCTCTTTTGTTCAGGCGGTACTTCAGTTCATCGGTCATGTTCACATCCAGCGGATCAGAAGTAACTATGTACAGGAACCTGTCATCCGCATCCAGGGGAAAAAAACGGTACTTCCTGACCAGGTCCACCGGTACTTCCTGCACCGGCCGCCGGTTGACAAAACCCGAAACCTTTTCTACGGAAAGGTAATCGGCCAGGCTATCTATCATGGTTTCTTCCGATATAAAGCCCAGCTTAACCAGGAGGTTGCCCACCCTGTCGTTAAACTCTTTCTGCCGGGCCAGGGCTTCTTTTAACTGACCTTCGCTGATGACGCCTTTTTCCACCAGGTAATCGCCAAATTTCAATTCCAGCATATAAACTCTTCCTTTCTTGCTTCCCCTCCCGTGTTTATACTGCTAAATAATCTCCCCGTAAATCTCCAGCATGGGCAGAACTATGGCGAGAATGAGGAAGCCCACCCCAAGCGCCAGGGAACTTATAAGCAGGACTTCCAGGACAGTGGGAAGCCTGTCCAGTACCCGGTTAATCTCTATATTCAGGTAATCGGCGGCTTTAAGCATCATGCCGTCCAGTTCACCCGTTTCTTCGCCGACCTCCAGTAGCTTTACGGTTTTAAAGTCCAGCCATAGCGAACTGTCAAGGGGGCCGGTGAATCTATCCCCCCTCCAGACCGTGTTTCTTGCTTCCTGCAACTCTTCTTTCAAGGTTTGACGGGGGGCAGTCTTCTCCATCAGTTCAATAGCACCCAGGATGGAAACGCCGGCCTGCAGCATGAGGCTCATGGAACGCAGCAGCCTTAGAGCCGTGGCGAGGCGGAGCAGCTTGCCAAACATGGGAATTCCCAGTAGAAATCTCTCCCATTTGACGCGGAAATCCCGGTAGTTATTTAACCGCCGGAAAGTTAAAAGGGTTGCCAGCAATACCAGGAACAGGATGGAAACCAGGTGGGGGGCGTGATTGGAGATCCAGATCAAGACCCGGGTGGGAAGGGGCATTTCCCCGCCCATATCCTGCAGCATATCTGTAAACACGGGCAGCACGAAGACCACCAGAAAAGCTGCCACCAGGATGCCCAGTACAAAAACCGCAGCCGGGTATATCATGGACCTGTTTACCCGGCCCCTCATTTCGTTTTCCTGCCGGAAGTGCTCCGCCAGCTGTTCCAGGTTTTCCACCAGTTTACCCGATTCCTCGGCTACCTCTATAGAATCGCAAAAAACGGAAGGAAAGACAGCGCCGTGGGACCGGAAGGCATCGGCCAGGGGAAGGCCGGCCTTGACGCTGTCAACCACGGCTTTCAGGGAAGCCTGGAGGCGCCGGTTTTCTTCCTGGCCGGTCAGTATTTCCAGGGAGGTGACTACCGGCAGACCTGCCCTAAGAAAGGTAGCCAGGCTTTCACAGAATACTTCCAGATCGTTAAGGCCTACGCGCTCCCAGAACTTCAGGGCATCCAGGGAAAGCTCCTTACCAACGGGCTTGACCTTTAATACAACCCCATCGCCCATCCTGTCACGGGCCTGCTGGAGGGCCTGTCTCTGGTCTTCCGCCTCCACCACCATTTCGTGGGTTTTATTTTCCAGGAACACCTGGACGCTGTATTCCATTGCACCACTGCTTTCTAATAATATGTAATTGTGCTGATGCCGCCGCAAAAGCAG
>CAYODA010000191.1:0-3343 GCA_964402625.1 uncultured Syntrophomonadaceae bacterium | reverse complement strand
ATGCCGGGCTGTCCCGGGGCAGGAATAACAGTGAAGTGGTGGAGGCAGCTCTCCGCGGAGGTGCTACTGCCGTGCAGCTGAGGGAGAAAAATCTCCCCACCCGGCGGCTGCTGGAAGAAGCCAGGGAACTGCGCCGCCTCACCCTTCGGGAGGGCGCCCTCTTCATAGTAAACGACCGCCCCGATGTGGCCCTGGCTGTAGAAGCAGACGGGGTACACATAGGGGATGATGACATGCCCCTGCAGGACTGCCGACGTATTTTAGGGGATTCCTTCCTGGTAGGTGTTTCAGCTGACAGCCCGGAGGAAGCAAAGGAAGCCCAAAAACAGGGCGCGGACTACCTGGGCTGCGGGCCGGTGTACGCCACCACCACCAAGACTGATGCCGGCGTTCCCCTGGGCCCAGGGGGATTGGAAGAAATATGCCGCAGTGTTGAGGTGCCCGTGGTGGGCATAGGTGGTATTGATGTGGAAAACGCTGCGGCGGCAATGGAGGCAGGTGTTTTCGGCATAGCGGTCATTTCCGCAGTGGTTTCCGCTAATTCGCCGGAAGAGGCGTGCCTTAATTTACGGAAAGAGATAGGAGAGAGCTGATTGAGCAAAAGGGAAAGAGTCTATAAAGCTTTACAGCTGAAAACGCCCGACCGGGTACCTGGTGCAGAGTTGGTTATTGATGATGAATTGATCAGCGAAATGACTGGTAAAGAGAATATCGACTACCAGGATCATATAGTTTTCCGTGAATGGCTGGGGATAGATGCGGTTTGTGTTGCTCCGGTACGGCAGGAAGAAAGCCTGAAAGATATGGCCCCGGGTGCCGGGACTTCCCGGGAAGATGGACTGGATGAAGCTGTAGACCGCTACCTGGAAGGGGAATATGACTGCACTCCCCTGGAAAATTACCGCCGGGAGAGTGATCTCTTTGTTTTTGCTCTCCTCAATGGCTCCCTGGGTGAGCTTTCCCGGGCAATAGGGTTTGAAAACCTGATGGTTTCCCTGGCCAGGGATCCGGAAGGAGTAAAGAGGCAGCTGCACAAACTCGGAGAAAAAAACATCGGGGTGGCAAAGGAAGCAGCCGCCCGTGGTGCCGAAGCGGTAATAATCGGGGATGATATCGCTTACCGGCAGGGCCCGTTTATTTCCCCGGAAATAATGCGCCGGGTAATTTTCCCTGCCTGGGAAGGAGAAACCAAAGCCATGAAAAACATGGGGTTGCCGGTGGTACTGCACACCGAGGGGTATTTAAACCCCCTGTTGCCGGATCTTGTAGGCCTTTTTGACGGCCTGCACAGCCTGGAACCGGCTTCCGGAATGTCTCTGACAGAGGTGAAGGAGAAATACGGGGACCGCCTCTGCTTGATGGGCAATGTGGATCTCACCATATTAAACTCCGGGGAAGCAGAAGCAGAAGAAGCAGAAGAAGCAGAAGAGCTGGAGAAGCTTCGCCGGGTAGTAAAAGAGACCATACAGGCGGGTGCTCCCGGGGGAGGCTATATTTTTGGAACTACAGGGGGGCTTCATGCCGGTCTTTCCCTGAAAAAAGTGCAGGCCATGTACAGGTTTGCCCGTGAATACGGTAAGGGCTGGTAATAGTATCTCCCCCCACCCTGGCCCTCCCCCCGCCGGGGGGAGGGAAGTAGTAAATAGAGCAAAGTTGGGTGTGGGGTAAAGGGTATTTTCTGAGTAGTCCACCCCGGTGCCGTCGCGACTTTCCTGATTCAGTGGCTAACAAAGAGAACCCAGGTTACGATTAATTCATCCTGGCGGATAACCCCCACCCCGACTTCATCGAAATTACCAAGGTTTACTCCCGAAGAGATTTCTTCAGCTATCTTGTTTGTGGAAGGAGGATATCCCCACGAGGTGAATATGCTGGCTTCCAGCCTTCTAATATTCGTGTCATCCAGGCGATCGTAAATCTCGTTTAAATTAATCCATTCTTGCTCCATGCCCTGGTAATATACGTATACTTCTTTCCAGTTTTCCAGGGTTTTTTTTCCGATATGTTCAGCCTGCCGCCGGGCTTCTTGCCTTAATTTTAGAGACTGGGGCAGATTTAGCTGGCCGGCAATTTTTTCTTCATAAGAGGACAGGTGCTCTGCAGAAGCATCCCGTGCTTTTGACACCATCATTTCTTTTCTTTTCTCCCGGTGATAGGTTTCGTCCTGCTGCATTTTCCTTAGCTCTTCCGGTGAAGTCAGGTACAGGCGGGTGGGCATTCTTACGAATTCCCCGGCTTCGTTTCTAAAACCGGCGCCCCAGGTAGTATCCAGGGCATAAGTGGTACCGTCAATTGTTGCTTTGTTCCAGGCGTGTTTTTCATATCTACCGTGCCTGTTAAGGATCTCTCCTTTTTCATAGCTTGCTTCAATACCCACGGAAAGCAGCATCTGGAGGGTTAGTTCAGCGTAGTGGCCGCAGACCCCTTTACGGGACTGCAGGGTTTTCCCTGCGTCAGGGTGGTACCCTTCACCGCCTTCAACCCTGCGGTATTTTTCCATATCGTAACTAATATGGTGAGTGACCCAATCGTAAACACGTTCCATGGCTTCTTTACGGTTGCTGCTGCCTTCAATTACTTCAATGGTGTGACGGCGTATTTCTTCGTTACCGCCAAAACCCGCAGCCGGCTCCCATCGTGTAGAAGAAGTTGAAGTTTTTTCTCCGCTCTGTTCTTCTGTATCCTGGAGGGGTGCAGTTTCCTGGTTTTCTTGATGGGGGGCTGGGTCAGATGTAGAGTCAAGGAATTGATCTAAAGGAGAACAACCGTATACAGAAAAAGTTAAAGTTAGTAGTAGAACCAAAACCGCGGTAAGATGTCTATCCTTCCTCCCGGTATGTTTGTTTTTTGGGGGCAAATCCAACCCTCTCTTTCCGCGCACAGCTAAAACAATGCGCAATATATACTCCTATTATATATAATACTAAGTGCATACTGCAATTTATTTTCCAAATTTTATCCTCGAGTGGCATGGCAAAGGGAGTTCAAAGGCTGAGGAATATACCGTGGACCAGCCCGCACGAAAAGCAAACGTATTTTCTGAGTAGACACCCATGCCCCCATAATACAGGGGCACCATCAGAAGGATGAAAATGGTTGTGATCTATTTTCAGATAGTCGACCTGGTGCCGCTATTGGAAGTTGGAAGTAGGAAGTTAGAGGTTGGATTTTACGTCCAAGCACCGCGGACGCGGCGCTACCACTAGAAGTAGGAGAATACCCAACAGAGCTGGTGTAAGTGGTTGGCGAAGGCGATTTTAAGTGAGAGGTTGCCACAACCGGCGAAGATTTCGAGTCTACGCGGGCCGGCCGGAACGGATTCCGGCCGCCGAGACCTGAGACA
>CAYODA010000190.1:0-3434 GCA_964402625.1 uncultured Syntrophomonadaceae bacterium | reverse complement strand
TCTAAGAAGAAAAAGACCAGGCCGGTTAGTCATCCGACCTGGTATCACAACAATCCTGCCAAATTGCAATCTAGCCCATGCTGGTCTTACTTACTTCCATGCTTCTTTTTGAAATAGTTTCTTCTCCTCCCTCTCCCTTTTTTATGTGAACAAAAATTTACAAGTAAAAAATTCCATACCACCTCTCAAAACACCTTTCCCTGGTGATTAGCAGTGATTATTGGGTATGTAAAGCTTTGCTCAGCTGTTCGGTCAACAGAGTTACAGCCTGTTTCGCTTCCTTTATAAAACCGGTAAACATGGGAAAATCGTGGACCATTCCGGGGTAGTGGTAGTGGGTAACTTCCACCCCGGCCTCCTGCAAGAGTTCGGCGTATTTTCGACCTTCCGCGGCCAAGGGATCCAGCTCAGCAGTAATAATTACGGCGGGAGGCAAGCCGGAGAGATCCGCTGCGTTGACTGGTGAAGCGTAGGGCTCTTTTCCCTGGGAAGGATATTCCAGATAGTATTGGTTGAAGAGGCGGCACATTTCTGTGGTAAGCAGGATTTCCGACATACCCCTGGTTTTTTCATCGGGGTCGGTATACAGATCCAGCACCGGGCAAATTAATCCCTGGAAGCAAGGAATAGGGTTTTTGCTTTCTTTGCTCAGGAGAGATAGGACGGCAGCGAGGTTGCCTCCGGCGCTGTCACCTATATAAGCAATCTTTTCAGGTTGCAGGTTAAGAGAAGAGGCGTTTTGTCTAATCCAACTTGATATCTCCAAACACTCTTCCAGAGCATAAGGGTATTTATACTCCGGGGCCAGGGCGTAATCCACGCTTATTACCGTGCAGCCGGCCTTTTGAGAGATAAGCCGGCAGATGTTATCCGATGCATCCAGGTCTCCCAGGCAAAAGCCGCCTCCGTGCATGTACATGACGGCGGGAAAAGGTCCGCTGCCCTCAGGAGTGTAAAGCCTGACCGGGGTTTCCCTTCTGGAATTTGTGCAAACTCTATCTTCAATAGTACCGTTGTATTCTAATGAAGGGAATATATTAGACACTTCCCGAAAGGCACTTCGGGTTTCTTCCAGGTTCTCTATCGGGAGTTCCTGGGACTTGATACCTTTTATTAGCATTTTCTTTCTCAGAAAATTGGGTATTAAAGATAAAAACAAGCTCACAATAACACCAGCCTTTCGCGGAAATTCCCTGAGTATATTTTTAGGGTATTTTAATATTCTACGTAACTTACTTTTAAAATAATTTGACTTACTTATAAAATTTTACTTTTTTGATATCCAAATACTATCATAAAATTACAGCAAGGTAAATTCAAGTTTGTTTTTACCACTATAACCATATAAGTTATATGAGCCATGGTCGCAGTTAATTTTTAAAAAGCATCCTCAAGTTTTTAACTGAAGCTCTTCTCTCTGCTTAACTTTGCGCGATTTTACTATGTCCCCTATTAAAAAGGCACTGAGGTTCTCTATAAAACCCGCCTCCCAACTGTCATGGATTTAACAGTTGCCCTTGTTATTGGTAATAACCTAGAAGCCCCTTGGCAGAATATATATAATGTTTGTATTTGTCATTATTCAGTCATATTATATCAAGTCCATTTGGAAAATAACACCTCTGGTTCTTAACCCTAATCTACTCCACGATAATTTATTTGTTATTGCCAGTACTGTTAATAAGCGAGGATATTTTATTTTCCCAGGGGTTTTAGCGGTTCTGTAAAACTTCTTCTTTCCAGGCTTCCCCAGGTTCGCTTCTTGAAAAAGTAGTCGATTAGGCCCCGGATACGCCACCAGGCGTGCAGCTGGCGGTAGAAAAGGTTTTCCAGCACTGCAAAGCCGAATAAAATAAAAATGTCGCGCAGGCGGGGGTAGCTGCGGTAATAGAGCTCTTCCATTAACAAAGCAGAGGTGGAGAGTAAAATCCCGAGCAAGATGGCCGCCGAGAGAAATAAAATTACAAAAGGCGGGTTGATAATACCACTAAGTACGGAAAAGATAAAAACCAGGTAACCGGTAATCTCGATAACGGGCCCAAGAAATTCGAATAAAAGGAAAAAGGGATAGCTGATCATTCCGGTTGTCCCGTACTGTGGGTTTAAGCACATCTCAAAATTCCCGAACAGGCTCTCCGTCAGGCCCCGCTGCCAGCGGCGCCTCTGGGTTTGCAGGCCACGGTAATTTTCGGGTACCTGGGTCCAGCAGACCGGATCCGAGATAAAAACCACCCGGTATTCGCGGTTGGCTTTTTTCATCGCCCGCTGGATGCGCAGAACCAGTTCCATATCTTCGCCAACGGTGTCAAGCTTGTATCCACCTGCTTGTACCACTGCTTTGCGCCTGTAAATGCTAAAAGCGCCGGAAAGGATCATCAGACCACCGATAAATGACCATCCGATTCTCCCAAACAGGAAAGCGCGCAGGTATTCTACGATTTGAAAGCGCACCCAGAATTTAGGTGAGAGTTTGATTCCTGTAACGTTGCCGGCTTCTATGCTGCAGTGGTTGGCGGCCCTGATCGTTCCGCCGGCGGCAACAATGCGCCAGTCTTTGGCAAATAGATCGACTACTTTTAGCAGGGAATCTGCATCGATCAGGGAATCGGAGTCGATATTGCAAAACAGCGGAAACTGGGAGACATTGATCCCGGCATTCAGCGCATCGGATTTGCCCCCGTTTTGCTTGTCTACCACTACCAGGTGGGGATATTCCTTAGATCTATAAATGCTGTGAATAGTGTTACAGGGAATATCGAGACTGAAGTCGCGGGCGTACTCTTCTAAATTGAACTTTTCTTCCAACACGCCTAAGGTATGGTCCTTTGAACCGTCGTTAACGATAATAATTTCGAATTCCGGATAGCGCAGAGCCAGTGCGGAATAGGCAGTTTCTACGATGGTCGCTTCTTCGTTATATGCTGGTATAATCACAGTCAAGGGCTTGTAAAATTCTGAACGAAAGGGGCGGTAACGGTCGGCTGCCCTTTCAGCCATTCGCTGGCCTTGCAGGCCCCGGTAAGAGATAAGCACGAGCAGCAGATAAAACCCGTTAATGCTGATGAAGTAGAAGAGAACAAAAATGTTGTAGAAAATTAGGATGATCACCCAGGTGCTCATTACTTGGTTACACCTCGCTCCGGCTTAAGGCATAGCTGCTGATGGCAGCGGCGACTTGCTCGTCACCGGCAGATTTTTGTTTTAATATTTCCAGGCCGGGTTGGCCGGCGCTGCCCAGGGCTTCTGCCGCATTAAATCGAACCCACCAGTTTTGATCGGACAACAGTTTTTCCAGAACCGGTAAGGCTTGCCGGTCACCGGTTAATTTCCAGACGCGGGCGCTGAAATTGCGTACCACCCAGTAGCGGTGTTCCAGGTAGGGCTTGAGATCTAAGTTTGCGGGCACCTCCCCCATGTTTAAAAAAGCTTTTAGA
>CAYODA010000189.1:0-3570 GCA_964402625.1 uncultured Syntrophomonadaceae bacterium | reverse complement strand
TATCGATGCCACCGTAGAACATGGGTATCCCTACTTTCGCATATTTTTGGCAGGGGTTCCCGCAGCCCATACGAGTCTCAACCTTGCGCGTAATTCGTGGCACAGGGCAAGCCCTATCCACAACGTGCTCATACGAGACTATCTCGTATGGGAGGGGCTTCACTCTTTATATCAGGATAGCTAACGCTTCCCAAGGAGGAACATCGAAGCCCCCTGCCTACGAGAATAATTATCCAGGTTACCCCGGAATCCCTATGTGATTGTCAAAGATCTGTTCTTGATTGGCACGTGAGTAAGACAACTATATTATACAAGGAGGTTATTTATGGATCCGGTACAGCAGGTGCTGTTAATTGTGATAGCCGTGGTAATAATATTTTTGATGTCGGCTATTAAGATCGTCAAAGAGTACGAGAGGCTGGTAGTTTTTCGGCTGGGACGCTTGATAGCTCAAAAAGGACCGGGGATCATATTCATAATCCCCATAGTAGACCGGGTGGTAAATATATCACTGCGAATTGTAACCCTGGACGTTCCCACCCAGGAAGTAATTACCCGCGATAATGTTACCTGCAGCGTTAACGCGGTAGTGTATTATCGCGTGGTGGACCCAAATAAATCCGTGGTAAATGTGGAAGAGTACCGCATGGCTACGGCGCAACTGGCCCAGACCACCCTTCGCAGTGTGGCGGGCCAGGCCGAGCTGGATGAGCTGCTTTCCGAGAGGGATAAGCTTAATCAGAAGATACAACAGATACTGGATGAGGCCACCGATGTCTGGGGTATAAAGGTTACCGCGGTGGAAATCAAGGATGTAGTTATTCCGGAAGGACTACAGCAGGCAATTGCCAGGCAAGCTGCTGCAGAGAGGGAAAGGCGTGCCATTGTTATCCAGGCGGAAGGTGAAAAACAGGCTGCTCAGAGAATTTCTGATGCCGCTCAGATATTGTCCAGCCAGGAGGGCGGTATGTTTGTCCGTCTGCTCCGTTCTATTCCGGAGATTGCCCATAATAAAGGCAACCTGATTGCGTTTCCCCTTCCCATGGAGCTAAAGCACCTTTGGGGAGGCATATCCGGAAAGGGAGGTATGAATTCACCTGAGGAAGGAGAAACCGGTAATGGAAGCGAGGAAACTTAATTATAATAGCGACGTATTTTCTACTGGTAGTCGCACCGGCCCCGGCTGGTGCGACTACCAGTAGAAAGATGAAAATATCAATTGTATGGGGCTTTTTTAAAAATTGGAGCAAACCTTGGAAAATAATTAAGTTTATAAAAATCCACGAGAACAAAGATTTTGAGTTGACTTTTTTATAAGCACTTGTTATATTTATATGTGCGCCAGGAAATATTCAAATTAAAATGGTGCCTTTGCACCGGGAATAATAATAAAACATGCGAGCGTGGCGGAAAGGCAGACGCGCTAGGTTCAGGACCTAGTGGGCATTCGCCCGTGTGGGTTCAAATCCCACCGCTCGCACCAGCGCTGGAACCTGAAGAAGGCTCCAGCGTTTTATTTTGTACGGAGTTTTCCGGGCAAGTAGCGTCCTGGTATCAGGTTAAAGAACAGATTAAAATTGCCCCGGGAAGACAAACCTGATAACATGTTTGTAAAAAGAATAATACGCTGCAAAACTAAATTATTCAAAAAGAGGAAATATATCCGGATGGTTTGGAGGAATGAATTATGTTCTGGAAAAAAAATAGAAAAAGCAAGGCAGGTAAAAAAAAGAAAGAATCAGGTACTATAACCTTAAAAGACGGTGCCACCTACGTTGGAGAATTAAAAAACAAGGTAGCACACGGGGAAGGCACTTTAACCTTCTCCGATGGTCGAAAATTAAACGGTACTTTTAAGAAGGGTAAGCCGCACGGTAAAAACCTGGTCTTGACTTTTCCTGATGGAAGAAAGTATATTGGCGATTACTTGAACGGTAAGCGTCATGGGTGGGGAGAAATGCAGTTTCCCGACGAAGAAAAATACGAAGGTGAGTGGAAAAATGACCTGCCCCACGGAAAGGGACGAATGACTTATCCCGATGGCAGTGTGGAAGAGGGGAGGTGGATCAAGGGAGTTAAAGTAAAATAAATTCTTGAATTAGCCGAAAAAAAGGGGCGTTAATATGCAGAGTGTTATTGAAATCATGGTCCGCTCCACGGAAGTGGATTACCTGGGTCATGTAAATAATGCCAAGTTCCTGGAGTATATGGAGTGGGGGAGAGAAGACTGGTACAAACAAACCGGTTATTCTTTTGATGAACTGGGGAAAAGGGGTATCGGAACGGCAGTAGTTAATATAAATATAAATTATTACGTAGAATGTTTCAGGGGAGATGAACTAATTATAAAAACTTATCCAGGAGAAACGGGTAATACCAGCTTTGTTTTATACCATGAAATTTTTAAGAAAGAAACGATAGAGAAAGTAAGTGACGCCCGTGTAACTACGGTGACCATGGATCTGGAAACCAGGAAAAGCATACCCGTTCCCTCTTATTTGGGGGGTCACTTTTCCTGAGTTATTTTATTGAACGGTAGCTTTGGACAATAAAGAACCGATAATTCCCGGGTGACCATTCCTTTAACTTTTTCTTCACTTTTTTTAAACCAAGGGAGGAGTTCAGGCATATAAGAAGAAATGTGATAGTTGGGGCGTTTTACTTTTGCTTTTAAATAGCAACGTTTAAATATTTTTGAAATTAGAGACACTCAAGTTTTATTAGTTTTTACGTTGTTTAATTAATAAGGAATTCTTTTATTTATAAATTTTTTGGAACACGGGGTAGTTATGAGTGGTAAAAGAAGGAATTCTCTAACTGTTTTCATAGTTCCACATACAGAAGAAGCGACGTATAGCTTGAGTATCCCGGCCTGGTTCCCCAGGGTGCTAGGTGTTTTCCTGATGGCATTGCTGGGTATTTTTGTTTATTTGTTCCAGGGCGTAACAGGGTTACAGGAAGAGGTGGAAAAAAACAAGGAGCTTGCCCGTGAGGAAAGGCTTATAAGCGAAGAGATAGACAGGGTGACAGAAGAAACAGAGCACCTCTTGAGCCAGATTGATGAGCTGGAGCAATTTACCAGCAAGGCTTTGGATGAACTCGAAAGTGGAGAACTGGATGTATCAGAGCTGGAAGAAGATGTTGCCGGCAATAATGAAAGTGAGATAGTTGCCGCCGGTGGAGGCGGAGACGAAAGAGATTGGGACCAGAAGCTTTTAACTCAAGAGCGTTCATTAGAAGAATCCTCAGAAGAGTTAAGCACCCAGCACCGTGAGCTGGAAAACAGGAGAAACTACGAAGTTCTTAGCCGGGCCCGTAGAAATGTAGAAAGTTTGCAGGAAATGCTTCCAGAAAAAGGGGAGACCATAAAAGAGTTAAAAGAAGACGCCGAAGTACACCAGGATAGAATGATGGCTACTCCGGAAGGTTGGCCTACACAGGGAAGATTTATTTCCGGTTATGGAAACAGGAGGGACCCTATCACCTATGATTTAAGTTTCCACAGTGGTGTAGATATTGCCAATTCCAGGAACACCCCCATTTACGCTACGGCTTATGGAACAGTTGTTT
>CAYODA010000188.1:0-3604 GCA_964402625.1 uncultured Syntrophomonadaceae bacterium | reverse complement strand
TACACCCCGGGGACACGCAAAGGGAAGATGCAAACAGCGGGGGCGCGTAAAAGAACCTTCCCTCGCCCCACCGTCCAGGGTGTGTTTCCTGCTTACACCTGGTATGCGCCCCTGCCCCTGGTATACGCCTGCTTACACCGGCTTGCTTCTCCCTGCTTACCCTTGCCTGACGACAGGGCGCAGCTCCCTGTTGAAAGGACCAAACAGCCCGGTTTCCCACCAGCTATTTTCTACCAGGTTAAAGGCGTGGGGGAAGTTCAGGAGCACGTCTCCCGCCTTCACCCCTCTTCCTTCCGGGGGCACCAGGTCCCCGGCCAGCCCGTGCATGAAGGCCCCGCATACGGCGGCTTCCGTAACCCCGCTGCCCTGGGAAACCAGGGCTGTAATCAAACCCGTCAGGAGATCGCCTGTGCCCGCCGAAGCCAGGGCAGGCCCACCGGTGGGGTTGACCCATGCGCTTCCATCCGGGTGAGCCACCACCGTGGGCGCTCCCTTGAGAAGGACTATCACGTTCCACTTCTGGGACATCTGGCGTGCCGTCTGCAGCCGGTTTTGGCTTATCTCGGCAACGCTCATCCCCGTCAGGCTGGCTGCCTCACCGGGATGGGGGGTTATTACCACTTCAGAGGCCGCCCGGCGGAGGAGCTCGGGATCAAGGCTGAGGGCACCCAGCGCCCCGGCATCCAGCACCACGGGCACGGGACTGGCCGGCAAGAGCCGTTCCAGCAAGCGGTAAGTCTCTTCCCCCGGCTGCATGCCGGGACCTACCGCCAGCACCCGGCACTCCTGCAGCCATTCCAGCACCAGGGAAGCCCCCGCGGCGGAAATCACCCCACCTTGTTCTTGACTGCTTTCATTTCCGTTATGGGTTTCCGCGCCGGTTTCTCCCCCATGTGAGTGACTTTCCACGTAAGCTTCCGGGAGCCCCAGGGTAATTACTTCGACCAGCTTGCTCTCCAGGACGGGACGCAGCCCGGCTGCCGTGGCCAGGTAAACCAGTCCCGCGCCTCCCCGCAGGGCGGCTTCCCCGGCCATTGCCGCGGCCCCGGTCATGCCGGGCGAACCGGCAACTACCAGGGCACGCCCAAAGGTGCCCTTGTGGGAATCCCGGGGTCGCGGGGGAAGCAGCTCCTGGACTTTGCGCCCTTCCGGAACTTCCACCCCTTCAAAGGGGGCTTCTTCCTGGGGTATGTAGATCTCCCCTACTACTACCCTGCCCGAGTAATCCGCGCCGGGAAAGAGCATTAAGCCGCGCTTGGGAAATGCAAAAGTCACGGTCCAGTCTGCCCGGACGGCATCTCCCAGAACTTCCCCGGTGTCGGCGTGTATGCCCGAAGGGATATCCACGGACATAACCCGGGTGCGCGCCCGGTTGATCATGCTTATCAGGGAAGCAATCCTGCCTTCCACCTGCCGGGAAGTCCCTGTACCCAATAGGGCATCTATTACCAGGTCATCGGCTTCCATCCTTGCCAGCCTGCCCCGGACGTAATCCAGGTCGCCCTCTTCAATTATATGCCTGACGGGAAAGCCGCTATGCAGCAAAATATTCAAGTTAGCCAGGGCATCTCCCCTGTACTTATCCGCCGGGGCGGTACAGCATACCTCCACCTGCAGGCCCAGCTTCTGCAGGTGCCGCGTTACTACCAGGCCGTCACCGCCGTTGTTGCCGGGGCCGGCCAACACCAGGATTTTGCGGGGCAGCGGGTCCAGGGAAAGCACCGCTTCAGTCAACCTCATGCCGGCATTTTCCATCAGCAAAATGCCGGGGATTTCCGTATTCTCCATGGCCCGGCGGTCTGCTTCCCTTACTCCTTCCGCAGTTAACAGCCTCATATTTCATCAATCCTCCTTTGACGGTTACGTTAGAATAAAACACCCATTCTTCTATTGGAAGTTTTATTTTCAGCAGCTACTATAATTTTTAATTTTAAAGGATTTCCTCACAACCCGTCGAATTTTTTAAAGTACCTACTTTTTCAAGGAGCTGAATACATCGTGAAAAAACACGTTAATACCATACTGCTAGTTACTATTATAATCTTCTCCACAGTTTTCCTCTTTTCCTGTGCCGGTAACCAGGAAGATACAACTTCGCCGCCGGGAGAAAACGGCGCCGAGGAAGATCCGGCGGGGGAAGATAGCGACAGGGCCAACGGCGAAGGTGAAGAGGGAGAAACAGAAAACGGGAACGGGGAAAAAGAACCCGTCGTGGACTACGAGGATTATAAAGAAAAACTACCCGAAGAGATACGTGACCTCCCGGCCAACGAACTGGGAGAGGTCATGATCCTGATGTACCATGAAATCGGGGAGCCCGAAGAAGAGTGGGTGCGCACCCCGGATAATTTCCGCCGGGACCTGGAAGTATTGTACGAGGAAGGCTACCGGCTGGTTTCGCTTAACGACGTTCTGGACGGCAATATCGAGGTGCCACCGGGAACCACCCCGGTAGTGCTTACCTTCGACGACGGAACCAAAGGACAGCTGCGCTACCTGAAAGACGAAGACGGCGAAATTTTGCTGGATGAGGCCGGGGAACCAAAGCTGGACCCGGACTGCGCTGTAGCCATACTAATGGATTTTCACGAAGAACATCCGGATTTTGGGCTGGAAGGCAGCTTCTATATTTTCTACCCGACCCCCTTCCGGCAGGGAGATATGGTGGAACACAAATTAAACTTCCTGGTGGAGAACGGGTTTGAAATAGGGAACCACGCCTATAACCACGAAAACCTCTCTAACCTGGACCGTGAAGGAGTGCAGCGCGCCCTGGCGAAACACGTGGACCGCACGCAGGACTACCTGCCGGGATATGACGTGCGCAGCCTGGCGCTGCCTTTCGGCGCCTGGCCCTCCCCGGAAGAACTGGCCGCGGAAGGAAGCTACGGGGGGACGGATTACCGCCACGACGCCGTGCTGGAAGTAGGCTACTACCCGGCCCTATCGCCTTTCCACAAAGACTTTAACGCGCACTCTCTGCCGCGGGTGCGGGCCAGCGAAATGAAAGTCGACGGGGTGGGCATGTACGACTGGATGGAGCGGGCCCGTGAAAACCCGGAAAGAAGGTACATCAGCGACGGCAACCCCGACACGGTAGTCGTTCCCGACGAAGAAGCGGCAGAAAAAGTCCGGGACGATCTGCCGGATGGCATGGAAATCGTCATCGAGTAGTAGTCAATATAGTATCCCCCCCTCCTTGTTCCTCCCCCCGGTGGGGGGAGGAAACATGTTTAGCCAAGCACCTACTTTGGCCCAACATTCCCCCCTTTGACCCGACATTTCCCCTCTCCCCTGGTGGGAGAGGGCCAGGGAGAGGGGGTGTTTTCCTATATCTAGTGGTGGCGCCGCGCCAGCAGCGCTCTGTGGGGGAAATATTTTCAAAGACGCAACAAGTTCTTTTTCGAAGAGGAGCTTTTTCGAAGAGTAAATGGTACTTCCTCTCCCGCCACAGGAGAGGAACAGAAGCCGGGATCCTGCTTCCAGCATTTTTTTCTTGAAGTGTTGTAAGTTTTTTAATATTATTACATTGAACGAATCATGTTTACCTAATAACAGAAAGCGAGGTATGCACCCCATTGAGCGAACTTTTTGACAATTACTG
>CAYODA010000187.1:0-3648 GCA_964402625.1 uncultured Syntrophomonadaceae bacterium | reverse complement strand
TTCTTGTGTCCTTTTTTACAAGGCACCTTTTGAGGGTTTTCAAAGAGCGATATTTTGGGGTAATAACCCCAGTATTGAACAGAATTTAATTTAACAGGGTATTGTTCAGCAAGCCCTAAATAAGATTTTATATTACTGATTAAATTAATGTTAAGCAATATTTATGCCACGTGCAAGCGTTTTTTGTAATTTAAATTTAAGGTTTAAATTAAGATTAAACACTAAGATTAAAAATGGTAGCCCGGAGTTGGCCCGAAAATTGCATTAGTAATAGCTGTGGGAAGACTGATTTCAACAAGTGCCTGTTTCCGGTCATCATAAAATCATCGTAATTAAAGAAAGCATACAGGACAGGCACAGGCAGTTGCACCCCGGCCTGGAATCCAGATTTTTGTATTTCAACCTGAAAGACAGTTTAGCAACTTGAAAGTAAAATATGACTTACACGGGGTTGCTTCAGCTTCTTTCAAGTGCTTGAAACGCTTTCACAGTAAAGGCAGATAAGTTTTTGTTGCTTGTCATCTCCGGGTTAGTGGAGACAGGAGGCAAAAAATTTTTTCCCTTGAGGGAAAGTTGGCATCAAACTTGCATTAGGAGTCAGGTAGAATACAAAAATGGTTTCCCCGAGAGGGGTGCCGGTTTAATTTTACGAATATTGGAAGGAGGTGAAAGAAGATGAGCTATATCGTCAGGGAAAAGGATGTAGAAGGAGTAGAAAAAGAACCCAAGAGAGTTTCCCGGGTACTTGTATCTGAAAAAAGCGTAGGAGCCACCAATCTTTCCATGGGGACTAACGTAACCGAAGTAGGGAGCCGTATCCCGGAGCACGTGCACGAGGATGAAGAAGAAGCCATGTTTGTAGCCAGCGGGAACGGCAAGCTGATTATAAACGGTGGTGAAGAAGAATACCTCCTGGAGGAAGGAACAGCTATTTTTGCTCCCAAAGGGGTCAGGCACGAAATTGTAAACACCGGGAACACACCCATCAAGATAATCTGGGCCTATTCGCCGCCCCTTCCCGCACACCGCAAATAAATAACGGGGAAAAAGGTGAACTAACGCATTACACAATGTATAACAGTTGAAGTCGAGTTCCAGTATTTAAGATGAAAAACGGCAAGACAAAAAACAAGAGGAGTGTTGTAAAAATGATTTTCGAACAAAGCAGAAAGTACATGGAAAAAATTGGTTTGCCCAAAGGTGATCGTAACGATCTGCCGACTTCGCCCAAAACTTTTGCCGACGGAGCGCACTACAGGATTGAGTGCCCCACGGTTAACACCGCGGAAGCTATGGGAGCCCTCCTGGACAGGGCACAGCAACTGGGTATAACCATCAACCGGATAGACGAAACTTACGGTTCTTTCCGCCACACCAAAGAAGAGCTGAAAGAATACATCGATCTGGCCAAGAAGAATAATGTAGAACTGAACCTGTCCGTAGGGCCGCGGGCCACCTATGACACCAGTGCTACTCGCCTCTCCAGCCAGGGCGTCCGCATTTCCTACCGCCTGCGGGGCATGGAGCAGTTCCTGCGTGCAGTAGAAGACGTCAAGAGGGTAGTTGACCTGGGCTGCCGCGGCATCCTTTGCTATGACGAAGGTCTGCTGTGGGTTCTGAACAAAATGCGGCAAGACGGCGAGCTGCCCTCCGATGTTTCTATAAAGCTCAGTGCACACGTGGGACACGGTAACCCCGCCAGCTTCCAGCTGCTGGAGAGCCTGGGTGCCAACTCCATCAACCCGGTTCGCGACCTGAGCCTGGACATGATCGCTGCACTGCGTGAAGCCGTAGATGTACCGTTGGACGTCCACACTGACAACCCGCCTGCATCCGGCGGATTCATCAGGGTATACGAAGCACCCGAACTGGTAAGGGTTGGCGCACCCATGTTCCTGAAGACAGGTAACTCTGTTGTTGGCGGACACGGACAGCTGACTACCAAGAACGAAGGTATCAAGATGGCCGAGCAGGCATCCATCGTGGTAGAAATGGTAGAAAAGTACTACCCCGAAGCAAAGCAGAGCAAAGAAGTAGCATCCGATATGCACCTGTGCAAGTAAGCAGCCAGTAAGTATGACCTGACCCGGGTATTAAGTTGCCCGGGTCAGGCTACCATCATAAAGCAACAGCTTTAGAGGAAGGTAGCAGCAGTGAACCACAGCAAGTAGAACAGGAGGTGTGATTAGTTGACCAAAGAGTGGAAACTTCCTCCGAGCGAAGGCCACATGGACTGTCCATCGGGTGTTTACTTTCAGAACATGACCGGGAAAGACCTGGAAGAGAGGCTGAAAGTAAACGATATCCTGCTGGTTCCCATTGGCAGCACGGAGAACCATGGTAGAGGACAGTGCTTTGGCGAGGATACTTTCCTGGTAACCAGGATGGCCGAAGCCATAGCACAGGAGAAAGGCTGCACCGTGGCGCAACCGCTGTGGTACGGCTCCCATCCCTGGAGCCACCTGGGAATGCCGGGAACCGTGGTTATCCCCGAGGACACATTTGTAGCCTACATGCGGGCCATGATTGCCGGCTTTTGGAATACAGGTTTCAGGAAAATGATTTTCTTAAACGGGCACGGCCAGGAATACGTAATACCCAACGCTTTTCACCAGTTTGGCAAGAGCTACCAGGTGCCCTGTGTCCTGAGTTTTGTTAACTGGCCCACGGTAATCACCGAACACATGAAAGACAAGGAAAACGGTGGGCCCTTTGAAACCAAGTTCAGGCACGCCGACGAAGCAGAAGCATCTTATTCGTTGGCACTCTTCCCGGAAATGAACAAGCCTGAAGATATGGAAGACACCGAAGTAAAGGGAGGATTTGCCTCGGATTACGTGGACCTGGGTGGAGACGTTTTCCAGAGTCCCATCCCCGGACACGGACAGGTAGGGCTTACAGGGGGACTGGAAGTCATCAACTTCCCGCAGGGAGTTATCGGCAAGCCAACCCTGGCCTCGGCAGAAAAAGCCAGGGACGGCCTGAACCAGCTGTTGAACTTCCTGTGCCGTCTGCATGACGATATATTGACCAACTATCCGCCGGGAGAACTGCCTCCCATCGAGAAGTTCACCCAGAAGAACAAGGAAGAAGTAGAAGATGTTATTAAAGGACCCTTTAACGGCGGAAAGCACATATATACCTTCCAGTACCCGCCATAAGTTAAAACTAAAACGTGAAATATCAAAAGTATTTTAGATATATGCAGCAATATACGCGGCAAAAAAGACAGCAATTAAAGCAGCAGAAGGGCAAACAATATACCCGGTAATATTTAAGGCAAGCTTCGCAACAGTGCAGGTAGTATACGTTCCAGCCTAAATACATTAGAAAAGGCAGCAAAATGGTTGGCAATATCTAAAGCAATAGTTCAAACAGAATACCTGATAACATATAGAGCAATATATGCGGCAATACAAGCGGCAATTTATTCAGCAGTAAACAGGCAATAAAAATGGCAATAATTAAAGTAAGGTTTGTAGCAAGACAGGTAGCATACGTTTTACCAAAAATGCATCAAAACAAGCACCACCACAGTCAGCAACACATGAAGCAGTAGACCGGGCAAAACATCTGGCAACAAATAACGCAATATACTCAGCAACAAAAGCAGCAATAAAGCCAGCATGCCGGTACAGCCTGCCGGGG
>CAYODA010000186.1:0-3653 GCA_964402625.1 uncultured Syntrophomonadaceae bacterium | reverse complement strand
CTGTTGTTTGTACAGCTTAGCAAGAGAAAACATAATCTTTGAACTTGTTTCACCGTCTTCCCCGCCCCGTTCCAGGGCCAGGTGGAACAAGTTTTCCGCCTTATCCGGACTTCCGTATTTCCAATGCAGAAGCCCCAGGGAATAAAGTTCATCTGGAGAGGCATTTTGGATGAAATCTTCTGTTTCCAGGTTTCCAATGAGGCCCAGCAGGGCGGCAAGGGAAATGATATCGTGGAGATTGTGTTCAAAAACCTGCTTGAGGCGCCCGGTATCTCCCCTGCGCAGGTAGTTAAAGTATACTTCGGGTATCTCTTCTCCGGGGATATCTCCGGAGCGGTGGAATCCCAAAAGGTTTTCTTCCAGGGAAGTCAGGCTGCATTCCGGGAGGCAGTTTTTCCACATGCGGCGACAGCAATGAAACAGGTCTATATGAAGTTCCGGGGAAAGGCCTCTGCGAATGCCTCCCATTACCATCCGGTTCTGCAGCAGAGGCATGTCAAAGGATTTCCCGTTAAAAGTAATCAGGGTGTTAAATTCCCGGGCTGCACCGGTAAAGTGTTCCAGCAGGGCTGCTTCTTCCGGCGGTTGACGTAGAAAATACTGGCGTACCCGGAAGCGGTTATCCTCGTACCACCCCATACCTACCAGGAAAGCCCACGTGCCGGTTCCACCGGCCAGCCCCGTGGTTTCCAGGTCCAAAAAAACCCCTTCCCGGGGATGTATTTTTTCCGGGGGATCGTTCATTAGCAGTTTTAAAGGAACGGCGGTGCATTCCAGGGAAGACTGCAGTTGAAGGCCCCCGTGCATGGTGCTCAGGGGCACTGCAGTTTCCCGGTAGAGACATTTGCCGGAAGAGGAGGGGGCTTCCACCTCTTCACCTGGAAAGAGGCCAAGGGCTCCCTTCTTGTTGTTGACAGCTTGCAGTTGACTCCCCCGGGTAATCATCCCGGATTCTTTCATCCGCTGCAGGCGGCGCCGGAGCTGGTTTTCTGTCATGACAGTATCACCTCCAGCAGGCGGAGGGTGTGTTCTTTCCCGTTTTCTCCCACTTCTTCCACCGGCCCGGAGCACGAAGGACAACCTTCTTCACAGTGGCAGGTGTAAAGTGCCTGCCTGGCTGCCTGGAATAGCTCCAGGTACTGCCGGTAAAGTTCCTGGCTGTACCCCACCCCGCCGGGGTAATTGTCGTACAGGTAAAGGGTGGGAAGTTCCGTGAAGGGGGCCCGGACCTGGCAAACTGTGCGGAGATCCCTCGGGTCTCCTAAAAGAAAGAATGGTGCCAGGTGGGAAGCCAGGTGGGAAAGCCCGATCAGCCCGGACTGTACTGCCGAAGGGGGCATACCCTTAAGGCTTTCGGGTGGAAAAGATACCCAGAAAGCGGTGGTATGCATCTCTGTTTCCGGGAGATTTACAGGGCCCGATCCCACGTTTTCGTGCGTGTTGAATTTTATCTTTTTAAACATGGAAACCAGGGCGTTTACCCTTACTTCACCCCAGGATCGATATATTTTACTTTTTTCCTCTTCGAAAACTTCCAGGACGTTAAGCTCCACCGAGAGGTTGGCATCCGTGTAGTAGTTGACTGAAACCTCGCGGACATAGGCTTTTTTCTCTTCCAGGTCCAGTTTTTCCACCTGGTACTGGCGCCCGGCGTGCATGTAAATGGCTTCTTCGTGTACCAGCATGGGGGCGCTAAATCTATCTATTTCCCCAATTACACGGGGCGGAGGAGAGGTGATATCTACAATAACCACGTTTTCCCGGGTGGCGCTGCGGAGGCTGATTTCTTCCGCGGGAAATGAATCCTCCATCCAGTGGTATCTTCCTTCACTGTAATAAAGGACTTCTTCTTCGGCCAGGAAATCCAGGATATCCTGTACCGGTGTATTTCCAAAAGAGTCACCTTCCTGAAAGGGAAGTTCAAAGGCGGCACAGCGAAGGTGGTTGGTTAAAATGATCAGGTTGTCGGGGTTAACCAGGGCTTTTTCCGGCGGGCTTTCCCAGAAGTATTCCGGATGGTTTACCATATACTGGTCCAGAGGTGCACTGCTGGCTACCAGGACGGCCAGGGATAGCCCGGAACGCCGCCCGGCACGACCGGATTGCTGCCAGGTGCTGGCGATACTGCCGGGGTAGCCTGAAATAATACAGGCGTCCAGCTGACCGATGTCTATGCCCAGTTCCAGAGCGCTGGTAGAGACGACTCCCTTAATTTCCCCGTTGCGCAGCCCGTTTTCAATTTCCCGGCGTTCCCGGGGCAGGTAGCCACCCCGGTATCCCCTTAAGCCGGAATCGTGCCCCGGAAGGTTTTTAACGGCCTGCCGAAGGTAGGAAAGGAGCACTTCTACGTTTACCCGGCTGCGCGTAAAAACTATGGTCTGCACTCCCTTTTTTATCAGGTGTGAGGCCAGCTTCCGGGTTTCAAGCATGACGCTGCGTCGTATGCCAAGTTCCCGGTTGACCACGGGAGGGTTGTAGAAAATAAAGTGTTTCCGGGCACGTGGGGCGCCGTTTTGTGAAATCTCTGAAACCGGTTCCTCCAGCAGGGATTCGGCCAGTTCCCGCGGGTTGGCTATAGTAGCCGAACACAGGATAAAAGTAGGAAAAGCGTTATAAAAGCGGCAGATTCGCTTTAGCCTGCGCAGAACGTTGGCCAGGTGACTGCCAAAAACCCCCCGGTAATGATGTACTTCGTCTATTACCACGTATTTGAGGTTTTCAAAAAGCCGCATCCATTTGGTGTGGTGGGGTAGAATCCCGGAGTGGAGCATATCCGGGTTGGTTGCCACGATGTGCCCTTTTTGGCGAATGTGATTTCTAATACTGCTCCCGGTGTCGCCGTCGTAAGTGTAAGTGTTTAGTTCTATCCCCGTGTCTTCAACCAGTCCCAGCAGTTCGTTTATCTGGTCCCTGGAAAGGGCCTTGGTAGGAAAGAGGTACAGGGCCCGGGCGTGAGGGTCCTGTATAATATGGTTTACCACCGGGAGATTATAGCAGAGGGTTTTTCCGGAGGCGGTGGGGGTGTATATTACAGTGTTTTCGCCGCGGTTAACCGCTTCCATTGCCTCGGACTGGTGAGTGTACAGTTCATTTATGCCTCGATTGGCCAGTGTTTCTTTTAGGTTATTCTGCAGCCATTCCGGGAAAGAAGCGTATCTTCCGTCTTTTTCCGGTATCACTTCCCAGTGGCTGATATTTTGCATAATTTCGGTATTGCTCTTCCATTCCTTCAATATATCTTCTAACATGTTTTTCCCCCTTGACAAAGTGACCCTGGCTTACTTATAAAAATATCTGAATTATTAATTGTTAAGCCTTTTTTTAAACCCTGGTCATAAATGAATAGCGTTAAAGAATTCTATTCGTACTTCAAAGACTCCTGTAAGGTTGACGAAATTTTCGACAAATAAAAGTAGTTGTTGCAGGGGGAAGGGAGGAAAAATCTAAGGCCCGCATAAGATTAATTTTAAGCAGGGCCAATAGTAAGCCGGCTAATTAGAATTTAATTTTTCAGGTCGAACTTTTGGAGGGCGTGGTAACAATACTTTTACCGCAGGAAGGACATTTTATTTTCAGGCTGCGCGGGCAGAATTCAAGGGTTTGGATGGTTTCGTTGTGACTAAAATCCAGTTCCACCCCGCAGTGCGAGCAGT
>CAYODA010000185.1:0-3653 GCA_964402625.1 uncultured Syntrophomonadaceae bacterium | reverse complement strand
CCGCGGTGCTTGGACGTAAAATCCAACCTCTAACTTCCTACTTCCAACTTCCAATTTGGGCCAACCACTTACACCAGCTCTGCTGGGTATTTTCCACCCTCTAGTGATGGTGCCCCCACGGCGCCAGGTCGACTACTCAGAAAACACCTTTTTCCTCCAGAATTGCTTCACCTTTTTGTAGCAGGTGGTGAGTGTTTGTTTCTTTTTTGCTTCCCCCGTATTTTTCCCACTCGGAGCCAAGGATCACTTTCCCGGTCAGGGGAGGTAGAACCAGGGTTTTGTGTCCCAGGTTGCACTTGCCCAGGAGGGTTCTTCCCTCCTTGTTCCACCGGGTGATTTCCACTACCCGGCTGTGGGGGTCGGCCTTAACCCGCGTCCTGCTTTTTTCCGGTTCCCGAAGGGCCGGGTGAGTCCGCCGCAGGTAGATCAGGTCCCGGTAGAAACGGAACAGCTTTTCCTGCCGGGGGTGCCAGCTGTCTTTTTCCGTCAGGCGTGAAGCGTAAAAGGTTTGTTCTTCCTGGGGGTCAGGTACTTTTTCCCATCCGAAATCTTTAAATTCTTTTAAACGCCCCTTTGAGACGGCTTCCTGCAGCTTCGGGTCCCCGTAGTCAGTGAAGAACAGGAAAGGGTTTTCCTCCCCGTATTCTTCGCCCATGAACAGAAGGGGAAGGTATGGTGAAAGGAAAAGTAGCGTCGCGGCAGCTTTCAGGTGGGGGTACTCTATTAGGTGCGAAAGCCTTTCCCCCCCTGCCCGGTTGCCTACCTGATCGTGGGTCTGTACAGCAACAACAAACCGGTAACCGGGACACCGGGAACCGTCCGTGCCCCGCCTTTTTTCCCAGAATCGCGAGTATTCGCCGGTATAAAGGTAGTTGTTAAATACCTTTTCCAGGTCTTTAAACCTGCCGTAGTCTTTATAATAGCCCCGGTTTTCACCGGTCAGGATGGTATGCACGCAGTGGTGAAAATCGTCCATCCACTGGGCGTGTATCCCGTAACCTCCCTTTTCTTTCGGTGTGATGAGCCGGACATCGTTTTCGTCGGTTTCCGCTATAACCCATTTGTGCCTGCCCCACCTTTGCGCTGCTTCTTCGGCGGTTTTACTTATCTCCTCCAGCAGGTGTGGACTGGAAGTATCCTGGATGGCGTGAACTGCGTCCAGCCTGAGACCGTCAAAGCGGTAGGTCTCCAGCCAGTGGCTGACGCTATCCAGCACCATTTGTCGTGCCATGTTGCAGTAAGCGTCGTCGTAGTTAACCGCTTCTCCCCAGGGGGTTTCGTGTTTTGCGGTAAAATACGGCCCAAACTCACGCAGATAGGTGCCTTCCGGACCGAAGTGGTTGTATACCACATCCAGGATAACCGCCAGTCCCCGGCGGTGGCACTCCTCCACCAGGAACTTCAGCTCCTCGGGTGTGCCGTAACGGTGATTTACGCTGAAAAGGTTTACCCCGTCGTAACCCCAGTTCCAACGTCCCGGGGTCTGGGTTGCCGGCATCAGCTCTACCGCGTTTACCCCCAGCTCTTGCAGGTAATCCAGTCGGGATACTACTCCCCGGAAGGTGCCTTCCGGCGTAAAAGTTCCCGGGTGGATCTCGTAAATCAGCAGGTCTTTTAGCTCTGCACCCTTCCAGCCCGCCTCGTTCCACTGGTAAACCCCGTGGTCAACTACCCGGGAAAAACCGTGCACCCCTTCCGGCTGGTAGTGCGAATAGGGGTCGGGAAAAGGTCCTTTTCCGTCAAGTTTATAAGCATACAGGGGTTGCAAATATGGCAAATGCGTGGTGATAGTAAACAGGTGGGGTGAAGTTTCTTCCATAGGCAATGAAGGCAATGAAGGCAATGAAGGCAATGAAGATAAGGAGGATAAAGAATCTTCTTTGTCGCTGGCGGCGCGGTACACCAGTTCTACCTTTTTCCGGTTATATGCGAATACCGAGAACTGGATTTTATTTTGTTGGCGGTCCAGGATTTTTACCCCGGGCGAGGTGCGAGTTTTAATTCTCATACCTCTAATTTGTCCCACATCTACACTTTTATAAGTCCCGTTAAAAGTTTGTAATTACTCCAGCCGAAAATAAACAAGAGTTGCTAAAATTTCATAAACAATGGTATAAAAAAGTAGAATAGTGACCTGGATATAAGGTAAAGTATAAACAAGGTTAAATGAAGGGATTGGGAGGAATGCAATGTGGAGCTGGTTAAGCCTGCAGCAAAGAGTTTTAGTGATTATCATGGTTTTATGGAAGCTGAAACTGTTGCGGAAATAGAAGGACTGGTTAAAAAGTTGTCCGGGAAAAAAGTAGCCATGATAAACGCGACTTCTTACGGCGGCGGAGTGGCCGAAGTGCTCCACTCCCTGGTTCCCCTGGTTCAGGATATGGGGTTGGAGTTGGACTGGTGGGTGATGGAGGGCAGCACCGATTTTTATCATATCACCAAATCATTCCATAACCGCCTGCAGGGCCAGGAAGGACACCTTAAAGAAAAAGATAAGGAACTCTACCTGGAAACCAATCGCAGAAATGCGGAGCTAATGAAAGACTGGGATTACGATATCATAGTAGTACACGACCCCCAGCCTGCCGCCTTGATTTGCTATTACCAGGGGGAAAAGAAACCTTACTGGGTGTGGAGGTGCCACATAGACACTTCCACACCTAACGAGGAATACTGGGACTTTATATACAGCTTTGTTAAGGAGTATCAAGCCTGCGTGTTTACCATGCCTGACTATGTAAAAAGAGATACTGTTTTACATAATCTTACTTTCATAAGCCCTTCTATAGATCCCTTAAGTGAGAAAAACCGGTTGATGGAGCTGGATGAAGCCCTGGAGATCGTCTCCCGTTTCGGGGTGGATGTAGAACGTCCCCTGGTAAGCCAGGTATCCCGCTTTGATCCCTGGAAAGATCCTCTGGGAGTAATTGAAGCTTATAAGCTGGTAAAAAAGGAATTCCCCAGCGTACAGCTTGCACTGGTTGGTTCCATGGCTTCCGACGACCCGGAAGGGTGGGACTACCTGTACTATACCCTGCGCCGGGCCGGTGAAGATTACGATATCAAGATAGTCACCAATTTTAACGGTATTACCGGTCGTGAGGTCAACGCCTTTCAAACCGCTTCCGACCTGGTACTGCAGAAGTCCATCCGCGAAGGCTTCGGGCTTACCGTGGCGGAAGCCATGTGGAAAGGGACGCCGGTAATAGGCGGCGCCGTAGGAGGCATCCGGCTGCAGATAGATGAGGGAGTTAACGGCTACCTGGTGGATAGCGTGGAAGAGTGTGCCCAAAAGATGTTACATATACTGCGCAACCCGGAGCTTTCCCGCCAGATGGCGGAAACCGGCCAGGAAAAAGTTCGCCGGGAATTCCTGGTAAACAAAAACGCCCTGGATTATCTACGCCTGTTTCACAGGATAACCAGCCAGGGCTATACGGAAGAGTAGGGCTCCTGTATTTAGTTATCCCCCCACCTTGACCCTCCCCCGGTGGGGGAAGGGAAGTAAATAGAGCAACGTTGGGTGCGGGGTAAAGGGTATTTTCTGAGTAGTCGACCTGGCGCTGGCTGGCGCCATCACTAGAAGGTGGAAAATACTCAGCAGAGCTGGTGTAAGTGGTTGGCGAAGGCGATTTTAAGTGAGAGGTTGCCAC
>CAYODA010000184.1:0-3668 GCA_964402625.1 uncultured Syntrophomonadaceae bacterium | reverse complement strand
AAGAAGAACTGGATTTTAGAGGTGGATCGTATACTGATGAGCCTGTTGTTGCTGCTTTTGGTAGAGGCTCCGCCATGCGAAGAAAGAGAGATAACAAAAAGGAATATTCCTCTTTAGGCAGGATTAAAGAGGACTTAACCGTTTTCTCTGATAATTTAAGGGTGAAACTCAAGTGGAATGAACAAGAAGAAATTATAGACTTACGTAAGAAGTAAAAATAGTAGGTATTTCTTTCTTATACTCCCGGTCGAGTAAAACCCACCTTCTTTAATGATTATGACCCGTCAGCAGAAAAAAAGCTTGCTTGGAAAATTGCGACAAATTTCATTAATTTTCTCTTGAGCTGGCAGGAAAATGGAGGCTGTTAAAGAACTTATACATGCAAAAGTTTGTATAAAATAACGAGATTATTAGAATTTTGTCAAAAATATTGAGCATTATTGCTGATAAGGGGTCGTTTTATGACTGATCAGAATCAGCCTGATAATCTGGCGGTTATACTGAATTCCATAGGAGAAGGAGTAATAATAACTGACGATGCCGGTAGAATAACTTTTCTAAATTCACAGGCGGAAAAATTTACCGGGTGGTCTTTAAAAAAAGCCTTAAACAGTTCTCTTGAAGAGATTTTGTGCCTGGTAAACGCTATAACCGGGGAGAAGACAGATAACTATGTAAAAAAAGTAATTAACACCGGCAGTAAAGTGAATGTTTTCAAAGATGTTGCCCTGGTATCCCGGGAAGGTGATGCCAGGATAATAACTGCTTCTGTTTCACCTGTTCCCGGCAGGGGAGAAAGTGTAAGCGGTACGGTGATAGTTATATCGGATATTTCTGAACAGCACCGCGCCCGCCAGGAACTTCTTGAAAGCGAGGAAAAGTTTAGAACCCTTGCCGAGAATTCTCCTTTTTCTATTATGATCTACCAGGATGACCGCTGGGTTTATGTGAACCCTGCCGCTGAAAGGATCACCGGTTATTCTGCGGAGGAGTTAATGCAGATGCGCTTCTGGGAAGTGGTTCACCCTGAATACCGGCACATTATTCGTGAAAGGGGAAGAATGAGGCAGGCCGGGAAGAGTGCACCTTCACCTTACGATTTTAAGATTATTACCGGGCAGGGAGAAGAAAAGTGGGTTTCCTTATCAGGAGATTCTACCTGGTACCGGGGAAGACCCGCAGGTTTTATTATTGTGGTAGATATTACTGACAGGAAAAAGGTTGAGGAAGAGCTCAGGCAGTCAGAAGAAAGGTATCGGGAGATCGTCGATACCATGGAAGATGGATACTACGAAGTGGATCTGGCGGGAAATATTACCTTTGCCAACAAGGCATCAGCCAGGTTTATGGGATACCCCCTGGAGGAGTACATTGGATTAAACTTTAAAGAGATATGCCGTTATCCCTGGGATGTTTACCGTAAATTTAACCAGGTATATTCTACCGGTAAACCCAGCCACAATGTAACTTTCGAACTGATGAGGAAGGACGGATCTATCGGATACGGGGAGTTTTCGGTCACCCCTATTCGGGATGAAAATGGAAGTATTAAAGGGTTTCGTGGGGTGGGACGCGATATAACCGAGCGCAAGCGCTACGAAGAAAAGTTAAAGTATTTTAGCATGCACGACCAGCTGACCGGCCTTTACAACCGGGCTTTTTTTGAAGAACAGCTTCAGCGTTTGAAGGAAAGCCGCAATTATCCCATATCTATAATATCAGCAGACCTGGATGGCCTGAAGTTAATAAACGATACCCTGGGTCACGATAAAGGGGACCAGATGCTGGTAGGCTGTGCGGAAGCAATTAAAAGCACGCTGCGTGCTAATGACATCCTGGCCAGGGTGGGAGGGGATGAGTTTGCTGCCATCTTACCCAATACCGATGAAAGAACCGGGGAAAAAGTTGTCCAGAGAATTTTAAACAGGGTGGAGAATTACAACTGGTATCATCCTCAGCTTCCACTTAGCCTCTCCATTGGCAAGGCCTGTGCGGAAAAAGAAGACAGTTCTCTACATGAGGCTTTTAAAGAGGCAGATGATCTTATGTACCGGGACAAGATGCAAAAAGGTTCTGGTGCAAGGTCGCAAATCATAGATTCTCTTCTAACCACCCTGGGAGAAAGGGATTTTATTACCGAAGGACACCTGCGGAGACTGGAAGACCTCTGCCTTAAAACCGGAAAAAAATTAAATTTAAGCCGAAAGCAGCTCTCTGACCTGGCTCTACTGGCGCGGGTACATGATTTGGGCAAAGTAGGCATTCCAGACAGTATTCTTTTTAAAAAAGCTCCGCTGGATGAGGAAGAGTGGGAGGTCATGCGTAAGCATCCGGAAAAAGGTTACCGTATTGCCCTGTCTTCCAGTGACCTTGCGGGTATTTCGGATTTGATACTGCGACACCACGAGCGCTGGGACGGTAAAGGGTATCCCCTGGGAATAGAGGGTAAGGACATCCCCCTGGAGTGCCGGATACTCTCCATTGTGGATGCTTATGATGCCATGACCAGCGACCGTCCCTATCGCAAAGCTTTAAGCCGCGAAGAAGCGGTTAAAGAGCTGTTAAGGTGTGCAGGGACTCAGTTTGACCCCGGAATGGTGGAGGTGTTTCTCAAGGTGTTAGAGGAAGAGTTAGAATACAAGAACACCTAAGAATACCTAAGAACACCTGATTCAAAAATGTAAAGTAATATTATAAATATAACCGTCGCTGTTGCTGTTGGTAAAATGGAATGTATCACTGCTTCTTTGTTGCTCGACACCTCCGCCCCCAGGTTCCAGATATTTTTTATTTTTATAATGGACCAGAAAGCCATAAGGAATATAAAAAAGATTAAACCTTGCACCAGTATTTGCAACACCAACCCTCTCCTTTTTCTTCTTATCAGTTTGGAATTTTCCGCGTTTATTAATTGAATATTGCTCTGCGTTATTCCGAGCACAGCCTGTAATAGAGTGCCCTGGTTTCAGGGCTGGGTTCCAGACCCATTTCCCGGTCCAGGATCTTACACAGGGTCTGGTACTGTTGCATTACTGCCATCCGATCCCCCTGGCGGGAGTAAACTTTCATCAAGAGAACGTGCATTTCCTCAAGCAGGGGATTGAGGTGCAGGATCGATCTCAGGCAAGTAGCCGCCTGGTCGAGTTTATCGTTTTTCATATAGTAATATGACAACTTCTCCAAAAGAGAAAGGTAAATCTGGTTAAGCCGTTCGCGTTCTTCGGTTATCCATTGGTAATCGAGGTTTTCCATGTATTCGCCCTGGTACAGGGAAAGAGCCTGCTCAAGATACGGAACCTCTTCAGGTGATACCTCGGAACCGGAATCGGTATGGCTGGTCAGCTTTAGAAAAATATCAATGTCACTGGATATTATATTTTGTTCCAGGTGGTATTGTTTACCTTTATGGTTTACCGGCTGACTTCCGGGTAGGTTTTTTATAGCTTTGCGGAGCTGGTACAGGTTGGTATGAAGGAGAGTAGAGGCCCTTTCCGGTATGGAATCCGGCCATATATCTTCCAGGATTTTGTCTTTATGTACCGGTTTTTCCCGGTAGTGGAACAGGTAAGCGAAGAGATCGTGGGCTTTGTTAGTCCGCCAGGTTACTTCTTCGCCATTGATAAACACCCGAAAGGGCCCCAGGCACTGTACTTTTAAGGAAGCTTCCT
>CAYODA010000183.1:0-3704 GCA_964402625.1 uncultured Syntrophomonadaceae bacterium | reverse complement strand
CCCCTCTAGTGGTGGTGCCACGCAGTGGGCACCGGGGCGACTACTCAGAAAATACCCCTTTTCCCGCACCCAACGTTGCCCTACTTACCTTCCCTCCCCCCAACGGGGGGAGGGTCAGGGTGGGGGGATACTTTATGGTGGAACAACTTACTATTCAAAAATTTTCTCTTCATCCGCGCCGGCTTCTGCTGCGTCCTGCTCGAAATCCCTTTCTTTTGCAGCCTGTCGTTCTTCTTCGTATTCGCGGTACCACTCGTGGGAAGTTACCACCGACATGACTTCGTTGGTCCCTACCCATATTGAAGCAAGACCCAGGTCACGGGAATGGCGCTCTATAGGGTAAACATTGGTGTAACCAATCCCTCCCATTACCTGCATACAGTTTCTTACCGCCTTTTGACAGGATTCAGTGACAAACCTCTTGGTTTCGCATATCAGACGTCGGACTTTTTTATAGTGGACACCCTCGTCCACCGCGCGGCTGGTGGTATAAACCTGGGAACGGCAGGCATCCAACAGGGATACTGCTTCTGCTACCTGGAAACTAACTCCCTGGAATCGGTTGATTGGTTGGCCGAACTGTTTGCGCCGGCTGGTATAATAAGTGGCCACATCCAGGGATGACCTGGCCGGACCTATAGTCATGGCCGAAGTTCCAAGGCGTTCCGGGACCATCATGGTGTTGAAAACCGTATAAGCCCCATTTAACTCGCCTACGATGTTTTCCCGTGGAACCTTGACATTATCAAAGACAAGGCGGCCTGTCCCACCACCGCGGCAACCCATGAGCCCGTAAATGTATTCCACCCGCACATCCTCGGTACGGTCCACTACAAAGCAGGTCAGAGAATTCTGGGGTTTGGCATTGGGGTCGGGATTGGTCCTGGCGTAAACCAGGAAGAAGTCCGCACCTTCCGCCCCTACGATAAAACGCTTCTGCCCGTTAAGGATAAAGTGATCGCCCCGGTCCTCTGCTTTGGTAGTGGCTCCAAAAAAGTCCGATCCTCCCCGGGGCTCGGTTAGGCACTCCGCGGCAAATTTCTCCCCGGCCAACAGGGGCTTTACGTATTTCTCCTTTAGATAATCGGTGCCATGCTGGATTATGGCATCGCAAACCAGTTCGGCCCCTACCCCAAAAGTGCAGGCAAAAATGTAACCCAGGGTACCAACTTCTTCCATCACCATATTGGTAGACACCCAGTCCATCTCCCGGCCTCCCCATTTGCGGGGATAACGGCACCCCATAAGGTTGCGCCGCCCGGCTTCCTGCAAAAACTCCTTGGGGAACCGGATTTTATCCTCGTCCATGTCCAGAATCATCTGGCGTGGTACCTGGGCCACAAAATCCCTGACTTCCCGCTGCAGCTTTAACTGCTCCTCGTTTAAAAGGTGGTCAAACAAATCAAAACCTCCTTAGGTGATAGAGAAGTAAACAAATATTCTTCACATCTTATATTATAAGATTCAACATTGTTGCACACATTCCTTCATTTGTGTATATTTTAAAAAAGTTTATAATTATTTCTGTGTTTGTTACTAAATATTTATTACCCTTTTAATATAATCCAGCAGCTTTTTTATAAAACCTGTCTTAACTGAATGGTTTTGCGGTTCTCCCTGTTGCCGGGATTTTATTCCTTCCCTCTCTAACATCTCCTCCCGGGCCAACTGTTCATTACCAGCCAGCGCTTCTACATGATGGACTATTTCGTGTTTGACGGTTTCCCTTATCTCTTTCTCCCAGGCTTCCCGGCCTTCTTTTTCAAGCAGGCAGGCAAAAGAACCGTAATAAAGCAGGATATGATTGCCCAGTTCATTGGAAACGTATTCGCCCATGACATGGTAGCCCTCCTCATCTGACATCTCTTCTTCGAGGACAATAATACCCATGTGCAGGTCTCGCAGCAATTCCGGAGGAACATCCTCTTCCACTACTTTATCAGCAAACTCAGTAAACTCTTCCAGTTGCATATCTCATCATCCCCGGAGGTAAATTGGTTTTAGTTTATATTTTCGACTACTGAAGGTGTATTCCTTCACAATTTAGGATTGACCGGTAGACACAGCGATAAAGAAAAATTATTATTATGCAAAGAGTCTATTCTAATTGCCATTCCCTTTAGATATTGTTTGATTCACCTGGTTTATCCGATTTCACTCCTCCGAAAGGCGGCGGATTTATAATGAAAACAGGAAAAGTTTTTTATGCTCCACCGGTGCGGGATGCCCGTTTTCTTAAGCGGCTGAACAGGTTTGCGGCTGTAGTGGAAACCCCCAACAGGGAAAAACTTAACGCCCATGTGCCCAATTCCGGAAGGCTGGGCGAACTACTTGCGCCCAACAGGCGAGTTATGGTAACAGGGGAAAATAGTAGCTCCAGGAAGACTGACTGTGATCTTAGCCTGGCGGCCCTGGAAGGGGGAGGCTGGGCATGTATAGATTCACGGCTTCCGGCCAGGATCCTGGAATACAGTTGGGAGACAGCCTGCCGGCAAACTTCTTTTGAAGGGTGGGAAATCATAAAGCGAGAGCCGGCCTATGGAAAAGGCAGGTTTGATCTTCTGCTCCAAAAAGGTACAGAAAATTGCCTGGTAGAGACAAAATCAGTTACCCTGGTACAAAACCAAACGGCGCTTTTCCCCGATGCACCAACCGAACGGGGGCGCCGGCACATGGAAGAACTGCTTGCCGCTCGCCGAGAAGGTTACCGGGCGGCTGTCTTTTTTATTGTTCAGCGGGAAGACGCGGAAGTTTTTGCCCCTAACGACAGCACCGATCCGGGTTTCGGAGAAGCCTTACGCAGAAGCTTAAGAGGGGGAGTAAGTGTACACTGTTTTTCTTGCCGGGTGGACCGGGAAGGAATAACCCTGGCAAACTCTCTCCCGCTCCAGATATAATATAAAACAAAATAAGAGATTATTTAATCCAGACGTGCTAATACGGGACATATTAATTGCATATTAGCAATTAACCTGAAAGCACTTCTACCTTTACCTTGCCTATTCCATAAGGCCTTAAACCTATAGATTCGGCGGCAGCACTGGAAAGATCAATTATTCTATCACCGGCAAACGGGCCCCTGTCGTTTATTCGTACTACAGTACTTTTTCCCGTCTTAAAAAAAGTTACCCTGACCCGGGTTCCAAAGGGAAGCTCACGGTGTGCCGCGGTTTTTTCTCTTTTGTTAAAAACTTCCCCGCTGGCAGTCCTGGAGCCGTGAAATTGGGCACCGTACCAGCTGGCTTCTCCGGTAAAAGTAGAAACCACTTCTGGCCCTGCTTCTTCTCTTTCTTCTTGGGTGCTCCCGGATGCACTCTCTTCTACTTCACTGTCCAAATTACGCAGTTCACTTCTCTCCCCTCCACGGGAAAGAGTATTATCCTGCGAAACCATTCGATCATAGGCTTGACGGCTTTCCGGCAGTTCATCCCTTCCTGTTTCCACATCTTCTTTAAAAGTTTCTATCCCGGTATCTCTTTCCAGGGAATCTACAACTTCATTTTCCTTTAACTGTACTTCTATATTTCCTAAAGAAAAAGTAATCAATAACACCCAGATTCCCGATAAAATAACTGCAGCATTGCTGTTGCGAAAAATACTACCACCTCCTCTTTTGTCATGCTTCAACACGGTGCACATTCTCATACATATCATGGCACAATATTCTTGTTTAGTCTACATTTTTCTTGATATTACGCATTTAC
>CAYODA010000182.1:0-3709 GCA_964402625.1 uncultured Syntrophomonadaceae bacterium | reverse complement strand
TTAGCCTTTCTACCGGGGTAGAGATTACGAATTCCAACCTCTTACTTCCAACTTCCAATTTCCAATTTGGGCAACCACTTACACCAGCTCTGCTGGGTATTTTCCACCTTCTAGTGATGGCGCCCACGGCGCCAGGTGGACTACTCAGAAAATATTTTTACCGAATAACAGTGACGACCGGGAAAATCTCTCATTCTTGCCTTTCTTCCCCTGCCGCTTCTCTCACCAGGGTGCCGGCTTTTCTCACAGCCTGTTCTACTGCCTCCTCTGGTTCCACTGCATCGTTTTCCTTACCCCTTTCCAGGTAAACAAAAAATTCTACATTCCCCTGCGGGCCAGGCAGTGGAGAAGGAACGGCTCCTTTTAGCCGGTATCCCTGCTCCCGGCCAAAAGCAATAATCCTGCGCAGCACTTCCCGGTGAACCTGCACATCTCTGACCACGCCTTTTTTACCAACCTCTTCCTTACCTGCTTCAAATTGAGGTTTCACCAGAAGCACCATTTCGCCAGCTTCCAGTTTCGCCAGCACGGGTATAATTTTCTCTAGCGAAATGAAGGATACATCAACCAGGGCCAAATCCGGCAACTCTTCCAGGTCTTCCGGGAGAAGATAGCGCGCATTGGTCCTCTCCATGTTAACCACTGCCGGATTATTCCGCAGCTGCCACTCCAGCTGTCCGTATCCCACATCCACTGCATAAATCCTGGAAGCACCGTGCTCCAGGGCAAAATGAGTAAACCCCCCTGTAGAAGCTCCTATATCTATAACCACTTTGCCTTCCAAGAAAAAACCAAATTCCCGGTACGCCCCGGCCAGCTTCAATCCTCCCCTGCTAACATAAGGGTTGGCCGGTGCAAGCAAGTTTATTTTCGCATCGGCAGAGATCCTGGTGCCGGGCTTCTCGCATTTTTTGCCGTTTACCAGGACCTTTCCGGACATGATTTCCGAGGCTGCCCGGCTGCGCGCATCAAAAAAACCTCTCTTTACCAGTTCAGCATCCAGCCTCTCTTTGCTCAACACAACCTCCCGCTGCTTTTTTCTCGACAAAATGAAAGCGCTGCCCGGTATATTCCTTCCTCATCCAGTCCGTAGCGGGCTAAAAGTTCCCCACGAGGACCGTGCTCCACAAACTCATCATCTATGCCCAGCCGGCGCACCGGCACTTTTATTCCCCGGTTTTCCATAAACTCCAGGAGGGCGCTCCCCATTCCCCCCGATAACATATTTTCTTCTACGGTAATTACCTTTCCGCACCGGCTGGCGCGGCCCAGTATGGTCTCTTCATCCAGGGGCTTGATAAATCTGGCATTTATAACCGCGACCTGTATTCCCTGCCAGAAAAGTTTTTCCGCGGCTTTTAAAGACGGTGCCACCATGGAACCTGCCGCAACCAGGAGAAGCTCTTCTCCTTCGCGCAGTACTTCCGCTTTACCCCAGGGAAGCAGTTGCGGCTCTTTAAGTTCTACTCCTTCCCCGGCACCGCGGGGATAGCGTATGGCCGTCGGCCCCTGCTCATAATCCAGGGCGGTCTTGAGCATGTGCTGCAACTCGTCTTCATCCCGGGGGGCCATTAACGTCATATGTGGTATATGCCTTAATAAAGAGACGTCCATCAGGCCCTGGTGGGTCTCCCCGTCTTCGCCTACAATTCCCGCCCGGTCTACTGCCAGCACCACAGGCTTTTTCTGGAGGCAAACATCATGCACCACCTGGTCATAAGCCCTTTGTAAGAAAGTGCTGTACAGCGCCACCACCGGGCGGTAGCCTTCGGAAGCCAAACCCGCTGACATGGTAACCGCGTGCTGTTCGGCTATACCTACATCCAAAAACCTCTTGGGGTGTTTATCTGCAAATTTATCAAGGCCGGTACCGCCGGACATGGCTGCAGTTATCCCTACAACCCTGTCGTCTTCTTCCGCCAGTTTTGCCAGGGTCTTTCCAAACACTTCGGTATAAGAAGGCGCTTTTTTCTTGGACCGGGGCACACCGTTGTCCCGGTCAAAGGGCCCTATGCCGTGGAATAAAGAAGGTTCCTCCTCGGCGTATACGTATCCCTTACCCTTTTGGGTAAGAGTATGCACCAGCACCGGCCCTTTTATCCTCCTGGCCTGGTCAAAAACCGTTACCAGTGAGTTCACGTCGTGCCCGTCCACCGGGCCCAGGTAGGTCAAACCAAGTTCTTCAAATAAAATACCGGGAACCAGGAAGTACTTCAAGGCTCCCCGGAAGCGTTCCGCAGAATCGGCCACGGAATTGCCTATAGCCGGTATTCTCCGCATCATACCGTCCAGTTCTTCCTTGAAACGGTAGTACTTGGGATCGGTCCTGATGCGGCCCAGGTACGCAGACATTCCTCCTACGTTGCGGTCAATGGACATGTCATTGTCGTTTAATACAACCATAAAGTTGGTTTTCAGGTGGCCCGCATGATTCAGGGCCTCGTAGGCCATGCCACCGGTAAGGGCGCCGTCCCCTATAACCGCCGCCACCTGGTTATTTTCTCCTTTTAAATCGCGCGCCCGGGCTAAACCCAGGGCCGCAGAAATAGAAGTGCTGCTGTGACCGGTACCAAAAGCGTCATAGGTGCTCTCGTCCGGGCGAGGGAACCCGCTCAGACCTCCCATCTTGCGAAGGGAAGAAAAATGTTCCTTTCTTCCCGTAAGCAGCTTGTGTACATAGCTCTGGTGGCCCACATCCCAGATAATTTTATCATGGGGACAGTCCAACACCCGGTGCAGCGCCAGCGTTAGCTCCACCACTCCCAGGTTGGGGGCCAGGTGGCCGCCATTATGGGAGACGGTTCTAATTAAAAACTCCCGTATCTCCCGGGCCAGTTCCTCCAGTTGCCTCAGCCTTAACTTTTTTAAATCGGAAGGATATTTAATATCATGTAGGAGCTTCAAACTTTACCTCCTCCTCATTCCCAGGCATCAACATTTTAAGAAGTGAAAAAGAATTGACAGAAAACCGGATTATTTACTCTTTATTGCTTCTTATCTATTTATTATTGCTTTTCTTCCTGCTTAGCTGCTCCCACACCACATCCTTGAGCGAAAGCACCCGGCCGGCCAGAAGCATTATTTCCGTAGAACGGTTCAAGGCCAGAAATTTTCCCCAGGCTTTTCCGCCCACGGTGATGGAGGTAACCGCGGCAGTCATAAGTATTTGAAAATACAGCTCCGTATAATCGGGGGCATAAACTATTAGCTGGAGCACCAGCACCGTGCCCACTGCACCGCTTAAAATCCCGGTTATATCCCCGATAACGTCGTTGCAAAAGTTCGCCACCTGGTCGGCATGCCTCACCAGGTAGACACCTTTTTGAGCCCCGAAGATTTTCCGGGTAGCCTTGGCATTAAGAGGAGCCTCTTCGCCCGCCGCTGCTGCTGTTCCCACCGTATCGGAGACAATTCCTGTAAAAACTATTACCAGCAGCAGTAAAAGGGACAAAACAAAGGCATCTATGCTTTTTAAAAGCATCTGGGAAATGAAACCAAAAAATACGGCTAAAAAAAAAGTCCCGATAGTCATCTTCATAACCCACATTACCGTTTCCCTGCGCCGCTGCGAACGTTGATTTCCCATTTTTCCGCTGCTTTCACCTTCCCTCTCCAAGGAAAAACCAGTTATTATAACCCGTTATTATAAAAAGGTGCGTAAGTGACAGCTCCCCGGGTAAACTTTGCGGCTTAGGTCCAGCAGGTTTTC
>CAYODA010000181.1:0-3768 GCA_964402625.1 uncultured Syntrophomonadaceae bacterium | reverse complement strand
TCCAGGAGTTAGAGGAAGAAACCCGGCACGACGTGGTGGCTTTTACCAGGTGCCTGGCGGAAAACCTGGGTGAGGAAAGCCGTTATGTACACTACGGGTTGACTTCCTCCGATGTGGTAGATACCGCTTTGTCGGTGGCCTTGCAGGAAGCTGGCTCTCTAATAGAGGAAGGATTGGAGCAACTTGAAAGCACGCTGCGACGGCAGGCCCTCCGGTATAAGGAAACCGTGATGATGGGAAGAACCCACGGGGTTCATGCCGAACCCACCAGCCTGGGTCTCAAGTTCGCCCAGTGGATGGTGGAACTGCAGAGGAATAGAAACAGGTTTTCCCGGGCCCGGGAAGTAACCCGGTACGGAAAGCTGTCGGGAGCGGTGGGGAATTACGCAAACATTGACCCTTTTGTGGAAGAATACGTGTGTGAATGCATGGGTCTGAAAGTAGATCCGGTGTCCACCCAGGTATTGCAGCGTGACCGGCACGCTGAATACGTATTTGCTTTAAGCCTGATAGCTGCCCTGCTGGAAAAAATTGCCCTGGAAATTCGAAACCTGCAGCGGACAGAAATCAGGGAAGTCGAAGAACCTTTTAAAGATAAGCAAAAAGGGTCTTCTGCTATGCCGCACAAGCGAAACCCGGTTCTCTGTGAAAGGATCTGTGGCCTTTCTCGAATAGTTCGTTCTCAAGTCCAGGTTTCTCTGGAAAACATTCCTCTCTGGCATGAAAGAGATATATCACATTCTTCTGCGGAGAGAGTTACTCTGCCGGAAGTCACCACAGCAGTAGATTATATGATTCACCAGATAAATTATATTATTAGTAATTTACATGTTATACCGGAAAACATGCTAAATAATATCCAAAAGACAAACGGTTTGGTTTTTTCTCAACGTGTTTTGTTAGCTCTAATAGATAAGGGATTAAGCAGGGAAGAAGCCTATGATCTGGTGCAGACTGCCGCTCAAAAAACCTGGGAAACGGGAGAATCTTTTTACCAGGTGTTACGTCAAAAAGAAACTGTTAATGAGTATCTTACCGAAAAAGAGTTAGAAGAGTGTTTTAAACCCGGCCATTATCTCCAAAACATAAATCATATTTACAAGCGCCTAAACCTAGAGTAATAATTTAAGTCTAAGTCAAAACTGGTAGATGTGGCTCGCCGTTGCATGCAAAATAAAGAAAAGCTTACAGCAGAAGATAAATAATATGGCAAGAAGTGAAATTTTATGGTGCAGACATAAAAAGGATGAAAAGGGAATTTTTGATTTCTTTTCCCGGGGGTTGTTGACATAAGTTTTAGAGTGTAGTAAAATACCTTCACCTGTAAGAGAAACAACGTATACTTACCCGCTAAAAATGCCGTTGAAGGGGAGAGTAGCCTGTCCCGGCGTGCTAAAGAGAGCCGTGGGTTGCTGCGACACGGTGCTCGCTGTCAGGTGAAGTACACCCCGGAGGTGCAGACCGAAAGCCGAAAAGCGGCCGGTAGGCCCTGACGTGTGTTCCTGCGTTAAAGGAAATGCGGATATAAAGTTTTTCCGCATGGAGAGGGGTGCAAGACCCAAGAAGGGTGGTACCGCGGAAACAAGATTCCGTCCCTGGTAGGGGCGGGATTTTTTTGTTTAAAAAACTAATATCAATTAAGGGGGAAGAGAAATGATAGTGGTCATTAGGCCGGAGGCCAGTCAGGAAGAAATTAAAAAGATTAGTGAAAGGCTGGAGAAACAGGGTTATAAGGTTCACCTGTCAGAAGGAGAAGAGAGGACCCTGTTGGGGGTTATTGGTAAGCCGGGAGAGAATCTTTCCGAAACCCTGGAAGCCAATCCTACCATAGAGAAGGTGGTTCCCATCTCCCGGCCTTATAAGATGGCCAGCCGTGAGTTTCACCCCGAAGATTCGGTGGTGTCCCTGGGAGATGGAGTAACTATTGGTGGAAAAAAGCTGGTAGTAATGGCGGGTCCCTGTGCGGTAGAAGGAGAAGAGCAGATGATGGAAGCAGCGGAAAGGGTAAAAGAAACGGGCGCCGACGTGGTTCGCGGGGGGGCTTTTAAGCCCCGCACTTCTCCTTACAGCTTCCAGGGGCTGGAGCTGGAAGGGCTTAAGATATTAAATAGAGTCAGCAGTGAGACCGGGTTACCCACTATTACCGAAGTAATTGACCCTCATACGGTGCACCAGGTGGCTGAATACACCGATGTGCTGCAGGTGGGGACGCGCAACATGCAGAACTTCTACCTTCTTAAGGAACTGGGAACTGTAAATAAACCGGTCCTTCTAAAGAGGGGGATGTCTGCCACCATAGAAGAGTGGCTTATGGCAGCGGAATACATTATAAGCGGAGGAAACCCCAACGTGATACTTTGTGAAAGGGGTATACGGACTTTTGAGACGCATACGCGCAATACTCTGGATTTGAGCGCCGTGGCCGTAGCCAAGCAGCTTTCCCACCTTCCCGTTGTGGTTGATCCCAGCCACGGAACCGGACACCGGAACCTGGTAGCACCCATGAGTAAGGCTTCTGTGGCTGCCGGGGCCGACGGATTGCTGCTGGAAGTGCATCCCCACCCGGAAGAAGCGGTTTCTGACGGGCCCCAGTCCCTTAATCCGGCCCAGTTTGGCGAGTTAATGTCTGAGTTAAAAGAGGTGGCTGCCTGTGTGGGAAGAGAGCTCTAAGTTTGCACCATTTGAAAAAGTAGCCCTGCTGGGCACCGGTTTGATGGGCGGTTCGCTGGGGATGGCGTTGCGGGAGAGGAGGCTGGCCAGGGAAGTTTGGGGTTATAATCGCAGTGAAGCTTCGCTGGTAGAAGCCCGGGAAAAAGGAGCTGTGGATCATTATTCTTTAAGTATAAAGGAAGTAGTAGAAGGGGCGGACCTGGTAGTACTCTCCGTTCCCATCAGGTACTGCCGGGAGCTGGCGGAAGCTTCCGCCCCCTATCTCTCCCCCGGTGCCCTGGTAACCGACCTGGGAAGTACCAAGAGTTACCTGATGGACCGGATATCCGGGGTCATCCCTGAACACGCCTGCTATGTTGGAGGCCACCCCATGACCGGTTCTGAGCAGTCGGGCATCAGTGCAGCCGAACCCACCCTTTGGGAAAACGCTGTATACGTACTCACTCCCTCTTCAGATGCCCCGGATTTTCATGTAGAGAATCTAAAGTGGATGGTGGAAAAGATAGGAGCCCAGCCCTTATTTCTCTCTCCCGGGAAACATGACCGGATGGTTGCTTTAACCAGCCACCTTCCTCACCTGGTGGCGGTGGCCATGGTGCAGGTAGCTGCAGGGGAAAATAACGGTGACCTGTTGCGCTCTCTGGCGGCGGGAGGATTCCGGGATACCACGCGTGTGGCCATGGGTAGCCCCGAGGTTTGGAAAGATATATGCATAACCAACGGTGAGGCTATTGCAGATGGTCTCGAAAAGGCCGTCAACGTGCTGCAGGAAATGCGCCAGATAATGCTGGAAGAAAATGAGGAACATCTGGGTAGCATATTACAGGAAGCCTCCGAATACCGTAAAAGTATTCCCTACCGGGCCAGGAGTATTTTCCCCGAAATATTCGAGGTGATAGTCCTGGTAAAAGACCATCCGGGTGTCATTGGGAGAGTGGCCACCCTCCTGGGCAAAAAAGGGATTAATATAGCCGAGATAGAAATACTTCACGTTAGGGAAGAGGAAGGGGGCACCATGCGCCTGGGTTTCCGGGACAAGGAACAGCGGGACCTGGCCCTGGAGCTGTTAAAAGAAACTGGCTACCGGGCCCACCGGAG
>CAYODA010000180.1:0-3826 GCA_964402625.1 uncultured Syntrophomonadaceae bacterium | reverse complement strand
TTACTTCCAACTTCTAACCTCTAATATGGGCAACCTCTCACTTAAAATCGCCTTCACCAACCACTTACACCAGCTCTGCTGGGTATTTTCCACCTTCTAGTGATGGCGCCCACGGCGCCAGGTCGACTACTCAGAAAATACCTCTTTCTCGCACCAACCTTAGCCTTTCTTATCCCTCCCCCCACCGGGGGGAGGGTCAGGGTGGGGGGGATACTTATTCAATCTCACTTCTCACATACTTTCCAGATGATCGGTGTAGTTATAGTAGACTACCTGAAGGCTGTCTTCTTCTTTGTGCAACAGGCTGATTGAAGCGTTTTTAATCTGGATATTCCAGAAATCTTCTTCTTTCATCTCCATGGTATAAAAGAGCCAGGTCCGGATCAGTCCACCGTGGGTAACTACCGCCACACTCTTCCCTTCCAGGCCGGCTTTATGCAGGCTTTCTTCAAATTGACGTATCCTGTGGTAAACGTCTTTTAAATTTTCCCCACCCGGGACCGGTATGCTGAAAGGGTTGGATATCCAGGAATCGAATTCTTTTTCCCCGGATTCCATGATTTCCTCGTAATTTAAACCTTCCCACCTGCCAAAGTGCATCTCTCTTATCAGTGGAGTGGGAAAGGGTTTCAACCCGCATTTTTCACCCACGATCTGGGCCGTTTCCCGGGCGCGGTACAGGTCGCTGCAGAAAATTCTATCCAGCTCCTGCCGGGAGAGGTAGTCAGCTGTTTTTTCCGCCTGCCGACGTCCTTCCATGGAAAGATCTGCTTCACTCCAGCCCCGGTAACGCCCTTCGTCGTTGGAGTAGGTTCGGCCATGCCTGAGCAAAAACAGCTCCATATTAGTTTTTCTCCCCTTCGGTTTGACCGGAAGATTCTTTTTCTTCTTCCCCCCTGCTCACCCCTGCATCTTCAAAAGTAGCCATTTGCACGGTTACCCGTGCCGCGGCTTCCACCAGATTCATGGCCAGTACTGCCCCGGTTCCTTCCCCCAGGCGCATGTTCATATTTATGTAAGGCTGCAGGTCAAGATAATCCAACAGCAGTCCGTGGCCGGATTCCTGGGATAAGTGCGAAGGTACCAGGTAATTCTTAACCTCCGGTTGGATTTTAACCGCTGCCAGGGCTGCCGTAGTGGAGATAAACCCGTCTACTATTACAGGTATCCCCCGGGCAGCTCCTCCCAAGATTAACCCGGTCAGAGCAGCTATCTCCAGCCCTCCTACTTTTTCCAGTACTTCCACGGCATCAGAAGGATCCGGCCGGTGCAGCTCCAGTGCTTTTTCCACTACCTGTTGCTTGTGCAACAATTCATCATCATCAAGCCCGGTTCCCCGCCCCACTACCAGGGAAACCTGGTAGTGGGTAAGTGCCGCGGTTACCGCACTGCTGGCCGTGGTATTGCCTATACCCATTTCCCCGGTAGCCAGCACTTTTATGCCTTCTTCTGCGGCTTTTTCCGCAGACTCTACCCCGGCCAGGAGAGCCTGCAGGACTTCATCCCGGCTCATGGCCTGGCCACGTCGAAAATTGTCGGTGCCGGGTTTTATCCGGACTTTTTTCACGCCGGGGAGGTCCGGGTCAGAAGCAACTCCCACGTCCACTACTTCGACTTCCGCGCCTTCCAGGTTGGAAAAAACGTTAATGGCTGCCCCCTGGGAAGTGAAGTTGGCCACCATCTGCAAGGTGACGTCGCCGGGGAAAGCGCTGATACCTTCCTCGGTCACCCCGTGGTCCGCCGCCATTACTACCACACGCTTGCGGGTATTAACCGGGAAGAAATCTCCCTCTATACCGGCCAGCTGAACGGCAAGCTCCTCCATGCGCCCCAGGCTTCCAGGGGGCTTGGTTAACACATCTATACGGTGTTGGGCCTTTTCCACTGCTTTTTTATCCAGCGGTTTTATCTTTTCAATGGTTTCCCGGAGCCTGGCTTCTCTACCTTCCCTGCTTTCCTGGCTCATTTATCTTCCTCCTTCTTGAATTATTCGGTATATCTTATCCACTTCCACGTTCTCCCGTACATTTCTGGCTAACTTCTCGTATTCCTTTTCCTTGTATTCCCGGTAAGTCAGGGAACTGCTTTCATCTTTTTCCGGCAAGCCCTTACGCCGCCGCAAGTTATTGAGGAGGCGCCTTCGCCAGGAGGGGTTATCAAAAATTCCGTGCAGGTACGTTCCCACCACGTTTCCCCCGGAATTTACTGCCCCTTCCCAGCACCCGGTAGTTTCCACGAAAACGGGGTGATTTACCCCCCCAAACCTGGTCTGACCCATGTGAATTTCGTATCCACTCAAGGGCACTCCCTGCATTCCCTGGAAGAATTCCCCGTCACTGTGGTTCCAGGAAGCTTCAACCTGCCTGGTAACCTTATCCCCTTCCATACGGGTCTCCATGTCCAGCAGTCCCAGGCCAGCAGTGGAGGAAACACTGCTTTCCACGCCATCAGGGTCGTGTAGCTTTTCTCCCAGCATCTGAAATCCTCCACAAACCCCAACCAGGAGACCTCCCCGGCCCAGGTGCCGGCGCAACGGTTCTTCCCATCCGTTTTCTTTGAGGTGGATAAGGTCCTGGATGGTGTTTTTAGACCCGGGTATAATTATCATATCAGGGGAATCAAGCTCCCGGGGATGGCGTACATAAGTAAGATTAACGTCCTCTTCCGTTTCCAGGGGATTGAAATCAGTAAAGTTGGATATCCGCGGTAAAAGCACTACCTGTATATTGATTTCACCTTCTTTTGAACGCGTTTCCAGGCGTTCGGCAAGAGTGTCTTCGTCATCCAGGTTTAATTCCTGGTAAGGAACCACTCCCAGTACAGGAATGCCTCCCAGCAGACCTTCGAGCTGGCGCAACCCCGGTTCCAGCACCCGGGCATCACCGCGAAACTTGTTGATTATAACCCCTTTTACCAGGGCACGCTCCTCGGGGGGAAGGAGCTTAATCGTCCCATAGAGGGAAGCAAACACCCCTCCCCGGTCAATGTCCCCCACCAGCAGGACCGGAGAATTCAGGAGGCGTGCCACTCCCATGTTTGCCAGGTCGCCTTTCTGCAGGTTAATTTCTGCAGGGCTGCCTGCCCCTTCCAGCACTACCACGTCGTTTTCTTCCTTTAGACGTTGGTAGCACTCACGAATTACCGGTAGAAGCTTTTCCCTCCATTGAAGGTAATCACCGGCAGCCATGTTATCCACGGGCCGCCCCCGTACAATTACCTGGGAACCTTTATCGGAAGTAGGCTTTAACAGCACCGGGTTCATTTCCACCCTCGGCTCCAGACCGGCTGCCTCGGCCTGCATTACCTGAGCACGGCCCATCTCCAGCCCGTCAGAGGTTACATAAGAGTTTAGAGCCATGTTTTGCGACTTGAAAGGCGCCGCCCGGTAACCGTCCTGGGCCAGGATACGGCAAAGCGCGGCGTTCAACAGGCTTTTGCCTACAGAAGAGGCGGTTCCCTGGAACATAATTGACCCTTGCATAACTGTTTATCTCCTTTGTTTGGGATTTAAGCTACTACTCAGAAAATACTTTTGCTTTCTATTGTCGCTGGTGTAGTGGTTGGCTCGGCTCATGCTACCGTTCGAGGGCCACAACAGCAGCTCAGCTTTCGGTCTCCGCGGGCTCCCCTAAATGCGGAGGTTAGAGATTAGAGGTTAGAAATTGGATAAAATATAAAAACACTATTGCCAACAACTTACTTTAGCCTTTCTCCCGCGGTAGAGATTACGAATTCCAACCTCTTACTTCCAACTTCTAACTTCCAATTTGGGCCAACCACTTACACCAGCTCTGCTGGGTATTTTCCACCTTCTAGTGATGGCGCC
>CAYODA010000179.1:0-3884 GCA_964402625.1 uncultured Syntrophomonadaceae bacterium | reverse complement strand
CGTCCCCGGTTCTCTGCAGGTCGGCTTCCAGGTAATCCGCTCCCGCGTCCCGGGCCAGCTCGTAGGCCGCCCGGGTTGACTCCGGGGCCCAGTAAGAAGCCCCCGGTGGGCAATAACCGCCGGGTGGACCACTTCGAGTTCTCCGGCAATCTCTTCCCCGGCTCCGGGAGGGCTCATGGTATAATTAGCCGCTACCGCCAGCAGGATTAGTATTCCCAGGCCCGCGGCAGCGTAAAAAAGTTTTTTCAATTCCTCACCTGCCTTACTTATAGCAGTATAAAAGAAGTCACGTTTTTAAGGCTCTATCACTATCTTGATCTCTTCATCCTTGTTGTTTACCAGCCTTTCAAATCCCTTTTCGGCAATTTGCTCAAGCGGGACTATGCTGGTTATAATCTTCTCCGGGTATATCTCCCTGGTAGTTAGCCATTCCAGCGACCTCTCCGGGCTAATGTGGTTTACTCCCACCATGGTCATCTCCTTGGTTACAAAGCCCAGCATGTGCATGTTAGCCCGTTCCGTAAATATTCCCTGCACTATTACCGTCCCCTTATAGCGTGCAGAAGCCAGGCTGTCCTTGAGGGAGGCTTCTATCCCTACTGCTTCCATGGAAACGTCAACCCCGGCACCGCCAGTCCTTTTCCGGATCTCTGAAGGTAACTTCACCTCTGAAGGGTTAAAAACTTCCGAGGCCCCCAGCTGGAAGGCTTTCTCCCGTCGGCTCTCGGCTATCTCCGATACGTAAACCGTTTCACAGCCCAGGGTTTTTACAGAAAGCAGGCTCATTAGCCCAACCGGTCCTGCCCCGGCAATAAAAACCGTGTCAGAAGGTTTTACCTGGCCCCTTTCAACGGCGTAAATAGATCCCGCCAGCTGCTCCAGGACTACCGCCCTTTCCCAGGGCATATCCGAAGGTATTTTAAGCACCCTTTCCCAGGGTGCTACCAGGTACTCGGCAAACCCCTCCTTGACAAAAGTAACCACGTGGTCTCCCTCGGAAATATCTTTAATTTCGCTTCCCACTTCCACCACTACACCACAGGCCTCGTGGCCAAAAGGGCTTTCCGGGAAAAACCCGTGGAGGTATTCGTGCAGATCGGAACCGCATATCCCGCAGTATTTAACTTTAACCTTGATTTCCCCGGGCCCCGGCGAGGGTTCCTTTACTTCCTCCACTCTGAGATCCCTTACTCCGTAATAAACAGCCTTTTTCATATCGCGTACCTCCATCCGTTTAATAAATTGTTACGCCCCTGACCGGGAAGCAAGCTTTATAGGGAATATTATATCATTTTTTCTCTTTTCTGAAGATGCTGTTTTGCCGCAATAATAAGAACTGGGATAGAACGCCGGGAAGGTTCTTCTGGGACACTGGAACGGTTCTCCTGTCCTAGGACGCTGGGACGGTTCTCCATGTGGTCATATCCAATGCTAAAAGGTTTATCAAAGGCACTTACCATGGATTAGGCACGAAACATCTGACAGCATACTTAACAGAGTTTTGTTACAGGTTTAATAGGCGTCTATTTGGGCAGGAACTTTTTAATCGTCTCATTAATTGCTGTGTTAATTCTAAAACGGTTACTTATTCTGAACTAACTTGATAGTCATTTAAACTTTTATCCGTTAATAACATCTATACTTTTCGTTTAAGCCTCTACGCACTATTACAGCCACGGATACTTCTTGATTGTTCAAATTAAAGGTTCATTTTCATATGAACCCCGGCTTCGTGAAAGCCGTTTCGAATATAAACGGGATAGCCCTGGGAACTGGGTCGGTTCACTTGAAGCTCCGGGCATCCTCTGGAGCGTGCTTCTTCTACTGCTGCCTGAATAAGGAGATTGGCAATACCTCTTCCCCGCATCTTTTCGCTGATAATAAACTCCTCGATCATAGCGTATACTCCTCCAAAGCGGAGCACATAAGAATAGCCCAGGGTAATTACACCTACAATTTCCTGGTTTTCTTCAGCCACAAAAATACATCCTCCCTTTTCCTCTACCAGGGAGTCAAAAGCACTGGCTGCCTGGTCCCAACTGTGCTCGGGCATTTCCGGGTCCTCGGGAAAAGTTTTAAGAAGGGAAAGTACCTGATCCTTGTCTGTGTACTTTGCCTTACGAACCTCTACCATTTACACCACACTCCTTTGTTTAAATTTACTAAAACATTTTACCAGTTCTTTATTGCAAACAAGTTATGAACTTGAGGCTTAACGTTTGAACTGACGTTTCCCGGAGGAAAGATCCCGTTTCCTCCGGGAAACAAACAAGCCGGAAAGCTTCCGAATTCATTCTTTTACTTCTTGCTGCACTTCTTTTAGTACTTCGGATAGTATTTCCATGGCCCTGTCCAGATGTTTCCTGGTTATAACCAGCGGAGGCATCAGCCTCAGCACGTTGGTGTACCTGCCAGAGGGTATCAGCAGTACACCCTTGTTACGCAGGGACTGTACTATCTTTCTCATTTCTTTTACGTGAAGCGGCTTTTTCGTCTCTCTGTTCTTGACCAGCTCCACCCCTATCATAAGTCCCCTGCCCCTTATTTCTCCCACAATCTCCACATCTTCCAACACATCCTTTAAAACAGAAATTACGTAGTTGCCAACAGTTTCAGTGCGTTCAAGCAAGGGAACCTGCAGGAGATCCAGGTTGGTGCAAGCAACTGCCGCAGAAGTTGCGTTGCCTACAGCAGTAATCAGGTGGCTTGCCATGGGCAGCTTTTCCCCTATATCTTTACGGGTGATCACCGCGCTGAAAGGCAAATCACCTCCCAGCGCCTTGCCCAGTATAACCATATCCGGGTCAACACCGGAATGCTCAACAGCAAACATCTTCCCGGTTCTACCCATTCCGGCCTGGACCTCGTCGTCAATGTAAAGGATGCCTGCTTTCTCGCAGATACGCTTAAGTTCCTGCAAAAATTCCGCCGGCGGGTGAACATACCCTCCTTCTCCCTGCACTGGCTCCACTATCATGGCTGCCACATCTTCTACTTCAATACCGGTTCCGCGTTCCAGCAGCTGGTATTCTATAAAACGGGCGCATTCCAGATTGCATTGGGAGTGCTTTAAATCCCAGGGACACCTGTAGCAGTAAGCATAAGGACCCACATGGTAGACGTTTGAAGGAAGGGGTTTATAGCTTGAACGGAAGTTTGGCGAAGTTGTAAGAGCCAATGTGTTTCCTAACGCGCCGTGATACGCACCGTGGAGGGCAACTACGTGGGACTTTCCCGTGGCTGCACGGGCAAATTTTAGGGCTATCTCCCCCGCGGAGCTGCCGCTTAAACCGTAGGCTATTTTTGCGTTTTTCCGTAGGCTGCCCGGGGCAATTTCCTGCAGTTTCTGGCCCAGCTTTACCCTGTGGGGATTAGTGGCATCCGCGTTGTGCATGAGCCGGGAGCACTCCCTTTGAATGGTTTCCACCACTTTAGGGTTGCAGTGCCCCACGTTGTTTACGGCTATACCCGCTGTCAGATCGATATAGCAGTTGCCGTCGGGGTCCCTGACCGTGGCTCCTCGGGCTTCGCTCCAGACCGTAGACATGACCATGGGAAAAACCCGGGTTGGGGTTTCCAGATCCGCTTCGGCGGCTAGTAGTTCTCTGCTTTTGGGGCCGGGAAGCTCTTCCGTAACTATCTGTGGCGCTTCTTGAAAAGACATGTTTTCTATTTCTTTTTCCAGGGATGAATTCCACAGGTACTCAGGCATTGTTTCTCTCCCTCCCAGTAAATCATGCGATTTTTTACTTTTTAATTCTTTCCAGTAGCTTCTTTGCGTTCAGGCCCAGCCATTTTTCTTTAACTTCCTCCTTAAGCGGCATTTCCTTGAGTTCCTCGATCACCCTGTGGGGAAGCAGCATACTGTCGGTAGTTAACAGCCT
>CAYODA010000178.1:0-3929 GCA_964402625.1 uncultured Syntrophomonadaceae bacterium | reverse complement strand
TGTTGGGTATTCTCCTACTTCTAGTGGTAGCGCCGCGTCCGCGGTGCTTGGACGTTAAATCCAACCTCTAACTTCCTACTTCCAACTTCCAATAGCGGCGCCAGCAGCACCAGGGTGACTGCTCAGAAAACACCCCTTTACCACTCCCGCGGGCAAGTTTGAGCCTGGGTCACTAATGCAGGTTACAGGGCACCCTTGGTAGAGGGAATTTCGTCAGAATTTCCACCCGCAGCCACTGCTTCACCCATGGCTCTTCCCGCCGCTTTAAAAAGGGCTTCCAGGATGTGGTGGGTGTTGTGGCCGTGGATGAGTTTCACGTGCAGGTTAAACCGTCCCTCGTTTACAAACCCACGCCAGAATTCTTCCGCCAGCTCGGTATCCGTGTCCCCTATTTTTTCTTCGTCCACGGGGAGGTCGAACCGCACGAAAGGACGGCCCGAAAGGTCTACTGCTGCCAAAACCAGGGCATCATCCATGGGCACCACGGCATGTCCGTAGCGTTTGATCCCTTTTTTCTCCCCCAGTGCTCTCTGGAAAGCCATACCCAGGGCTATGCCCAGATCTTCTACCAGGTGGTGATGATCCACGTGAGAGTCTCCCCTGGCGTTAACCTGCAGGTCAAATCTGCCGTGTTTGCTCCACTGTTCCAGCATGTGCTGCCAGAATGAAACTTCCGTTTCCAAACTGGATTCACCTTTGCCATCCAGGTTAAGCTGCAGCTTTATTTCCGTTTCCCCGGTAGACCTTTTAGTTTCCGCTCTACGTTCCCGGTTCATGGTTCTTCCTCCTTTTTTCCACGGCGCGGAGATGGGCATCCAGTCCTTCTTCCCCGGCCAGTTCTTCTATAGATAAAGCATCCCTCTTAAGCGATTCCCGGGAATATTGCAGTACCTGAAAGTATTTTAAGAAGTCGTGTACCCCCAGGGGTGAAGCAAAGTTTGCCCCTCCCGAGGTAGGCAAAACGTGGTTGACGCCGGCATAGTAGTCGCCGGTGCTCTCGGGGGTAAAAGAACCCAGAAAAACACTACCGGCATTCCTGACCCGGTCCAGGTACTGCCAGGGGTCCTTTAGCATTATTTCCAGGTGTTCCGGGGCTACGGAGTTAACCGCTTCCCAGGCTTCTTCCATCTTCTCTACCATTATTAACGCACCCTGCTCCTTCAGGGATTTTTCCGCAATTTCCCTGCGGGGCAAGTCTTTTATTTGCTGTGAAAGCTCCCGGCATGTGCGCTCGGCCAGTTCGCGGTTGTCTGTCACCAAAAAAACCCGGGAAAGCGGGTCATGCTCAGCCTGGGAAAGTAAATCCGCCGCCACGTATTCCGGTTCGCTGGAAGCATCGGCTACCACCATTATTTCACTGGGGCCGGCCAACATGTCTATACCAACTTCTCCATAAACCGCTTTTTTGGCAAGTGTAACGTAAATATTCCCCGGCCCTGCAATTTTCTGCACCCGGGGAACAGTTTCCGTCCCAAAGGCAAACGCAGCAACTGCCTGGGCTCCTCCTGCTTTAAAAATGCCGTCTACACCCAGTTCTCCCGCTGTATAAAGGGTGGTAGGATTGACCTTTCCATCGGGGCCAGGCGGGGTACATAGATAAACCTCGTCCACCCCGGCCACCAGTGCCGGTACTACTGTCATCAGCACCGTGGAAGGGTAGGCGGCGGTACCTCCCGGTATGTATACTCCCACCTTTTCCAGCGGGCGGTAAAGCCACCCGCGCACCACCCCGTCTGCTGTTTCCCAGCCGGACAGGGGAAGCTGCCTCCGGTGAAAATTTCGGATGTTGTTTTCCGCATTTTTAATGGCCTCCTTTAGGGAAGAAGGCACCAGCCCTGCAGCCTCTTCATGTTCCTGGGGGGTAACCTTAAGTTCCTGCAGCCGTACCCCGTCAAATTTTTCTTCCAGCCGCTTCAGGGCCTGGTCACCCTCCCGGCGAACTTCCCGGATAATTGACTTGGCCTGCTCCTCTTCTTCGGGAAAATCAAACAAGGAGGCCGGGGTGAATTTACCCGGTGAATCTTTTATCTCAGACCAGTTGTAAGTTTTCAGCATTATTACAATCCTCCCGTATCCTCTTCTGCAGGGCTAATATGTTTGAATTCTACCATCACCAGGTTTTAACTGTCAACAAGCGCACCCGCCGCATTCCGGGGAAGGGGCTTCTTAATATAAATAACCGTGGCCTACACAGTTACTTACTTTAACACCACGGTTATTTACTCCACTCTCTTCAAGTTTTTTTAGAGACCCGGCGGCTCTTTTTGCTTACCCTCTTAGTTCTATCTCCTGCACCACCTCTTCCGGCGTGCACCCGGAAGCGTCTATTACCGAAACAGCTTCTCCAACCATGTCCTGCATGCCGGTAAAATTATCATCCATACCGGAAACCACGATAAAGTCGTAATCTTCCCAGCTCAGGCCGCTTAAATCCTCTTCATTCTCCAGGTTAACCACATCATATCCCTGAGCATGAAGCAGCTCTTTTACCGGAGACAGCGTATCACTTACTGCAACTTTAGCAGAAATAACGCTCACCTTCCTTTTTTCTATATCTTCCGGTAAAAGCTTAAAATTTATTCTTTCTGCAGTCACTTACTTCTCTATCAGGTAACGCAGGTCTTGCATAAAACCAGGGTAAGATATCTGGACCGCCTCAAAATTCTCAATGCCGGTATCTCCTTCCGCCATCATCCCGGCTACCGCCAGAGCCATGGCCATACGGTGGTCACCGTGGCTGCTGCATTTATTTCCTTTTAGGGGTATACCCCCTTCAATTTCTATCCCGTCTTCCCTCTCCTGCACACCGGCTCCCAGACGACCCAGTTCTTGCACCAGGGCGGCAATACGGTCGGTTTCTTTCACCCGGAGTTCTTCCGCACCTTTAATAACCGTCCTGCCTTCGGCAGCCAGGGCCGCCACGCAGACAGCTGGAATTTCGTCAATCATGCGGGGGATCATTTCTCCTTCTACGGTTACCCCTTTTAATTTGCTATCTCCTTTTACCAGCAAATCGGTTACCGGTTCACTTCCGTAGTGACGGAAATCCAGCATCTCTACGGAAGCTCCCATCTGCCTCAAAACTTCCAGGGCTCCAATCCGGGTATGATTTACCCCTACATCCTTTATTAACAACTCCGAACCCGGCACCACCGAAGCTGCTACCGCAAAAAATACTGCTGACGAAAAATCCCCCGGGATGCGAATTTCCACGGCTTCATAGGAGGGTACCGGGCCTTCCAGTTCAATGTAGCGGGCTTCCCTCTTAAGGGGAAAGCCCATATGCTCCATCATAATTTCCGTGTGGTCGCGGGTAAGCTCAGCTTCGTGGATCCGGGTTTTCCCCTCGGCAAAAAGACTCGCCAGCAGTATCGCCGATTTAACCTGGGCGCTGGCCACCTTCATCTGGTAATCTATAGAAGTAAGCTTGCCTCCTTTGACCCTCAAAGGAAGTTTGTTCCCTTCTTCCTTCCCGGTTATTGCCGCCCCCATTTCCCGCAGGGGATCCACCACGCGCAGCATGGGGCGTCTGCTTAACGAGGCGTCTCCCCTGATACGCGACCAAAAAGGCTGGCCGGAAAGAACACCAAGTAACAGCCGGGCCGTGGTACCCGAATTACCGGCATTAAGGATAGTAGAGGAGGATTTGAACCCCAGGTTTCTCCCCTCTACTTCCAGGTTATCTCCTTCTACATTAATTTTCACACCCAGGGAGCGGAGGCAGTTAACTGTCCTCATACAGTCTTCTGCAGTAAGAAAATTTTCCAGGCTGGAAGTCCCCCTTGCCAGGGCGGAGAGGATGGCTGCCCGATGAGAAATAGATTTGTCCCCGGGGGGCGTAATTTCACCTTTAATCTTTTTGGGAGGAGATATTACTGCTATCACGTTGACCCGTTCTCCTTTCATTACCCTTTTTTGCTTCTCCATTC
>CAYODA010000177.1:0-3940 GCA_964402625.1 uncultured Syntrophomonadaceae bacterium | reverse complement strand
TTGCTTTCTTGTACCAGGTTGTTGTGTTTGCCGGCTCCCGACTCAAATCAGTCAAGCTATGGCTCAGCTTCGGCGCCCCAAAGGGCTACCAACCTCTAACTTCCAACTTCCAATTTCTAATCAGGTCCAGGCCATGATCTGCTTCAGTTGAATCTTATACATAACACTGCCGTGTGATACGTTTTTTTTAAATTAAACGGAATGCCTCGTTACCTTGAGTCTTTTTTCTAACAGTGGTAAAGTAATAATAGTAAAAGTTTGAAAACAATTTTTTGTTAACAGGGAGGTACCAAACATGAGCGAAGATAGTGCAAATGTGGTAAACAGCCACGTGATTAACTGTCCCCACTGCAATAACCAACACGCCATAGCTGTAATCTGGAGCGACGGTGACGTGGATATTGTATGTGCCGGCTGCAAGCACGAAGAGAGGCTCGGAGTGGAATAAATCCGGGGTATTGCCCACCTTGCAGGGCCTGTTAACTCGTGGTAATATTAAAGTGGCTGCTATTAAGTAATTTTAAATCTTTCTTAAGGAGGTAACAGGGCATGGGAGCACTGGTTAATACTGATAAAGAATTCCTGTGGTTTAAAAATGAAAATATGGTCATTGGCGGAATACTGGGTGTTCTCGTTCTCATCCTGATAACCGCACTGTTTGTAGTAATGCTAATAAACTACCCCGAGAGTATCGGTTTCCTGGTAGTGCAGGCACTGCTCCTGGTTGCTACTGCCATCCTGGTATCCCTTCTATTCCTGCCGCGCATACCTTACGTAAGGATCGGGGGAAACGCTATTAAGGTCAGGTGGACCATACTGGGCGGGTGGAAGGTAATGCGTTTCGAAGATATAAAAGTTATACGGAAAAAGAAAAATGCCCTGTATCTCTGGGGCAAGAAGTTTACCGGGAAAGGCATGGAATTAAGGCTGGATTTCTTGCATCCGGATGATTACGAAAAGATCATGGAATACCTGCGCCAATACACTTCCGCCAGAGTAAAAGAAGCAAAATAGCTGGCAAAAATAAACGGGATTGTCGCCAAGTTTATTATTATCAATACATTTTACGGTTCAACCCGCTGCAAAAAATTCCCCAGTTCATTTAAGGAGACGGCCAGGCCAACAGTCTGGCCGTTGGCAGTTTCACGGCTGGCATAGAGTACTCCAACCACTTCTCCGTCGGGATTAAAAACCGGGCTGCCGCTGTGCCCAGGATAAACAGGCGCGTCTATTATCATCCTTCCGTGGGATATTTCCACTACAGAGCCTTCCATGGCTACACGGCGGTGCTGCATGGGATTACCTATAACCAGGACTTCATCATCGGGTTCCGGCTGTTCACTCGACATTTCTACGTAAGGAAGCCCCGAAACTTCACCTTCCAGACGTACCAGGGCAATATCGGCTTCTTTACCCTTGTTCCACTGTACTGCACTGTAATTGCCTTCCGCCACGAAACTTACTCCAACAAACATGGCTTCTTCTATAACGTGACGGTTGGTTACTATCAAGCCTTCCGGGTGCAGATTAAAACCGGTACCGGAATGTTGAGTTCCTCCCGGTCCCCTGGTATTAAGAAAAACCACTGACTGCTTTAGCTCTTCCACCAGGGGGTCCTCTTCCAGTGATCGGGACATCTCCAGCAATTCCCAGGGGGTTGAGAAAAAATAAGAAAGCCCCCGACCGGTTACAGTAAAGAGGAAGGACAGGGCTATAATTACTGCAACAATCTTTATTACACCGTGTAGCCAGCTTTTTTGCCTCTGTTCCTCTTCCAACCCTTCATAGCCGTATTTGCGGTTTAGCTCTTCTATTTCTTCCTCATTGGGTTCGTCATAATTAAAGTTGATATTATTTCCTCCATTCCATCTACTCTACTGCTCATCCTCCACAAACTTCTTTATCTCCTGCAGGTATCTCTCTGTTTCCACCAGGAAAATGTTGTTATGGTCTCCCAGGGGGATGGTAAACAGTCTTTTGCGAGATGACGAAAGAGCGTTATAGAGTTCTTCCCCCTGTTCCAGGGGAACCAGCTGATCTCTTTCTCCATGTATGACCAGGGCGGGCAGGGTTATGTTACCGGCTTTTTGGTGTGCTTCTTCTTCCAGGGCGGTTAAATCTCCGGGGGCAGGAAGACCCAGGTGGCGAATTAACTTTGTCACGCTAATAAACCCGCTCTCCACTACCATCCCCCGCAGTTCCCCGGGGTGTTTTGCGGCCAGTTCCAGGGCGCAAATACTACCCAACGAGCGCCCCATAACCCAAAGGTTGTCGGCATCCTGGCTCCTTTCCTTCAACTGCTTCTTAGACTCCTCCAGCACCCGGGAAGCGTCCTTTACCATATCGGTGAAAGTAGGAGTGCCACTACTTTCACCGTAGCCCCGATAATCAGCTACCAGGAGGTTAAGACTTTCCTTCTGATAATAGGGTGCAATATAATTATAGTCGGAAACTACTTCCCCGTTACCGTGGAAATACAACAGCCAGGGGTCTTCTTTACCGGCGGGATATCCGCGGCAGTGAATTTCTACTCCTCCTTCCACGGGAACCATAAAGTCAAAAGCCCCCGGAGGGGGAGAAGCGTAATCCTTGCGGGGATGAAAAAGAAATTGCAGCAGAACGGAGCTGTCTATAATAGAGTAATCCACAGTAAACACCTCCCGAATATTTCCCTAAACCGCGGTGGAGCCTCCGTCAATTACCACGGTTTGTCCCGTTATAAAGCTGGCTGCTTCCGAGGCCAAAAAGAGAACGGTACTGGCTACTTCATAGGGCTCTGCTATGCGCTGCATGGGTATGTTCTTTACTATTTCCTGGTAAGTGTTGGGATCGGACCAGAAAGGCTTGCTGAAATCAGTCTTTACCATGGCCGGGGCTACCGCGTTGACCTGTATATTATAAGGGGCCAACTCCATGGCCAACACCCTGGTGAGCATTTCCACACCGGACTTGGCTATGCCGTATATTCCCATGGCCGGGGTGGCCCTCTGACCGGCTATAGAGGAAAGATTGACGATTTTGCCGCCTCCCAGCTCCTTCATTATCTGTGCCGCCCTTGAGGCGCAAAGATAAGTCCCGTTTAAATTGGAGTCCACTATTTTTTTCCACGTCTCGTAATCCGCTTCTACTACAGATTGCGTCATCAGGTTCATGCCCACGTTGTTAACCAGCACATCAACCCGTCCGAACCTGTTCATGGCCATATCAAACAGGTTATCAACCTGGTCTTCCTTGGCAATATGGGCCATAACTGCCATTAAATCTTCCTCTACTCCCAGTTCGGCCACAGCCTGGTCCAGGCCTTCCTTTTTGCGGGCGCATATCACTACCTTTGCTTTTTGATCCAGCAGTTCCCGGGCCAAGGTAAAACCTATCCCCCGGCTCCCGCCTGTAACCAGCACCACCTTGTCTTCCAACCCGTACCATATTTTGCTCATTTTTTAAGCTCCTCCTTTCCGCATTTCTCCTGTGCCAACGAAAAAATAAATCATCAAAAAATACTTTTTACTGGAGCATGTTTTAACTGGAGTTAACTATTTTATCTTAAAGTTTTTATATGGTCATTCGCTTACTATTGAGCTTGATTTACTCTACTTTATTTTAACACAAACCTCAATTTATAACATCAAGTGACATTGGTTTTAATGAGGACTTGCCATGTTTTCATTATTTTATAAATTTTGACCAGCTGAAGTTAAAATGCAGGTATTATCCTGGGCCCGGTAATCCCTTATTCCCCGGTTAAATTATAAGCTGAAGGTCATGTTTTCTTGCACAGAAAGTTTTAATCGTTTAAAATCAGGGCGTGTATTTTTTTAGAGAGATCATAACTCGTATTTTTAAGCTGTTAATAATTTTTTTATAAGTCTAAAAGTAACTACTCAAACATCCACTGCTGTGCCAGGGGGACGGTTCCATCGTCTTCCCTTTGGACCTCCGC
>CAYODA010000176.1:0-4019 GCA_964402625.1 uncultured Syntrophomonadaceae bacterium | reverse complement strand
ACCCCTGGAGTGCGGAGCAAGCAAGAAAGAAAAAAGTGATGCAGAAGTTATTTTCAGAGTAGTTGCAAAATAAAAAGAAAAATAGCAAAGATAAAGAAAAGTAGTACTGAATGAGTGCTAAATGCGTGCTGAATGCGTATAATTTATTAAATTCAGACAAAGCAGTGCTGCTGGAAATCAGGAGGTGAACCGGAGATGAGTGAAACTAAAAAGATGCCTTTGTTGCCACTAAGGGGTGTCGTGGTATTTCCCTACATGGTAATTCACCTGGATGTAGGCCGGGAGCGTTCCATAAGCGCCCTGGAAAACGCCATGGAAGGGGAAAGCCAGGTGCTACTGGTAGCACAGAAAGATGCCGGCATGGACAGCCCGCAGAAAGATGATCTTTACCGGATGGGTACGGTAGCCCGGGTTAAACAGATGATAAAGCTTCCCGAGGGTAACCTCCGGGTACTGGTGGAAGGTCTATACAGGGGGGAAATAAAAGAGATAGCCGATTTTGAGCCCTACCTGGATGCGGAAGTAGCACCAATGGAAGAACCCCAACCGGAAGAGAGAGACAGGCAAGTGGATGCCCTTATGCGCCACCTGCAGGAGATGTTTGAGCAGTATATTAAGAATAGTAAGAACATATCCCCGGAAAACATCCAGGCAGTCAACCAGATAGAAAACGCTGCGCGCCTGGCCGACGTGGTATCTTCTCACCTTTCTATGAATACGGAAAAGAAACAGGAAATACTGGAAGTGGTCGAACCGGAAGAACGGCTGGAGAGTTTAATAGAGATACTCAACTACGAGCTGGAAATTATGGAAATAGAGCGTACCATTAGTTCCCGGGTACGCCAGCAGATGGAGCAGAATCAAAAGGAATATTATTTACGGGAACAGATGAAAGCCATCCAGGAAGAACTGGGCGAGCGGGACGAGAAGAAAGAAGCCGAGGAGTACCGTGAAAAAATAGATCAGGCGGGTTTGCCCGAAGAAGTTTATGAAAAGCTAATGAAAGAAGTAAAGCGCCTGGAGAAAATGCCGCCGGCGGCGGCAGAAACGGTAGTAATACGCAATTACCTGGACTGGGTGCTTTCCCTGCCATGGTCTACTTTCACCACCGACCGGCTGGAACTGGAAGAAGTCCAGCGTATACTGGATGAAGACCACTACGGCCTGGAAAAAGTCAAGGAAAGAATCGTGGAATACCTGGCCGTCAGGAAGCTAACCCAAAAGATTAAAGGCCCTATTCTCTGCCTGGTAGGACCGCCCGGTGTGGGTAAAACTTCCCTGGCCCGCTCTATTGCCCGGGCCACGGGCCGCCATTTTGAGCGCGTCACCCTGGGTGGCGTAAGGGATGAGGCCGAAATTCGTGGTCACCGTCGCACCTACGTAGGAGCCCTTCCCGGCAGGATAATACAGGGCATATCCCGGGCCGGCTCCAAAAACCCGGTCTTTCTGCTGGACGAGGTGGACAAGATGGCCAGTGATTTCCGGGGGGATCCTGCCTCGGCGCTGCTGGAAGTCCTGGACCCGGAACACAACCGCACCTTTAGCGACCACTTTATAGAAACGCCTTTTGATTTATCACAGGTGCTCTTTGTAACGACGGCCAATACCACCCAGCAGATACCCAGGACCCTGCTGGACCGTATGGAAGTTATTGAAATATCCGGTTATACCGAGGAAGAAAAGCTCCATATTGCCCGGCAGTTTCTCCTGCCCAGACAGCTGGAAGAAAACGGGTTGCAGCCCCACAACTTGAATGTATCCGAAGGTGCCTGGCGGGACATTATACGACAGTACACCCGGGAAGCAGGGGTCAGGAACCTGGAGAGAGAGCTGGCCGCAGTTTGTCGTAAACTGGCCAAGGAAGTGATAGGAAATCCCGACTACAGCCAGCGGTTAACCCGAACGAATTTAAAAACATACCTGGGTAATCCCCGCTATCGCTACGGCGCCGCCGAGGAAAAAGATCGCGTAGGTGTAGCCGCGGGGCTGGGCTGGACGGAAACCGGGGGTGACCTTCTACCGGTGGAAGTCAGTCTCATGAAAGGCAGGGGCAACCTGACCCTTACCGGGAAGATGGGTAGCATTATGCAGGAATCAGCCCGCGCCGGACTCAGCTATGTCCGTTCCCGGGCGGAAGTTCTGGGGCTGGAGCCGGATTTTTACCAGAAAGTGGACCTTCATGTACACATCCCGGAAGGTGCTATTCCCAAGGATGGTCCCTCTGCGGGAACGGCCATGACGGCAGCCATGGTATCTTCCCTCATCGGAATTCCTGTATCCCGTAAAGTAGCCTTAACCGGGGAAATTACCTTGAGAGGAAGAGTTCTGCACGTGGGGGGTATCAAAGAAAAAGTACTGGCGGCTCACCGTGCCGGCATGGAAAAAATAATAATTCCCCGGGACAATCACCGGGACCTGGATGAAGTCCCGGACAACGTGCTGCGACGTATCAAAGTAATAGAAGTGGAGCACATGGATGAAGTTCTGCAGGAAGCACTGGTAGACTTTCAGATGCTGGAGCGGGAGGGAGCTGAAAAGCGCCTCCGTGAGGAGGTATTTTCCACAGAAGAGTGTAGCGCGGTCATTAACCACTAGTTGAGGGTTTGTAAAGCTGATTTTTGGGCTTAAGAACGGGTTTTATTGGGTATTTCATTAGATAAACGGTGGTGATGAAAAGTGCACGTATGGCGTGCAGAGCTCGAGTTAAAAGCAACCCACCAGGGGCAATATCCCGACAACAACCTCCCCGAAATAGCTTTCCTGGGGCGCTCTAACGTGGGAAAGTCTTCCCTTATAAACACCTTGATTAACCGCAAAAACCTGGCGCGTACCAGTTCCACTCCCGGTAAAACCAGGGCCATCTTTTTTTACCGTATAAACGAAAACCTTTACCTGGTAGACCTGCCCGGTTATGGCTACGCCAAAGTTTCTAAAGGAGAGCGTTACTCGTGGGGCCCCTTGATGGAAAACTATCTGGGTTCTCGCGGACCGCTAAAGATATGCGTACACATAGTGGATATAAGGCACCCTCCTACCGACAAGGATATAATGATGTCCAACTGGCTGCAATATTTTAACAAGCCTTTTATTACTGTAGCCACCAAGGCGGACAAGATTTCCAAAGGAAAACGGAAACATCACCTGGAGGTCCTTCGCCGGGGCCTCCAGCTTGCTGAGGGTAGTGAGCTCATTCCTTTCTCCGCCGCCCAAAAAACCGGCCGGGAAGAAGTATGGGAGAAGTTAATAGCAAAGCTGGACTAAGGCCCGGGCACTTATGAATTTGTAAATCGTGAGTTGAAGGCCATAAATTGAAGATAGGCGGTGTAAGCAATTGGACAAGCTTAACGCCGCCTTTAAGATGGCTTCCATTTTTATATTTTAAATCAGAAAGGGTGTTTCAAGTGTCCTATGTAGCAGGGGTGGATATCGGGTCTCTCTCCACGGAAGTGGTGATCATGGATGAAGAAAAAAATTACAACTATGTAATTGTGCCTACCGGGGCAAACAGCAAGACTGCAGCCCAAAAAGCCCTGGACCAGTCGCTGGAAAAAGCGGGTTACCGCCAGGAGGATTTATCTTTTATCCTGGCCACGGGTTATGGTCGCATCAGTATACCCTTTGCCGATAAAAGGGTGACGGAAATAACTTGCCACGGCAGGGGTGCCCACTTCCTTTTTCCCACTGCTTCCACGATCATTGATATAGGCGGCCAGGACAGCAAGGTAATAAAGCTGGGGCCGGACGGTAAAGTGGTTGATTTTGTTATGAACGAAAAGTGTGCTGCTGGCACGGGACGTTTCCTGGAGGTTATGGCCAGATCCCTGGAAGTGGAACTGGAAAACATGGGAAGTCTGGGGCAAAAAGCCAAAAAATCGGTGCCTATAAGTAGCATGTGTACTGTCTTTGCCGAATCAGAGATTGTATCCCTGGTAGCGGAAGGACACCCTGTAGAAGAGATCATCAAGGGAATCCACGATTCCGTGGCTGAACGGACAGTAGGCCTGGTAAACCGGGTAGGC
>CAYODA010000175.1:0-4053 GCA_964402625.1 uncultured Syntrophomonadaceae bacterium | reverse complement strand
GCCGGCAAACACAACAACCTGGTACAAGAAAGCAAACGTAGTATTTTCTGAGTAGCCAGGCCAAAAGCCGATTTTCTACGAGCACGAGGAGGTAGGTTTGGTTGTTTTTCAAAAAACGCCGTTTATTTTCTCTCCATAAGCTGATACACATGTTTTTGGATAAAATGGGCAGGTGGGTTTACCTGGGATCGCTATTTGTTTTAGTGGTAATCCTGACCGCAGCAGTTTTCTCGTTGGGTATTCCGTGGCCGGGAACAGATACCGAAGAAGTGGAGGAAAAAGATGAAGACGGGAAAGAAGAAGGAAGCTATGCGGAAGAAGAGGGTTACCGGTTGAGTGATGGGAGTCCAATGGAACGTAAAGAAATAGATGATCCTGATGTTTACACGTACTATCATATGGTGGATGATCTAAGGGAGATAGCCGGGGAGTATCCCGGTATAACCAGACTGGGCAGGATAGGTTATTCCGTGGAAGGGGTGCCCTTGTGGAGCATGGCTGTAGGTGCTGGAGAAAAAGACGTGCTGGTAGTAGGGGCCGCCCATGCCAGGGAATGGATAACCACCCCGGTATTGATAGAGCAGGCGAGGACCTATGCAGCTCACTACCAAGAGGGTCAGGAGGAGTGTCAAGAGCTTCCGGCACAGGATGGTCTTTCTTCTGAGTTTTGCCTGAATAGCATGCTGCGGGACTACACTATCTGGTTTGTGCCCATGCTCAATCCCGACGGGGTAAGGCTGGTGCAAAAAGGTTCCTCTATATATCCTCAACGGGAACAAGAGCTTTTAGAGATGAATAAACCCGGTATGGGGGAAGACTTCAGCCGGTGGAAGGCCAACATCAGGGGGGTAGACCTGAACAAGCAGTACGACGTCAACTGGGAAGAGACCCTTCAACTGGCTTTTGTAGATTCCCAGAGGGAAGTCAAATTGGAGCCCTCCTGGCAGAACTACATGGGAGAAGAACCTTTTTCTGAACCGGAAGCCCGCGCTGTAGCGGAACTGCTGGATGATGAAGACCGAGATTTCAGGTTGGGACTGGATTATCACAGTACCGGCCAGTTTATATTTTGGTATTACGGGCAGGAAGGGGAACACCTGGAAACGAATCAAAGAATTGTAGGGGCAATGAGTGATTATTCCGGGTACGGCATGATGGCTTCGGGAAGTTACCATGAGCCCAATACTTGCCTGAGTCGTTACATAATACTGGAGCGGGGGCTTCCCGGGGCAACTGTAGAAATAACCCCGTTTACAGAAGAGGTAAGGAACATGAGTGATTTTGATGAAGCTATAGAAAATAACCGCTATATGATTCCTGAGGCTATAAACGCCCTGGATAGCTCTTCGGAGGAGGGTAGAGAATTACCGTAAATCTTCTTTAACTAGAATAAGCAGGTGCAAACCTTAAAGAGTTCATTGGCCGGGGGCGATGAGGGGGCGGTGCTGGAATAAGTTAATGTGTAGAAATTTTCCTGGAGGAGGAAGAATAACATGTCGGCAAACAATATGGAAAAAGTTTTTGTAACCAGAAAAATACCCTGGGAAGGAATGGAAATTTTAAACCGGTTGGGACAGGTAGAAGTCAATCCGCTGGAAAGGCCTCCCGGTCGCGAAGAACTGGGGCAAGGTATCCGGGATGCTTCCGCACTATACTGCATGCTGGTAGACAAGGTGGACCGGGAATTATTAAATGAAGCCTCCCATCTTAAAATAGTTGCCAATATGGCGGTAGGAGTGGATAATATAGATGTGGAAGCCTGTACCGAAAAAGGAATAGTGGTGACCAACACCCCGGGAGTGCTTACCGACGCCACGGCTGATTTGACCTGGGCCCTGCTTATGGCAGTCACCCGCCGTGTAGTGGAAGGCGACCGCTTTGTCAGGGAAGGGAAGTTCAACGGCTGGGCGCCGCTTCTACTGGTTGGAGGCGATCTTTGCGGTAAAACGCTGGGTATTATAGGTATGGGACGGATTGGACAAGCGGTAGCCCGCCGGGCATGCGGTTTTGGTATGAAAGTTGTTTACTACAAGCGGGAAAGGCTTTCGGAAGAAAAAGAAAACGAACTGGAAGCCACTTATCTTTCCCTGGATGATGTGATACGCGAGGCGGATTTTTTAAGCCTCCACCTTCCTTTTTATCCCGAAGTGCACCATCTTTTGAACCGGGAAAGGCTTTCCATGATGAAACCGGGGGCCTACCTGATTAATACAGCCCGGGGTGCCCACGTGGATGAGAAAGCCCTGGTGGAGTTCCTGAGCCAGGGAAGAATTGCCGGGGCGGCCCTCGATGTTTATGAAAACGAGCCGGAACTTACTCCCGGACTGGCGGAGCTGGAAAACGTGGTGCTGGCTCCCCACACGGGAAGTGCCAGTACCTGGACCCGGCGTACCATGGCTGAAATGTGCGCCGGCAGCATAGAAAAAGTCCTTCAGAGAGAGAAACCGGAACACGTAGTGAATCCCGATGTTTATCGTTAAACGAGGGAAGAATCTGCGGTAACCGGTAACCGGTAACCGGTGCTTTTGCATAATATAATAAAAAAGAAGGTTGATAAAGCTGCAATTTATTACGGTATTCCTGGTAGCACTATTAATCTGGTTGGGTTACGTGTACCAGGTAAAGAATCTTCCCCGGCCACTCCGCTACCGGGCGGGTTTTAGCGGATCTCCATATTATATTGCCGGCAGCACCAGTGGCTCACCCCTAAGTGAGCTGGGCAGCCACTGTGGCTTTAAAGCGGTCCTGGAAAAGAAGGCGGCGGCGTGCAGCGCCCTGCATGCCACGGTCACTTCTTTTGGTGCAGGGCGCCTTTACAACTTTGCCTTCTGCCTTTACGGGGAAAGTGGAGAAAAATTTTTCCGTAAATCCGCTTATAGAAAAGTACATTTTACCCCCTGTTGTATTGAGGAAAGAGCAGAAGACAGGGGATGGAAACTGCGCACCCGGCTGTTTTTCCTGCAGCGGAACCTGGCCGTTTTGCAGGCAGAAATTGAAGCCGGGGAAAAACCCGGGGAAACCGGCGGGGTACAGCCTGCTTTTCTGCTGCTTTCTCCCGGGGGAAGGGATATAGAGAATCCCTACCCTCACTTTAAAGGAAGGAACAAAATCCGCCAAAAAGGAGATGGTCTCCTCTTATCCAGCTCTTACCGGTATTTCGGCTTGAAGATGTGGGCCTACTTTCTGCCTTCCAGCGGGGGATGCGGCGGGAAAAAAGAACTGCGCGGCGAAAAAGTATATATCAACCCCGGGGAAAAAACCAGCTGGTCGGTAATAATATCTTTTTCTCCCGGGGGAGATCCTGCCATGATGGAGAGGGCGGTTCGTGCACTCCGCCGGCTGCCCCCACTGGCCGCCGCTGCGGAGAAAAGGTGGAGTCTTTTTGAGCTCAGGTTGCCGGTTCCCCGGGACCGGGAAATCGGAAAAGGTAATGATGCGGTAAAGCTGTTCCGGCTGGCGGCCTGGGCCCTGGAGAACAACCTTTATGCGCCGCGGAATTCCATGCGCCGCTGGGGATCTGTTCCTTCAAAAGTTTATTTTCCCTTTATCTGGGGCTGGGACACACCCCAGCATGTACTGGGTCTGGGAGAGTGGAATCCTCCCAGGGCTGCGGAAGTGTTGTTGACCCAGCTGGAGGGAAATAACGTCGGTCCTACCGTGTCTCCCTTTCGCTTGAAGCTAAAAGGTATAACTCTCTTGTCCGGGCCTCAAAAACATCAGATTCCCAGCAAGATAGACGATTCCCTTAAGGGTGTGCTAAATTTCTACTCCCAGCCTCCCCTGCAGTCCTGGGCGGCGGTGCGGACGTACCAGCAATTTGCCCATCCCGCCGGGGCGGAGGATTTTTTGCATACGGTACAGCCGCTTCTGAAGCAGAATCTCCGGTGGTGGGAAGATAACCGGTGTCATTCCAGCGGCTTCTTTTCCTACATTAACGGCCTGGAATCCGGCCTGGATGACAGCCCCCGTTTCTACCCGCGCAGTCTTCTGCCCAGTTTCATTATAGGGTTGATACCGCGTTTTTTAAGCGCAGTGGACCTGAACTGCTGGATG
>CAYODA010000174.1:0-4054 GCA_964402625.1 uncultured Syntrophomonadaceae bacterium | reverse complement strand
GCTTTCTTGTACCGGGTTGTTGTGTTTGCCGGCTCCCGACTCAAATCAGTCATTATGCCAAAGCTAAGGCTCAGCTTCGGCGTTCCGGCGGGCTCCCCTCGACATTCGCCTTCCGTATCTCAGGTCTCGGCGGCCGGAATCCGTTCCGGCCGGCCCGCCTCCACGGCCTTGCTTCGCCAAGCTTTGCTAAATCTCCTTCTAATGTCGGTCGCCAGCAAAACACAACAACCCTACGTTGAGCTATAAAACATTTTCGTCTTTCTAGTGTTGGCGCCACTCAGTGGCGCCGGGATGACCTCTCAGAAAATACATTTGCTTTCTAGTGTCGCTGGTGTAGTGGTTGGCTCGGCTCATGCTACCGTTCAGCCAGCGCCGGGGCAACTACTTATGGATTATTCTGTTACTCCTGCCCCTTTTCTCCATATCCACTTGACTTGTCTTTGTCTGGCTTGCCTATAGACTCCCGCATTTCCGTGTCGGCCAGTATGTTTTTCATGTTGTAATAATCCATTACCCCTATCCGGCCTTCTTTGAGTGCCTGGGAAAGTGCCAGGGGTACCTCGGCTTCGGCCTCGATAACTTTGGCTCTCTTTTCCTGCACGGAAGCCTTCATCTCCTGCTCGTGGGCCACAGCCATGGCCCGGCGCTCTTCCGCCTTGGCCTGGGCAATGTTTTTGTCGGCTTCTGCCTGGTCCGTCTGCAGTTGTGCTCCGATATTCTTGCCCACGTCCACGTCGGCAATATCTATAGATAATATCTCAAAAGCGGTTCCCGCATCCAGGCCCTTGTTTAATACCGTCTGGGAAATGGTATCGGGGTTTTCCAGGACGTACTTGTGGTGCTCCGAGGAACCTATAGTGGTTACGATACCTTCCCCGACCCTGGCAATAATAGTTTCTTCACCGGCGCCGCCTACCAGGCGGTCTATATTGGCCCTTACCGTAACCTTTGCTTTGGCCTTTACTTCAATCCCGTCCTTGGCCATGGCAGCCACCACGGGGGTTTCAATAACCTTGGGATTAACGCTCATCTGAACCGCGTCCAGGACCTTTCTTCCGGCCAGGTCAATGGCTGCGGCACGCTCAAAAGGAAGAGCAATATTGGCCCTCTGGGCGGCAATAAGAGCATCTACCACCCGGTCCACGTTGCCGCCGGCCAGGTAGTGACCTTCCAGCTTGTTTACGCTTAACTCCAGTCCTGCCTTGGTGGCCTTGATCAGCGGAGCTACAATACGGGCGGGGATAACCCTCCTCAGCCGCATGCCTACCAGGGTAAACAAACCTACTCTTACTCCCGCTGCGTACGCGGAAATCCACAGCCCCAGGGGTATTACGCTAAATAATATTACCAGGGCTAAAAATACCACTACCGCTATGATCAAAAAACTTATTACAGCAGACTCCATTCTACTCCCTCCCTTATTTTGGTTGCTCACACACCGGGCAAAAACGCTTCACCCGGCGTTCTACAGATGATTCCAGTATTGTTTTGGGTGTTATTGATTTATTGAATGTATATTTGTGCCAGTGATGTTATTCTTTTACTTCGCGAACAACTACCCGGGTTCCTTCTACCTGTACCACAATTACTTCTACATCCTTACCAATAAAATCTCCCTCGCTAACCACATCTATGCGTTTATCTTCAATAAGTGCTGATCCTGCCGGCCTCAAGGGGGTCAAGGTTTTACCTCTTTTTCCCTCCAGGTGCTGCTGGTCTACCGGGGCCACGTATCCGCTTTCTTTCTTTTCTGCTTCATCCAGTATAAACCGGCGCAGTATACCCTTTTTGGCCATTAACCGGAGTATAAAGAAAAGAACCACACCGGCAATCACCAGGGCCACAAATAGCATAACAATACCTGCCTCGGTAGAAGCCGCCGCCAAAACAATGGAAGCAAAAGTAAGCAGAAGTCCCCCGCCACCAAAAACACCAAAACCCGGCATTAGCGCCTCTATTAGCATCAGTATTATCCCGCCTGCAAACAGCAGAATAACTTCATAACCGGCCAGGCCTCCCAGTATGTGGCTGCCAAAATACAGGCCGAAGGATACCAGGCTGAGTAATCCCGCCACTCCAAAACCCGCCGTAGCCACCTCCATGACCAGTCCGCCCAGTCCCAGAACCAGCAGTATGGTACTTATGTAGGGGCTGGTAACCCAGCCAATCAAAGTGTCCACCGGGGCTTTCTCTTCCTCCCGGAGCTGCGCCCCTTCCAGGCCTGCTTTTTCCAGGAGGCCCTCCAGGGAGTCTACAGTGCCTTCACTGTACCCCACTTCCAGCGCTTCCCCGGTAGTAAGGGTAAGAAGCTGCCCTTCCCCAACCAGTCCTTCTACCGAAACCTCGGGACGGACCATGGCGGTGGCAATCTCTTTGTCCCTCTGGTTTCTTTCCGCAGCGGATCGCATCTCCCCATCCCAGTAGGAAACCACTTTTTCTCCTGCCGCTCCACCGGCCAGCTGTACCGGCTTGGCATCTCCTATAGTAGAGTTGGGCATCATGTATATCTCATCGGAACAAAGGGCCAGATAAGCACCCGCGGAAATGGCCTTCCGGTTCACCCAGGCAGCTACTTTCCCGGGATAATCCAGCAGGGAATTGCCTATATCTTCTGCGGAATCTATGTAACCCCCGGGGGTGTCGAATTCCACAATAACCGCAGCATTCCTGTCCCGGGCTTCATCCAGGCTCCTTTCCACAAAGCTGTACGTTCCCGGGTCAATGGTACCTTCTACCGGTATAACTACTACTTCGTCATAAGCCGGGGAGTTTGTTTCCGGGGCAGAAGAAATCAGGGGGGCATAAATAGCCCCCCAAAAACCCCATATTAGTATGCATATATATACGGCAATTTTAATCCACCTTGCCATAAGTTCCTCCACAGTTACCCTTGTTTTCCGGACAGGACTTCTTCCACCAGGGCTTTCACCCTGTTTCCATCCGCCTGTCCTTTAACCCGGGGCATAATTTTCCCCATAACCTTACCCGCTTCCCGCGGGGACACAGCCCCGGTCTCCTCAACAGCCTGGTGAATGATTTGCCGAATCTCTTCGTCAGAAAGCTGCTGGGGAAGATAATCTTCCAATATTTGGATCTCCTCTTTTAATTGCTCATGGAGATCTTCCCTGCCCGATTTCAAATAATCGGAAAGGGCTTCTTTTCTTCTTTTAATTTCCCGCTGTAAAATGCTTACTTCTTCCTCCGGCGTAAGGGAGGATCTTTTTTCTTTTTCGGCATTTTGCAGCTCCGCCCGCAAACCCCTGATAACATTGAGTTTAAAGCGGTTTTTTTCTTTAGTTGCCTTGAGCTGGTCTTTAACCAGTCTTTCTTCCAAGGTTTCAGCCATCTCTTTTACCTCTTGGTTACTTTACGCTTGCGTGCAGCCTCCGATTTTTTCTTACGGCGCACGCTGGGCTTTTCATAGTGCTCACGCTTGCGGGCTTCGGAGAGAACTCCCGTGCGGGCGCACTGCTTCTTAAACCTCTTCAAAGCTTTGTCCAGGTTTTCATTTTTACCCACTTTTATTTCAGCCACTTTATTACCCCCCTTCCGCCTTCCTGAATAAGAAAAGCCGGCAGCATAAATCTATACACCCCGGCCTTCTGCCAGAGAATCGGTGAGTGGTTTTCCACCCAGGAGGTGAAAATGCAGATGATAAACTATCTGTCCCGAATGCTGACCGCAGTTGACAATTACCCTGTAACCATCACCGGCAACTTGAAAAGCCCGGGCCAGTTCATTTATTACCATATGCATTTTGCCCAGCAAGTACATATCTTCTTCTTTGACTTCCTGGTGAGTAGGAATATGCTTTTTGGGAACAATCAGCAGGTGTACCGGTGCAGCCGGGTTAATATCTTTGAAAGCCATTACTTCGCTGTCTTCGTAAACTATTTCCGCTTCCATTTCCCGCTCAATTATCTGACAAAATATGCAATCCGAGGGCAAACTTCATTCCTCCTTAAACTACTTAAAAACAACCCGCAAACATTATATCATAAGCAAGTCAACTTGGAAAGAACCGTAAATTAAGTTTTTTGGATTAAATTATTTT
>CAYODA010000173.1:0-4075 GCA_964402625.1 uncultured Syntrophomonadaceae bacterium | reverse complement strand
AGCCAACCACTACACCAGCGAGACTGAAGGCAAACGTATTTTCTGGGTAGAAAAGAAGGAGGTTGATGGTATGGAAGAGATGCGGGAAAAAACTATAAGCTCGGAAGAAAAGTATAGCGGAAATATCATCCGGGTAAAAGTAGACCGGGTAGAGCTGCCGGGGGGGAAGGAAAGCAAAAGGGAAGTAGTGGAGCATCCCGGTGCCGTGGGGATAGTAGCAGAACACAAGGGCAAAATTGTCCTGGTAAAACAGTACCGCTATCCTACCGGGGAAGCTATCTGGGAAATTCCTGCGGGTAAACTGGAAGAAGGTGAACCCCCGGAAGAGTGCGCCCGGCGGGAATTGACGGAGGAAACCGGTTATAGCCCGGCGGAAATCAGGTATTTGAACCACTTTTTCAGCTCCCCGGGTTTCAGCGATGAAGTTATATATCTTTATTACGCTTCGGGGCTGGTGGAACAGGGGAGTTCAGCCGGTAAAGGAGACGGGGAAGAGAATATCGAGATGATGCTGCTGGATTGGAAGGAAGCCCGGGACCTGGTTTTACACGATAAAATTAACGACGCCAAAACCGTTATCGGTGTATTAACGCTGGCACATCTCTATGATGTTACATAACTGTTAACGCGACCGCATAGGTATTTAATTGGAGAGGTTTGTCTGTCAATTAAATATCTGCTTCTGGCCTGGCGCCAGGAGGGAGTGGCGGGGGAGGATGCCGGTGCTGGAAGAAGTCAAAGGGGAAATCAGGGAATATCTAAGGCAGAACATGGGAATTTATATTTTTATTACCGGCCTTTTTGTGGTTGGGGTATGCACAGGAGTGGCCCTGGTTTTCTTGCTGGATGCGGAAGTAATGAACGAGCTTGATGAGAGTTTCAACATGTACGTGGAAAGTGGATACCCCGGTGAAATAAACCAGGCCGGGGTTCTCGGGGAAGCTCTCCGGCACAACCTGGCGCAGGCAGTAGTAATATGGCTGTCCGGCATGCTTGCTTTTGGCTTTCCCATACCTGCGGCAATTATTTGTTTCCGGGGGGTTACCGCCGGCTTTGCCGTGGCTTTTTTAATCGAAAAAGCCGGTTATTATGGTGCCCTCCTGGCCCTGGGAACTGTGCTACCCCACAACTTGTTGCTGATACCGGCGTTCCTGGTGATTTCAGTGACCGGTTTTTCCCTGGCTCTTTTAAATTTTAAGGAACGCTATCTTTACAAAAGATCGTTTAACCTGAAATCCTACCTGAGCTCTTACTGCTTGCTCATGCTACTGATGTTGCTGGTAGTGGTAGCGGGATGTCTGGTAGAAGCTTATATATCGGTGGTATTTGCCCGCCTGATTATGCCGGTGATGACTTAGTGCTGCAAAAATGGATATACTAGTGGAATTGAAGCAAATTTTACCGGTTAATGGTCAAAAAAAAGGATTTTGGTATTTTTCTGTGGAATATATGGAAGGGAATTAATTTTCGAGAGCGAGAGGTAGTGAGTGGATGGAAAGCCTGCTGCAGGATTTTATCTATTACCTGACCGTGGAAAAAGGGCTGTCACAGAACACCCTGGACGGTTACAAAAGGGATATCCGTACATACCTTGAATTTTTAAAAAATCACAAACGTAAAGTTGAAGAAGCAGACCGAAAGCTGATTGCAGATTATCTGCAGAGCCTGCGTGAAAAGGGACACGCGGTTTCCACGGTTTCCAGGAACATGGCTTCTCTCCGCGCTTTCTACCAGTTTTTAATAGAAGAGAACCTGTTGGCGGAGAATCCAACTTTTCAAATTGAATCTCCCAAGATTGAAAAAAAGCTGCCCCGTGTTCTATCCGCCGAAGAAGTGGAGCGGCTGCTTTCCCAGCCTAAAGGCGACGGGATTATTGGAATAAGGGATAAAGCCATGTTGGAACTCCTGTATGCTTCCGGTATCAGGGTTTCCGAACTGGTATCATTGGATATAACCGATTTTAACCCGGAAGTAGGTTTTTTACGCTGTCGCGGCAAAGGTATGAAGGAGAGAATCGTTCCCGTGGGGAGCCTGGCTATTAACAAGGTGCAAGAATACCTCTATAATTGCCGGGGGAAAATGATAAAGAACGATGCCGAAAAAGCCCTGTTTTTAAACCAGCACGGCAGGAGATTGACCCGGCAAGGTTTTTGGAAGATACTGAAGAAGTATGCGCAAAAAGCCCAGATAACCGGGGAGATCACCCCCCATACACTCCGACACTCTTTTGCCACGCATCTTCTGGAGAACGGGGCCGATCTTCGCTCCGTGCAGGAAATGCTCGGTCATTCTGATATATCTACTACACAGGTTTATACTCAAATAACCAGGCGAAAGATACGTGAGATATATGACAAAACCCATCCTCGAGCCTAAAAGGCAGCTTCAGTTAAACCCCAGGGAAAAAGAGAGTGCCCGGCGGGTAGTGCTAATTATCCTGGACGGGGCCGGGGTGGGAGCCCTCCCCGATGCAATGCTTTACGGTGATTTGAATTCAGCCACCCTGCCCAACGTAAGCCGGGCAGTGGGAGGGTTAGAACTCCCACAGATGGCTTCCCTGGGGCTGGGAAATATTACAGTTATTCAGGGTGTCCCGCCTTCTCCCGAGCCGCGGGCTTCCTTTGGAAGCATGGGGCTTTCTTCGCAGGGAAAAGATACCACTACGGGACACTGGGAGCTGGCCGGGCTGGTTCTGGAAGAACCGTTTCCCCTTTACCCCGAAGGTTTTCCCCCGGAAATAATCGAACCTTTTAAAGAATCCATAGGCAGGGATATACTGGGCAACAAACCCGCTTCCGGAACGGAAATTATTAAGGAGCTGGGGGAAAAGCATCTAAAGACCGGGTTTCCCATTGTCTACACCTCTGCGGACAGCGTCTTCCAGGTAGCCGCTCACGAGGATGTGGTACCGGTCTCCCAGCTTTACGACTGGTGCAGGGTGGCACGCTCCCTTTTAAAAGGAGGCCATTGCGTGAGCCGGGTAATAGCCCGACCTTTTGTCGGCCGGGCGGGTGAATTCAAACGGACGGAAAGACGGAAAGATTTTGCCCTCTCCCCTACACGCTCCACTCTGCTTGACTGGATCAGCCGGTCGGGAAAAGAAGTAGCGGCAGTGGGCAAAGTAAAGGATATTTTTAACGGGCAAGGTGTAACCACGCACGTTCCCGCGGAAGGCGGTAACGAGGCGGTAATGTCGGGAATACTGGAAGCCATGGGAAAAGTCGAAGAAGGGCTTATCTGGGCCAACCTGGGGGATTTTGATACCCGATACGGCCACCGCAACGATCCCGAAGGATTTGCCCGGGCGTTAAAGGAATTCGATTATTTTTTACCTTTTTTAAACGAACACGTACAACCCCATGATGTGATGGTGATAACTGCGGACCACGGCTGTGATCCAACTTTTCCGGGAACCGACCACACCAGGGAATTTGTCCCGCTTCTGATATGGGGAGAACCGGTAAAGAAAGGGGTTTCCCTGGGAAACCGAACTTCCCTGGCGGACCTGGGGGCTGCTATCATGGAATACTTGCAGGTAAGGGGTTCTCTGGATGGAGAGTCATTCTGGCAAATGATCAAGTAACCCCTGGTAGCGCCACTGGAGTGGCGCTACCAGGAGAGGAAGGAAATTGAACCCCCTCTGTTGTGGCCCTCGAACGGTAGCATGAGCCGAGCCAACAACTATACCAGCGAGACTGGAAAGCAAACGTATTTTCTGAGTAGTCACCCTGGCGCCGGGTGGCGCCATCACTAGAAAGACGAAAATTTTTCTAAGCTAACGTAGGGTTGTTGTGTTTTGCCGGCGACCGACATTAGAGGGAGATTTAGCAAAGCTTGGCGAAGTGAGGCTGTGGAGGCGGGCCGGCCAACAGGAAGTTGGCCGCCGAGCACTGAGACACGGAAGTCGAATTGCGAGGGAAGCCCGCCGGAACGCCGAAGCTGAGCCTTAGCTTTGGCTTAATGACTGATTTGAGTCGGGAGCTGGCAAACACAACAACCCGGTATAAGAAAGCAAACGTAGTATTTTCTGAGTAGACCTCCATGCCCCCACAATACGGGGGCACCATCAGAAGGA
>CAYODA010000172.1:0-4077 GCA_964402625.1 uncultured Syntrophomonadaceae bacterium | reverse complement strand
AAACAGCCTGGATTTGGAAGCCATTGAGACACCCGGGCATTGTGCAGACCAGATCACCTATTATTTCCCGGAACGAGGAATAGTGTTTACAGGAGATCTTTTTGTTACCCCGAAGCCTAAAATAATTTTAAGGAGCGAAAACGTGCTTCAAACAATAGAAGACCTGGAAAACGTGCTGAGCCGCGATTTTAACACGGTGATGTGCGGACATGCCGGGGTGGTTCAAGAAGGGCGGGCACTAATGAAGAGAAAACTGGATTACCTGGTGAATTTAAAAGGGGAAGTTCTTCACCTGCACCGGAAAGGATGGACTGCCGGGGAAATTCGCAAAAAAATGTATCCCCGCCCGACATTTCTGGAATGTTTTTCGGGCGGGGAATGGTCTCCATCTCATCTGGTTAACAGTATAATCCACGGAGAACTTGTGGAGGGGGAATCCCCGGTTAAGAGGATTTCTCTTTAATATATTTATAGAGAGATTCCAGCTCCAGGTAGACTTCCGAATCCTTTCGCAGTATTTCAAAAGCTTTCTTGTTGTCGGGATGGATGCTCCGGTAAATGTGGTGCAGGTTTTCCACGGTAGTGTAGGTATCGTAGTGCACCAGTATAATGGGAACTTCCTTTTCCTCAGCCTTGGAAAGGACCTTGACGTCAGGGTAAAGGCCCCCGGTAAGAATCAGCAGTGAAGTATTGGTTTCCAGGGCTGTCAATGCCATGTCGCTGCGGTCGCCCCCGGTTATTACCGCCTTATTAATGGACCGGCGGAGATAGCTCAGAGCACTGTCGATAGTCATGGTACCGATAACAACGTTCTCCACTTTGCGGTCCAGGTATTCTTCGCCTACCAGTACTTCCCCACCCAGGTCCATATAGAACTCCCTGGCAGTAGGGGTGGAGATTTCTTTGCGGCGCGGCATTATCCCGAGAAGTGGTACATCTGTAATCATTTCCTTGTAAATGGAATGGGTTACATCCCATTGCTCCGGGGCCACATTGTTGAAGATGCAGCCTGCTACAGGGATATTGCTCAGCTGGGCAAACCTCAGGTAACCCAGGGCGTTATCCAGCTCGAAGTCATCATCTGCTTTTAATACCGGGATAATTGCTGCACCAAGACGTTTTGCCAGTGAAAAGTCGTCCATGCCGTAGCCATGCCCTATAAACGGGGTTATACTTCCTTCTATAAGGACCACGTCGCTGTTCTGGGAGATCTTTTCGTACGCCTGATCTATTTTTTCCAGGTAATTTCCTTGGCCGTTAACATCTTGGGCAGACAGATAGAACGGGTTCAACAGGACGGGAGAGAGTGTGTCCCCGGGATACGAAAGGGACAGGGCTTGTTTCATCAGCTGAACATCGTCGTCCTCCCTCTTGCTGGGAATCTCCTGGAACCCTTGTGGCTTGAAATAGGACAGACGGTATCCTTTGTCCTGTAGTTTCATGGCCAGGCTCAGTGCAACGGCTGTTTTTCCGCTTCCTGCCTTTCCGGAAATAAGAAGAGGTATTGTCATTTAACATTTCACTCCTTTGTTTTAGAGAAAAGTATTATATTACCAGAAAGAAGAGATGGTGATCTTGATATCCAGGGCAGAGGCCCCCTGAGGATAAACTCTCAGGGGATTAATATCCAGCTCGGTTATTTCATCAAAATCCTGTACCAGTCTTGCTACACTGCCTATAGTATTTATTAGTGTGTCCATGTCGGCCTGTTTGCTTCCCCGGTATCCTTTCAACATGGTATACGCCTTGGTTTCTTTAATCATCTGCTTGATTTCTTCAGGAGAAGTCAAGGCTGAGGCCAGGCGGAAAGAAACGTCTTCTATAAGGTTAACGTAGATGCCGCCCAGGCCAAACGCTATCATGGGTCCGAACTGAACATCTCGACTCATTCCGATGATAAGTTCCGTTCCCTCGTCGGCCATCTGCTGGAGTTCAACCCCGTAGATGTTGGCTTTGGGAAGGTAACGCTTTACCTTTTTCATCATGCGGTCGTAGGCTTTTTCTACTGCATCTGCGCTCTGAAGACCTACTTCTATTCCTCCCACATCACTTTTGTGCATTATATCCGGGGAGGAAATTTTCATTACCAGGGGATAACCCAGTTCGTCACTCATGCTCTTTGCTTGAGAGGCGCTTTTGGCCAGGTAAATGGGTTGTACCGGTAAATTGTAAGCTTGGGCTACCTTGGAAGTCTCGTCACCTCTCAAGACCAGGCGCTTTTCTTTCAGCACATCGTAAAAGATAGACTTTACGGTGTTCTGATCTCTTTCAACAGACATGGGTTCTGGTTCTACTTTAAGCTCTTCTTTAAACCTGGAGTACTGAACCATTCCTTTTAAAGCGTGTATAGCTTGTTCGGGGAATGTATAGGAAGGAATCCTGTTTTCGTTCAGCACCTTGATGCCTTCTTCCATGGACTTTCCGCCCATATAAACGGCAAAAATAGGTTTATCGGGATATTTCTTGTTTAATTCCACCATGTAATGGGCGATCTGGCTTGGGTTGGTGATTGCTGCAGGAGTTACCATGACGATAACATTGTCCGTATTTTCATCGGCCATTGCCGCTTCCATTGCCAGGTAGTATCTGTCGGGACCTGCGTCTCCCAGCACGTCGATAGGGTTGTAGATATTGGCTTCAACCGGCAGGTTTTCCTGGAAGTAATCGATAGTCTTTTTATCGAAACGGGCCATTTGCAGTCCTGATTTTTCCACGGCATCGGTAGCCACAATGCCGGGGCCACCCGCATTGGTTATAATGGCAACTCTATCTCCTGAAGGCAGTGGGGACATGGAGAAAGCTACGGCCAACTCGAAGAGTTCGTTCATGTTTTCCGCACGCAATGCTCCTCCCTGCCGAAATGCTATTTCATAGGCTTTATCGCTTCCGGCCAGGGCACCCGTGTGAGAGCTGGCTGCCTGGGCTCCGGAGGCGCTGGCGCCGGATTTTAGTATTACCACCGGCTTTTTCTTGCTTGCTTCAGAGGTCGCTTTAAGGAAGCGCTCTCCTTCAACAACATCTTCAATGTAGCAAAGAATAACATTTGTTTGGGGGTCATCGGCTGAAACATTGATAAAGTCTACTTCGTTGAGGTCAGCCTTGTTGCCCAGGCTGATAAACTTGGAAAATCCAATTTCCGAGGTTAGACTCCAGTCGAGAATAGAAACCAGCATGGCCCCGCTCTGGGAGATAAAAGAAATGTCTCCCTGGAAGGGTGTGCCCGCAGTGAACGAAGCATTTAAAGGAGTATGGGTATCTATAAGGCCAACGCAGTTAGGGCCCACCAAACGCATATTGTAATTACGGCATATCTCCATCAGTTCTTTTTCCCGTTTGGCGCCTTCCGGACCTACTTCTTTAAAACCTGCCGATACTACTACCAGTCCTTTTACTCCGGCCTCCCCGCATTCACGTGCTACCTCGTTAACCACTTTTTCCGGTACGGCAATTACTGCTATATCTACTGCTCCAGCTTTGCTTATACTGGAAGCACACGGATATCCCAGAAGTTCTTTTTCGTTGGGGTTGATGGGAATAACTTTGTTTTGGTAACCGCTGTCGACTATGTTTTTCAGGATGGCATAACCGATCTTTCCGGGAGTTTTAGAGGCACCTACTACTGCGACCGACTTGGGGTTTAACATGAAATTTAAGTTTGTCATATCAGGCTTCCTTTCTTGTGAATTTTTTTGTGCAATTTGTGTTGCGTGTGTTCCTACCGCTAATGCCGTCGGATTTTGTGAACACTTTTGTGAACACTTTTTAATGCAGCACAATATGGACCCTGTTAACAGGGTAATGAGGAGGACGCTTCTAATTATTATTATACTATTAAAATTTGAATTGGACAACTAGTAACGGAGCATAAACCTCTTTATAGAAGTAGAAATTTAATATATTATATTAAGAGGGGCTTAAATAAAAAGAGATAAAGGGGATGGGATAAAAGGAAAACTGTCAGGAAAAAATAGGATCAGTTTATTATTGTTTATGCTTTTTGCTATTAAGGGATAGGATGCCCGAATAAAAAGGCAATATCTGCGGATTAAAATTAAATTTTTGTTTTTAATTACGAGG
>CAYODA010000171.1:0-4123 GCA_964402625.1 uncultured Syntrophomonadaceae bacterium | reverse complement strand
GGTCATTATATTCCATCTGTATTTCCTTCCCTGCCAGTGGAAATCCCTGGTAGTAATAATTCCACCTGGCCTGGTAATATCCCGTTCCTTCTATAAAGGGAGATTCCTGCTGAAAAGAAACCGCCTTCAGGTACAAATTTTCCGGCCACCCCCCGTAATGACACAGGTATTCCGTTGCCTTACCCACGGCTTGCCTGTAAGAAAAGGAAACCCCTCCTCCTTTTGCCGGAGGTGCCGAGTATTCAAATTCGTTTGCTTTGAAATGGAGGTACTCCTTCCCGTCGGTGTATATTACTTCTCCCTCCCCTACCTCAATTTGCCGGAGCATATCCGTATCCAGGAAAAAGGCGTTAATTAGCTTCTCAGAGGAAAGATCTTCCCGGTCCCACTCCAGCACCGGCCTGGTTAGCTCTATCTCTTCTGCCGGCAAATAGTATTCACCTGGCGCCACCGTAAACCTTTCTCCCAGGTATGCGCCCATCTCCTCTTCTTCCCACAAGCTATAAAGCAGGGAGTGCTCTTTTGCTTCGGCCAGTTCTTCCTTGATTTCCTGAACAAGCTCGGAACGGGATTCTTTTATTACAGACTGCCGGTCTTCCAGGTTAACCAGAAATAACACTTCATCTTCTTCCACATAAAGTTCCACCTTCTTCATCTTCTTGGGTTCTTTCCCCGGCAGTGACTCTCTCCAGTTTTCCACGGGAAACGGGGGTTCAAACCACAACACCATTTCCGAATCACCATCTGGTGGAATATCCGTACCTTCCTCCACTTCTTCTATAACTCCCTGTTCCAGCCAGGAATAAATACTTTCCCACGTGCTGTCATACCCCTCCATCCCCGGCTTCAAAAAGTAATACTGGTTTTCTTCAGGGCCGGGCATGGAAAACCTGGCGGGGGAAACTGCTTTTTCCGGGTCATGTGCTTCCTGGAAAATATACGGCTCCTCCACAGTAAACGCCACTTTTTCATAATCGCCTTTGTCAAACCACAGTATATAAGTGAGCACCATGCTCTGTATTACCAGGTAGAGCAGTATAACTGTTTTTAACTTTTCCATAAACCTCTCTTCTCCCGGTTTTTTATTGAGCGGCGGGGAGGGTGAAATACACCACGGTTCCTTCCCCCGCCCGGCTTTCCATCCAGATATTACCCTGGTGGCCTTCTATAACCTGCTTACAAATAGATAGACCCAGGCCCGTTCCCCCGGAATCCCGGGAACGGGTTTTGTCTACCCGGTAGAATCGTTCAAACACCCGGGAAATTTCTTCTTCCGGTATCCCTTTACCGTTATCCCCGACGGCTACCTTGACCCGGTTTCCTTCCTGTTCTGCTGACACCTGTACCCATCCTTCCTCCGGCGGTGTAAATTTAAAAGCATTGTTTAAGAGGTTGATAAAAACCTGGCAAATTCTTTCCCGGTCTACCTCTACCATCAAGTCGGGATCTACATCCACCAGGACCGCCGGATTTTCAGCAAACCTGGGCCTGACCTTATCAAGCGCATCTTCAATTATAGTAACCAGGTATTTCTTCTCCCGCCTTAAAAGTGTAGATTGATCGTCGAGCTGAGAAAGCTCCAGCAGGTCTTTTACCATGGATACCATGCGCTCGGTCTCCCCGTGTATAACCTGTAAAAACCGCTCCCGGAGCTCCTGGTTGGAATCATCTTCTTCCAAAAGGGCTTCCGTGTAGCTCTTTATAGAAGTAAGGGGAGTTTTCAATTCGTGGGAGACGTTGGCAACAAATTCACGCTGTCTCCGGCTCATTTCTCTTTCCCTGGTTACATCGTGCAGCACTACCAGAACTCCCTTTAACTGTCCGGTCTCTTCTTTAAAAGACGCCACGCCTACCTCCAGGGTAACTGGTGGGGTTTCCCGGGATACCTCCATGGTAAAAGGTTCGCCGCTATGGTAAAACTCTTTTACTTTATCTTTCCCTACCAGGTTTTCCAGTAGCTGCACCCCCGGGTTTTCCTGGTTAAGAGAATAATAAACCACCCGGTCAAGCATTTCCCTGGCCGCCGGATTCACGTGAATCAGGGTTCCGTTCCCGTCAAAAGCCACTACGCCGTCACTCATGTAATTCAAAATTGCTTCTACCTTGCTTTTTTCCAGAGACATTTCGTTTAAGGTAGAACGGAGCCGGTGCACCAGGTAGTTAAACATCCGGGAAAGCTGTCCTATCTCATCTTCCGAGTACACCTTGATCCGCTGGGAGAAATCCCCCCGGGCCAGTTCCGCGGCTCTACGGGTAACTTCTTCCACCGGCCTGGTTATCGTCCGGGTTAAAATTACCCCTACCGAAGCGCATATTAGCAACACCACCAGGGAACCCGTTAGCAGTATTCCTTTGATTTCCCCCAGGGTCTGGTCAATATGGTTAAGAGAACCGCTCAGGTAAACCACGCCATTTACCATGCCGTTATCCTCTATAGGATAAGCCAGGTAGTAATAGCGGTTGTCATTTTCCGGGTTTATACGAACTTCATCACCCTGGCTACCTCCCAGGGCCCTGGTGACTTCTTCTTTTATCAACCGCTGTCCATCCATTTCCTCGGTAAAACCAGAGGTGGTAAATCCCGAAGTGCCAATAACCCGGGAATAACGGTCAAGAACCATGATATCAGTATCTTCCTGGGTCCTGAACTCTTCAATTAAGTTTACAATGCCTTCTCTGTCATCCTCCAGTATATGGTTGTTCAGAAGGGAGGAAAGCAGCCTGGCCTGGTTTTCTATGCCGGCCACGTAATTGCTGAAGTAATAATGCTCCAGCGATTGTACCAGGTAGACTCCTATTACCTGGAAGGCAAAGAAAAGGAGCAGGGTATACATAAGAACTACTTTCCACTGCAGACCCTTAAACATTATGTCTGCCTCCGGAAATAATAACCTATGCCTCTTTTGGTACAAATATACTCCGGGTGAGCCGGATCTTCTTCAATTTTTTCCCGCAGCCTCCTGACGGTAACATCCACTGTCCTGGCCTCACCTACGTAGTCATAGCCCCAAACCCGATTTAACAATTTTTCCCGGCTAAAAACCTGTCCCACATGGTTCATGAGGAAATAAAGCAGGGAGAACTCTTTCATAGTAAGTTCGATTTTTTTCCCGCCTTTGTGTGCTTCCATCAAGTCACTGTCAATTTCCAGGTCGCCCTGCCTTAAAAAGTTCTTGGGGGAAACGCCCCCTGCAGTGCGCCTGAGGATGGCCTTGACCCGGGCCGTTACCTCCCTGGCACTAAAGGGTTTGGTTACGTAATCGTCGGCTCCCATTTCCAGGCCTACTACCCGGTCAACTTCCGCCTCCTTGGCGGTAAGCATAATTATGGGTATATCACTGTGAGACCTGATTTCCCGGCAAACTTCCAGCCCGTCTTTCTCAGGAAGCATGATATCCAGTACTATTAAATCGGGGTCTTCTTGTTCTGTTTTTTGCAGCGCTTCTTCTCCGTTAAAAGCCAGTATTACCTGGTAGCCTTCTTTTTCCAGGTGAAACTGAATGATCTCCGCTATAGAACGCTCATCATCAACTACCAGAATTTTTGTGGTTTCCATATTTACCAGACCTGCCCTGATTTTTATTATTATAACAGGTTAATTGTGTGAATTTATTTACACCTTAAACCTGTATATATATTCGATGTTTAAAGTAGTTTTTCCTGCAATCCTTAAGCCCCAATTAATGGTATGCGGGGGTTGAAACAAAAACGTTTTATACCCACACCCCGCTTCAGCTTTTTCTCATCGAAGGGAAGCGCTAAAATTTAAACATGGGACCGGAACTACTTTTCCGATCCCATATAATGGGCATACGTAAATTTGGGTCTACTTAGAAAATACGTTTGCTTTCTATTGTCGCTGGTGTAGTGGTTGGCTCGGCTCATGCTACCGTTCGAGGGCCACAACATCGGCTCAGCTTTCGGTCTCCGCGGGCTCCCCTAAATGCGGAGGTTAGAGATTAGAGGTTAGAAATTGGATAAAATATAAAAACACTATTGCCAACAACTTACTTTAGCCTTTCTCCCGGGGTAGAGATTACGAATTCCAACCTCTTACTTCTAACTTCTAATTTGCGCCAACCACTTACACCAGCTCTGCTGGGTATTTTCCACCTTCTAGTGA
>CAYODA010000170.1:0-4167 GCA_964402625.1 uncultured Syntrophomonadaceae bacterium | reverse complement strand
TCCAACTTCCAATACCAGGGTGGGCATTTGTTTACTCGGAGATTTCTATTGCTTCGCTGGGGCATTCTTCAGCAGCTTCCCTTACGGCGTCTTGGTGTTTTTCGGGAATCGGGTCGAGCTTAACTACGGCTATATCCTCGTCACCTAATTCGAAAACTTCCGGACAGGTGTCCTCGCAGATACCGCAGGCTGTGCACTCCTCATTAACAGTAGCTTTCACTTTAATACCTCCTTCTTAAAGTTTAATTACAGGTAACTACACAAAACTCAGAGAATGCTCATTCCCTTTAACAGGGCGGTAGTATTTCGGCCTCTGGTTTTATACCTTCCCTAATTGCAGTGATAATAAACAAGAGCTATTCGCATTGTCCATGATGCCCGTGTTGACCGTGGTCACAGAGGCTTTCTCCACCGGCTATTGCTCCTTTGATATACTCTTTAACTGCGTCGTCTACCGGTCCGGTTATACCCAGCAGGTAGTCTATACCCTGTTCGTTGAACAGGTTCTGGGCGCGTGGTCCCATGCCCCCGGCAATTATACAATCTATGCCATGCTCTCCCAGGAAACGGGGTAGGAAGCCGGGCTGGTGTCCTGGGTTGGGTAAATACCACTTGTTGATTACCCGGTTTCCTTCATAGTCCACCAGGGTATAACCTTCACAGCGACCAAAGTGTTGTGCCACCTGGTTTTGCTCGGTAGCCACCGCCAGTCTTCCATTTGGCCGGACCGGGCTGCTGTTTGGTGAATTTGCTGCGGAAGAGAAAGAGCCTCCTTTTTCACCATCCATTTTCCGGGTTTTTCCTTCCAGGTAATGATTAACAGCTTCCTCTAGCGTGACTTCGGTAAGCTGATAAACTTCCAACGGGGCGGCTTCTAACACTTGCCATGCCTTGGGGCCTACTTCCCCGGTTAAGATCACGTCTGCTCCGAGGTCCACAAGGTGCTGTGCAGCTTTTATTCCTGCACCGCTGGTTTCTCCTGCTCCTGGATTGACTTCAAAGCTCCATTCTTTGGTTTCTTTATGGTAAAAGGCAAAATATGAACACCGCCCAAAATGGCGGTCCAGCGTGGCATTACTCGCCTGCCCACTGGAGCTTAGCGCTATTAACATGTTATTTCCCTCCCGAGTGGTTTTGTTTTTGCTGTAGACTATACATTTCATTAAAGAGGTTGCTCTGGTACTGTTCCACTTCTCCTTTATCACAGCATTCGGCCAGGTAGTGGTCTATGGGAAGTTTGGCCATCAAGGGTACCCCTGTAGTGTTGGAAACTTCTTCTCCCTGGCTGGCACCGAATAACTCAACTTGCTTTCCGCAGTGGGGACATATCATTTCGGACATGTTTTCTACCAGGCCTAAAATCGGTACATCCATCATCCTGGCCATTTTCAGACCTTTTTTCACCACCATTACCGCCAGCTCCTGGGGAGAGGTTACCACCACCAGGCCGTCCAGGGGGATGGACTGCAAGACTGTGAGGGGTGCATCGGCTGTCCCGGGTGGAAGATCTATAAAGAGATAGTCCAGTTCTCCCCATTCTATGTCCGTCCAGAATTGCTTGACTGCTCCACCAATGAGGGGACCACGCCATATTACCGGGTCATCCTCGCTAGGAAGTAGCAGATTTAAAGACATGATTTTTATACCCAGCGAACTTTCTGCAGGTGAGACTTTGCTATCCGGAGATAATCCGTTTATGCCAAACATCCTGGGAATACTTGGCCCGGTAATGTCAGCGTCCAGGAGGCCTACCCGGTAATTTTCCCGCCTTGCTCCTGCAGCCAGCAGGGCGGAAACTGAAGATTTACCTACTCCCCCTTTTCCACTTAAAACAGCAATAACGTTTTTTATATCAGGCCGGGAAACTTTTTCCGGTGCATTTTCCCCGGAAGGCTGATTGCTGCTTTGGCTCATATTTTGCCTCCTCCTCTAATATTGATGTGTTAAACTTCTAATGTTGAGAGTTGAAATGTGTTTAAGATTCAATGCTTATCGCATCGTTTTCTTTTACTTCCCCGCTGTTTATTACCCGGCAGAAAATACCTTTATCTGCCAGTAAGGAAAACCCTTTGTATGAGTAAGTGTGATGTTCATGGGGGGCTTTGCCGATTCCCGTGACTTCCAGGGTAATTTCTCCTGCTTGAAGCACTGTCCCCGGTTTTATTTTACTGCTGTCCAATCCTTCCACCAGCAAATTTTCAGCAAAACTTCCCGGTGCCGGCCGGGAACCCAGCTGTTCTATAACCGGTTTGAGTAGTTCTGTTGGAAGTACACTGACCTGTTTGTCTTCCGAGCCGGCGTGGGAATCACCTTCTATCCCGTAGCCGGATTTTATAAAGGCCGAAGGGACAGCTTGCTTGGGTTTTCCGCGTTCTTCTGCGAGGCACACAGCTTTGATACTTCCTGCTCTCATATCATTTATACCCACCTTTTGGTTTGTTTCACGAAGCATCGTAAGACCATAAAAAGCTAAATAATTTTTTACGTTAAACTTGTTAAGATGCCCATAAATTTGTCTCTGAAATAACTTTTGTTTGATGGCTGCTCTCCCGGGATTCCCGTTATCCGTTATTGTTTTTTATTTATCTTCCCGGGCGATATAGCTTATTATGGCATTTTGTAGGGCTCCCGTGCTTAAGTTGGAGCAGTGTATTTTGTTTTCAGGTAGTCCTCCCAGTGCTTCCAGGACATCTTCATCGCATATTTCCCAGGCTTCATTTACAGTCTTTCCCTTTACTATTTCAGTTAACATGCTGCTGGTGGCAATAGCTGCAGGGCATCCCTTTATCTCAAATTTAATGTCCTGTATGCGGTGATACTTGACCTTTATATATATTTTCAGGTAGTCACCGCAAGATGGATCTCCCATTTCCCCGGTTCCGTCGGGCTCCGCCATACGTCCCACATTTCTTGGCCTGGTAAAATGTTCTATAACCCTTTCCCGGTACACAGCGCTCCCCCTTTTGTATAGTCCTTGCTGTCCATTTTAACTTGTGTAAGGCCAAAAACCAGCAGGGATGGCCAGCGGCAAGAGGCTGAAGGCAGCTTACAGTAAGAGCATTACGCATTAAATCTTTTATGCCGCCCCGGCCTCTTGCAGCAGTTCCTGTGCTACCAACTTTGCTACTGTTTATCTTCTTCGTTTTGCAGTTCGTTAAGCCTTGCTTCTACTTGTGCAATGCGCTCTTTGAGAAAGCTGGCCTGGTTTTGGAGGTTTTCCAGTTCATCTGCGGGTGCGGGAGTCTGCCGGGGTGGAGCCTGCCTGGGCCCCCAGAAACCGGAACCCCTGAAGCCTCCGCGCACGGGGTTGGCAAACCCTGGTCTGTTGAAGCCGGCGCAAAAGCCTGCTCCTCGACCGCTTCCCGGGCCCCATCCCATCGGACCTGTTCCGTCTCCTCTTGGCATCTATTTTCACCTCCTTCCTGCGATTGCATGATGTATTTTAAGGCAAACCCTGCTTTTCCACGAAGGATTCCAGGCAAGGTTTTTATGCCTTCTAGTAATATAGATATGAGAATATGTTCATTATCACTTTAATATTATTATTAACATATGTCAAGTATCTAATTAAGATTTTTTGTTGTTAATTAAAATTAATTATACTATAATCTAATTAAGTTATTACTTAATTAGATTAAGGGTGCATAAAATGAATAGTCTCTCAGTAAGCCAGGTGGTAAAGTTACTTAAAGTTTTGGGCGATGATAACCGCTTTCATTTAACTAAACTGCTCCTGGAGCAGGATTTGTGCGTGGGAGGGGCGGCCCAAATGTTAGAAATATCAAAGCCCGCAGCTTCCCAACATTTAAAATTAATGCGGGAAGCAGGCCTGGTGGTAGGTGAAAAACGCGGTTACTGGACTCATTACCGCGTGGACCGGGAGATGCTCCGGGAAGCCGCCGAGGTGCTGCTGCAGATGTCAGGTGCAGCAGCAGAAGAAATTGAAACCTTCCTGGCAGGTGAGAAGAAAAATGGTGAAGAGGCGAATTTAAGTAAGCACGAAGAAGAAAGGAGGGTACTGGCCGTGTGTAAAAACTGCTGCCATCAGCCGGAGAAACTAAAAACCACTCCACAGGAGTGCACCCCGGAACAGGTAAAAGAGTGTCACGGGGAAGAAGAAAACCACCCCTGCTCTGAAGAAAATCAACAAGAAAAGTAAGATTTATA
>CAYODA010000169.1:0-4170 GCA_964402625.1 uncultured Syntrophomonadaceae bacterium | reverse complement strand
GAAAGCAAACGTATTTTCTGAGTAGTCCAGGTAAAGTAGAGTAAGAGCGGCCAACTGGAAAAATACACATGCCGCCAAACACATTAACGGTGACAAGGAGGAATGGTAATGAAAAAATATTCTACAGAACAGCTAAGGAATGTAGCGCTTATATCTCACGGAGGCGCAGGGAAAACCTCCCTGGCTGAAGCTGCACTGTTTGTTTCCAATGCCATAAATAGACTGGGGAGCGTAGACGCCGGCAATACAGTTACCGACTTTGACCAAGAAGAAGCCAACAAGCAAATTACTATTAATACCTCCCTGGCACCGGTGGAATGGAAAGACCATAAGATCAACTTTTTGGATACCCCGGGTTACTTCGATTTCCTGGGAGATGTGAAAGCGGCCCTGAGAGCAGCGGATGCTTCAATCATCGCGGTAAGCGCAGTAAACGGGGTGGAGGTAGGTACGGAAAAAGTTTGGGAATACGCCAGCGAGTATCAATTGCCGCGCCTATTTTTTGTTAACAAGCTTGAAAGGGAAAACGCCAGTTTTACCAGGGTGCTGGAGCAGTTGCAAAATTTCTTTGGAAACAAGGTTGTTCCCCTACAGATGCCGTGGGGTGAAGAAGGCGATTTTAAGGGAGTAATAGACCTTTTAAAGCAAAAAGCATACACTTTTGAGGGAGAAGGTAAAGAAGTAAAAGAAGAAGATATACCTCAGGAATACCAGGGGCAGGCGGAAGAACTGAGAGAAAAAATGGTTGAAGTAGCTGCTGAAAATGACGACGACCTTTTAATGAAATACCTGGAGGGGGAAGAATTAAGCGAGGAAGAACTCCGTCAGGGTATTAAAGCCGGTTTTCAATCCGAAGGAATATTCCCGGTTATACTTGGTTCGGCAGTTATGTGCTACGGTATCCAGCAGCTGTTGGATATAATCAATGACTACTTTCCCTCCCCGGTTGACCGCGGTGAGGTTGCTGGCTTTGTGCCCGGCAGCGGGGAAGAGAAGGCCATTGCTCCGGATACGGAAGCCCCCTTTTCCGCGATTGTCTTTAAAACGCAGACCGATCCTTACGTGGGCCGTATTAATTATTTTCGGGTTTTTTCGGGCAAGTTAAAACAGGACATGCAGGTGTTAAACCCCAACCAGGACAAGACAGAGAAGATCGGGCAGCTGTACTACATGAGGGGAAAAAGCCAGATACAGGCCGACGAGGTGGTAGCCGGGGATATAGTCAGTATATCCAAGCTGCAGGCCACCGGCACCGGTGACACCCTGTGCGACCGCAATAACCCGGTACAGTTCCCCGAAATTGAATTCCCCGAACCAGTTATTTCCTTTGCAGTGGAAGCAAAAGCCAAAGGAGACGAAGAGAAAGTAGGTAGCGGGTTGTCGAGGCTGGCTGACGAAGACGCCACTTTTAGGGTAGAACGCAATACGGAAACTAAGGAAATGCTGGTATCCGGCATGGGTGAAATGCACCTGGAAGTTATCATCAGCCGTCTACGACAGAAGTTCGGGGTGGACGTGGACTTAAAAACCCCCAAGGTCCCTTACCGTGAGACCATAAAAAAAGGAACCAAAGTAGAGAAAAAGTACAAAAAGCAATCCGGGGGTAGAGGTCAGTACGGTCATGTGTTGCTGGAACTGGAGCCCATAGATTACGAAAAAGGGTTTGAATTTGAAGAGAAAATTTTTGGCGGGGCTGTTCCCAAGCAGTATATTCCGGCGGTAGAAAAAGGTATCCATGAAGCCATGGAAGCAGGAGAAATGGCGGGCTATCCAGTGGTTGGAGTAAAAGCCACTTTGTTTGACGGCTCTTATCACACCGTTGATTCATCCGAAATGGCTTTTAAAATAGCTGCTTCCCAGGCCTTTAAGCAAGGCATGGAACAGGCCGAGCCGGTACTGCTGGAGCCAATCATGGAAGTTGAAGTTACTGTTCCTGAATCTTACATGGGAGATATCATGGGAGACCTCAACAGCCGCCGGGGACGTATTCTGGGCATGGATCCTTCGGACGGTTTGCAGAACATCCGCGCACTGGTCCCAATGGCGGAAATGTTCCGCTATGCCATTGACCTCCGTTCCATGACGCAGGGAAGGGGATTTTTCAAGATGGACTTTAAACACTACGAAGAAGTTCCTTCACATGTTAGCGAACAGGTAATAGCCGCTGCTAAAGAAAGTAGTGATAAAGAAAGTTAAGCGGTAGTATAAATCATAATATACGCCAATTGCTAACCGCCGGTATAAGTTGTTTACAACTGGTGGAATAAATGGAACAAAACTACGCTGGTGGGGGGAAAATGAATAAAACTAGTATAGGTGTGATCTTCGGGGGGCGGTCGGGAGAACACGACGTTTCTCTAAAATCGGCTGCTTCCATTATGGAAGCAATAGACCGGAAGAAGTACGAAATAGTACCCATAGGGATAACCAGGGAAGGGCGCTGGATAGCGGGAAACAACCCCTGGAAAGCCCTGCAGGAGGGGTGCCCGGAAGAAGACTGCTTCCGGGCAGTGCCGGTTACGGATCCCTGTAACCCCGGAATTCTCCTGTTGGAAGAAGAACAGGGTGAAATGAAAACACGCCACTTTATTGCATTGGAAGTGGTTTTTCCGGTTCTGCACGGTCCCTTTGGTGAGGACGGGACCGTACAGGGACTTTTGGAGCTATGTGGCCTGCCCTATGTGGGTTCCGGTGTGGCGGGGTCCGCCGCGGGTATGGATAAAGTACTAATGAAACAGCTGTTTTTGCAGAATTGTCTTCCAGTAGGAGAATTTGTTTATTTTAAACACTGGGACTGGCTGGAAAACCCGGAAGCCTGGAAAGGGCGTGTCAAGGAAGAGGTTTCCTATCCCTGTTTTGTTAAACCCGCCAACCTGGGATCAAGTGTAGGTATAAGCAAGGTCTATTACGAAAAAGACCTGGGTGGGGCCCTGGAAGAGGCTTTTAAATACGATGAAAAAGTTGTGGTGGAGGCCAATATCCCCGGCAGGGAGATAGAATGTAGTGTTCTGGGGGATGAAAAAGTAGAAGCTTCGCTTCCGGGAGAAGTAGTGCCCTGTAACGATTTTTATGACTACAAGGCCAAGTATATAGATGACCGATCCGAACTGGTGATTCCTGCAGAGCTTTCCCAAGATTTAAAAGAAAAAGTACAGGAGTATTCTATTTCTGCTTTTAAAGCGCTGGAAGCGAGCGGGCTAGGCCGGGCAGATTTCTTTGTAGATGAAAAATCCGGCCGAATTATCGTTAACGAAATAAATACTTTACCCGGTTTTACAGCTATCAGCATGTATCCCAAGCTGTGGGAAGCTACCGGGGTTTCTTACGTCGAACTGGTGGAGCGGCTAATACAGCTGGCTGTCAAGCGTTACCGAAGGAAAAGCCGGCTTTCCACCGAGCCGCCGGTATAAAAGACAGTAGAATTCTAAGGGTGTGATCCTGTGGAAAATTCAAGACAGAGTAGCCTGTTTGATTTCCTGGGAAATAAAGTCGAAACAGAAGAGAATATGAAGCAGGAAGTTACTGATGGGGACTCCTTTACGGCAGCCAGGGAAGCACAAACACTGGGAGATTGGGCTGAAAAGTGTTATGCCTGCTCCGGCTGTCAGCTTCGCCAGGGGTGTCGACATCCTGTTTTTGGCGAGGGAAACCCGGAAACGGATTTAATGCTGGTAGGGGAAGCACCGGGCGCCGATGAAGACAGGCAGGGCTTGCCTTTCGTAGGTAGAGCCGGCCAGTTGTTGAACCGGATCCTGGAGGCAATTGGTATGTCCCGGGAAGAAGTTTATATAACCAACGTAATAAAGTGCAGGCCCCCCGGCAACCGGCTGCCTGAGGCCGGTGAAGTTAAAGAGTGTTTCCCTTACCTGGAGAAACAGATAGAAATAATTGACCCGGAGATAGTTGTATGCCTGGGCTCACTTTCTACCAGGACACTTATTCGGAAAGACGCTAAAATAACCAGGATGAGGGGGCAATGGGTAAAGCAAGGCGAACGCTGGTACATGCCCACTTTTCACCCGGCTGCTTTGCTCCGGGATGTTAATAAAAAGAAGCCTGTGTGGGAGGATTTCCAAAAGATCCGTTCCCTGCTGGATGAGCTTACGCAGTAAATACTTGTTTTATGTCCGTAACCAGTGCTGGTGTAGGAACAGGAGTGCGGATTGAGAA
>CAYODA010000168.1:0-4182 GCA_964402625.1 uncultured Syntrophomonadaceae bacterium | reverse complement strand
GGTTTTTCATGATGGTCGGAGTGGTGGGATTTGAACCCACGCCCTCCTGCTCCCGAAGCAGGCGCGCTGGCCAAACTGCGCTACACCCCGATTTTTTTTTATTATAACTAATGATTGGGGTGCCTGTAAAGTTTAAAAATCGCATAAAGTTCACGTCTCGCCTTTTTACCTGTCTGAACGGGCTCCGGCAACATATTACTTTCATTAGCAGGACTACTAAAGAAGGATTCTACTTTGCTTTCAGGTAATAGTAATCCTGCTCATCGTACAGCCGCTTATACGCTTCATAAGAGAAGTACTTTTCTGCTTCTTCTGGGGAGATAGCATTTGCCGCTAGCTTTTTCATGGCCTGTGCTGTCTTCTCAGCCCAACTGTTATCGGAAGCGTAACGCCGGTTCATACCCAGCAACGTAGGACCGTGGTAGTGCACGCCTTCCGGTTCCAGATAATTCTCTTTAATCCTGCTACCCACGTATTCAATAGAGTGCTCCCTGCTGGTAAATTCCAGGGCGCTCCGGTACGGAGCGTGATCAAAGGCTGCCCATCCAAAATAATTATTCTTCTGGCGGGCAAGCCTGGAACGCCCCCACCCCGTTTCATTAATGCTGATGGCGGCAAGGGCAACCGCATTTATACCGTGTTTTTTTTCAGTAAGCACAAACTCTTCTCCAGCCCCTTGCAACGCTCCGCCGGCGTAACGACTAAAGGAGTCCTCCAGCATTTCGGCGGAAAAACCGGAAGGCCGGGTAAGGTTAAAATTCGCACCTTCTCCTTCCAGTTTTACCTGCCTGTACATTTCCTCTCTTTTTCCCAAAATCTCCTCAAGCTCACGTATTTGCTCCTCCATGGTCTGCATCTCCTCCTCCTGCTGCCTGAGATCTCTACGCAAAAGGAGGTTTTGCTCACGGTACTGCTCCAGCTCTTGTTTGTAATGGAAGTGGCTGTTCCAGAAGTGCCACAGCACCATTGTAATTACTGCCAGGAAACATAAGAGAGACAGGTGAAAAAATACAATACCCTGCCTGGTCAATCTGTAACCTTTGCCCAACAAAGCTCCTCACCTTTCCCGCACCTGACGTGTTGTTAAGAGACGCCCTTTAGTATGAACAGGCCGGGAAAATTTATACATCCCCCTTTATGTTTCTTGCATTTTGGAATTTTAGAAAAAAAGAGCGTAACTACTCAGATATCCACTGCTGTGCCAGGGGGACGGTTCCATCGTCTCCCCTTCGGACCTCCGCTTCGCTCCGGTGACGCTCGAACCGTCCCCGCAGGCACAGCCTGCCTCTTAACTTACCTTTACTTTGCTTGAGTAGTTACAAAAGAGCAAAAAAAAGGGCCAGAGGCCCCTTTTATATTTATAGGAGGTTAGGTATTTCCTTTTATATTTTTAAATTCTACAACAATTAATTAATTCCTGCCTATTCAGAAAATTTTTTATTATAAGCTTATTTCGACTTTAGTATTCTATTAAAAAACCATAATAAAAAACCTGTCAGCGGTTACAATAACCAATGAAAGGGTTTATAATGGCCGAGCGAAGAAGGTGATAAGGTCACCGGGCTTTATCACCTTCGACCTTAGGTCGATGTCGGGTCCGCAGGGCTCGGCATCGGCCGAGGGCAAGATCCTGTCTGGTTTTGTAGGGTTCTGTAATAGTCAGTGATTATTACGGGATCCGGAGAGATTAGACAGGGTCGGGCTAAGATCGGCACGAGTTCTCCCTAATGAAGGCTGGTAGTGGCCTCAGCGGCGACTATCAGTTTTCAGGAGGATTTGTGTCGGTCGAGCAAAAGGTTGCGGTTTGTTCTGTAATGTTCTGTTACAGCCCGGAGGGTTTGTAGCAGGATATGCAGGGATAAGGCGCAGCCTGAGCAAGGTCATTATAAGCTCTTTTTTTATGATTAAACTTGTTTTTAATATATTTAATTCAGGAATTGTTGTTTCCAGAATTGTTGTTCTCAAATAAGCCTACCACTTTTTTAAGCAGGGTTAAAAACTGTTCCCTCTCTTCCGGTGTCAGCTGAGAAAAGTACAGGCTCAGCAAGAAATACCTGTTCTCTTCGGTTTCATTAAGATATTCGAGTCCCCGGGAACTGATGTTAATCCACACTTGCCGGCGGTCTTCTTCTTTTCTCTCCCTGGTAACCAGTCCCTGCCGGTAAAGGCGGTTTACCAGTGCAGTTATGGCGCTCAATGTGACACCCAGCATATCCGCCAGGTAGGAGGTGGTACAGGCCCCTTCCGCACGAAGGCACCGCAGCACTGAAAGCTGGGTACCGGTTAACTCGTCGGGTGAGTGCTTCCGGAAAAGAAGGCGAAAACGATTTATTAGCCTGTTAAAATCCATGTCCAGTTCTTTTAAATACTCTATCACCTTATCATTTTCGTTACCGGTTGTCATTTTTATCACTCCACAGTTATTTTTTAAAAAACAAGTTAAGTATGTATATTGTTTTAAAATTAAACAATTTAACTATTTTAAGTTATCCTACCATTAGCAGGGATTAACGTCAAGTTGAATATTACACTATAAACTACCCTACTCTTATGATAAAATATGAAACAAATCATGCAAATCGGACATATTATCTCTAGTGTAAAATTTCATAAATATATTTACCTGGCACCGGTCCTTTCGGCTGTTATTTTAATTTTTGCTTTTCCACGCTTTGACCAGGGTTATCTGGCCTGGATAGGCCTCCTCCCTTTTATTTGGTTCTGCTTGAAAGTGAACCGGGCAACTTCCTTCCACGGGGGAGTGCTGTTCGGCTTTATCTTTCACAGCTATATTAATTCTTACCTGGCTGTTTTATTCCTGGATTACCTGAACATACCGCTGGCCCTTTTTACTTTCCTTTTAATGCTCTTATTCTTAAGCCTGTTTTACGGCGTTTTTGCCTGCCTGGTGAGCCACTTCCATCAGTTTTCTCCCCCGGCCGTTACGGCGCTGGTAGTGCCTACGCTCTGGATAACCATGGAGTACGCCCGCTCCCTGGGATTGCTCGGATATACTGCGGGATACATCGGCTACAGCCAATGGATGTATCCTTTTTTGCTTAATACAGTCAGCCTGTACGGTTACTGGGGACTTGCTTTTCTCATGGTACTGGTACAGGTTATCCTGGTCCTGCGCTTCTGCAAATTGCTGGAAACAAAAACTTTGGGCAGGCTGGCAATAATAACGGCCTGCCTGTTGATAGTCGGCCTTTGGATACCATCATTATTTCCGGAGATGGAAGACCGCTCTACCCATAAGATAGCCCTGGTCCAGCCCAACAACCCACAGCAAGCTCTTATTGATTCCGATCCCGGTGAAATCCTTGACCGTTATCTTGACCTTAGCCGGGATACCCTGGAAAAGAACCCCGAGCTGGACCTGGTAGTCTGGCCGGAAACCGCCGTAAATTACAGTATCGGTGAAGGTAATCCCCTGATAGAAGAGGTTAAAAACCTGGCCCAAGATTACGGGGTTCCTATACTTTACGGGGCAGTTTACCTGGAAGAAGAGGCTCGCTATAACTCTATCGTGCTGTGGGAACCGGAAGCAGAAGAAGCCCACTTTTATTACAAAAACAGGCTGGTTCCCGTGGTTGAATATTTCCCCTTTCCCGACCTTTTAAACCGGGTGGTTGATGTCGACCTTGTCATGGGTGAATACCAGCCCGGCGAGAAAGCCGCCCCCCTGCCGTGGGAAGGAGACCAAATAGGAGGAGTAGTTTGTTTCGAATCTTATTTCGGGGACTACACCAGGAAACTGGCCTACCAGCAGGCCAGGCACCTTTTTGTCCTTACCAACGACGGCTGGTTTGACGGTACCATAGGCATGGAACAGCACGCATATGTAGGCGCACTGCGGGCTGCGGAGATGGGCATGGGGGTTACCCAGGTGGCCAATACCGGGATAACGCTTTCCTTTGACCACCGGGGTGAGAAAATTTTCGAGTCGCCTTCCATGGAAAGAGACGTTTTTCTAATGGAAACCGGTTTCCCGCGTCGCCCCACGGTATACCAGTACGCCGGAGAATACTTTCTCTACTTGAGTTTCCTGACGGCCGTCTGCCTCCTTTTGGTCTCCTACCGGCGACGGTAGTATAAATAGAAATCTGGATAGTTTCTTTTGAATGCTACTCAGAAAATACCTTATATGCTTTCTTGTACCGGGTTGTTGTGTTTGCCGGC
>CAYODA010000167.1:0-4231 GCA_964402625.1 uncultured Syntrophomonadaceae bacterium | reverse complement strand
TATACTGGTGTACGGCTGATATTGGCTGGGTAACCGGACACAGTTATATTGTGTTTGGCCCCCTCTCGTGTGGAGCAACTACGCTGCTTTTTGAAGGCGTGCCAACTTATCCTGAACCTGACCGGTTTTGGAGGGTGGTAGAGAAATACAGGGTAAATATTTTCTATACGGCTCCTACTGCCATAAGGGCCCTTAAGAGAGAAGGTGACGGATGGATAGAGCCCAGGAATTTAAGCAGTTTAAGGCTTCTGGGGACTGTTGGTGAGCCTATTAACCCGGAAGTATGGGGATGGTATTACCAGGTAGTAGGGAGAAATAAGTGTCCTATTGTAGATACCTGGTGGCAAACTGAAACGGGTGGAATATTGCTTACCACCATACCCGGTGTAACTCCCATGAAACCCGGGTACGCAGGCTTTCCATTTTTCGGGGTAGAGCCGGGTATCTGGAAGGATGACAAAAACGCATGTGATATCAGGGAAACCGGATTTTTAGTTATCAAAAGATCCTGGCCTTCCATGCTAAGGGGATTATGGGGAGATCACGAAAGATTTATGAACACTTACATGAGGGCTTTCCCGGGGGCTTACCTTACCGGTGACGGTGCTTATATGGATGAAAACGGTTATATAAGGCTTACCGGGCGCATTGATGATGTGATTAACATTTCCGGTCACCGTCTTGGCACAGCGGAGGTGGAAAGTGCCCTGGTTCAGCATGAGGCGGTAGTAGAGGCTGCAGTAGTAGGAGTACCTCATGAGGTAAAGGGTGAGGGTATCTATGCCTACTGCATCCTTGAAGAAGGGTATGATAAAACACCAGAGTTAAAGAAAGAACTTGGGGAGCATGTAAAATACATGATTGGGGCCATAGCCAAACCGGAAGAGATACAAATGGTAGAGATGCTGCCCAAGACCCGTAGCGGTAAAATAATGCGCCGAATCTTGAGAAAAGTAGCCGAAGGGGAGACCGATAAGCTGGGAGATACTACTACCCTTGCGGACCCTTCTGCTGTAGACCATATCATTGAAAGCAAAGGTAAGATATAAATAGTATGGCTTCAAGAAACAAGAGTCAAGTGGGGGGATATATAAGTAGAGCAAACAAGAGTGAAGCTCAAGGGGTATTTTCAGAGTAGTCACCCTGGCCCCGCAGGCGCCATCACTAGAGGGTGGAAAATACCCAGCGACACTAGAAAACAAACGTATTTTCTGAGTAGTCGCCCCGGCTGCAGCTTTCAAGGTGTTATCACTATAAAAACGAAAATGTACCACAAACTAAGGTAGGGTAGTTGTGTGTAAGAAGGCAGGAAGGACTAGAGGTGTGTCGTTATTTTCTCCAGGCACTCCAGCAGGTAGTCGATATCTTCTTTGCGGTGGAAATAACCGGGACTTACGCGAATGGTTCCGTGCGGGAAAGTCCCGATCGCCTGGTGGGCCAGTGGGGCACAGTGCAGGCCGGTTCGACAGAGTATACCAAAGCTTTCTTCCAGGGCAAACCCCAGTTCTCCAGCATCCAGGTTGTTTATGTTAAATGAAACGGCAGCTATTCTTTCTTGGGGATTGGAGGGACCGTATATGGTTATGCCGGGAAGGGAATGCATACCCTCCAGTAGTCTGGATATTAAGCCGGATTCGTGATTTCTTACTGCCTGGAGGCCCTCTTCCAGCAGGAATTTAACCCCTTCGCTTAAACCGGCAATTCCAGGGGCATTCATGGTCCCGGCTTCCAGTCTCTCCGGCATTTCCACGGGGTGTTCGTCTTTTTCTGATTGGCTGCCTGTGCCGCCTTCTCTCCAGTAGCCTATTTCTACTCCTTCTTTTACGTAAAGCCCTCCGGTTCCGGGCGGTCCCAACAGTCCCTTGTGACCTGTAAAAGCAAGCAGGTCAACGTCCAGCTCTTTCACGCTGAAAGGCAGGCTGCCGGCACTCTGGGAGGCGTCTACCAGGAGAATGCTACCGTGCCGGTGGGTCAGCTCCGCCAGGGGTTTTATGGGGGCTATGCTACCCAGTACATTGGAGGCATGATTGCAAATTACCAGCCGCGTTTTAGAAGTAAAACAGCTCTCCAGGTAGTCCAGGTCCGGGTATCCCTCGGAGGAAACGGGAACCAGGGATAAATCAATAACTCCCGCTCGTTTTAAAGAGCCCAGGGGGCGCAGTACGGAGTTGTGTTCTAAAACCGTAGCGATAACATGGTCGCCTTCCTGCAGCACTCCTTTTATAGCCATGTTAAGGGCATCGGTAGCGTTAAGGGTGAAGACCATTCTGCTCGGGTCTCCCGCCCCCAGCAGGCGGGAGGTTCTTTCCCGGGCCTCGTAAACCAGTCGGTCGGCTTTTAGGGCACGGGTGTGGCTGGAGCGCCCCGGGCTTCCACCTACTGAGCGTAAATAATTTTCCGCAGCCCGGTATACGCCTTCCGGCTTGGGCCAGGAGGTAGCGGAGTTGTCGAAGTAGAGATTGTATTCATTCTGTTCTTCCATTAAAGATCACCCTTTATTTAACCCAAAAAGTTTTTTTAAGTTTAACCTTTCTTCTTCTTTAATTTGATGCCGCCCCTCGATTTCTACCCGCTGCTGCTGCAGAATACTTTCAATATCATCGGCTTTATCGGGTTGGCAGCGCAGAGCCGTTCCACAGCTGGAGCTTATTTTCCGGGGTACCGGGACCATTTTGGCACGGCCTTCTCCCAGTTGTTCCTCCACCACTTTTTCAGCTCTTATGGCGAAATAAGTGGTGGGGAAGGTGAAATAAGTGTATTCCACAGAAAATCCCTGCCTTTAGCAAGTATATTTAACAGCCGGTAGAAGTAAATTGCCCCCGGCAAGTAATAGCAAGTTTAAGGAAATATCGATATGAAATTAAAACGACTTTTCTTATTATAACTTGTTTGGTTTGCGCTGTAAAAGCTCTTAACGGGATACATTTAGCTGAAACCCATCTTCCATTTCTTCTACTTCCACTTTCCAACCCATCCCGCCGGCGGCTCGCCTCACGTTGTCACGGGCCACGGCGCTGCTTACCAGAACCGTAAACTGCCCCGATTCTTTTTTGGAAAGAGCGTTTCTTACTTCAATTACCGGTTCGGGACAGGATCTTCCTCTTACATCAATAGTTTCACCCATTTTAATCTCTCCTTTACCAGAAATTTTGTTAACCGGAATGGCTGCTGCTCTGGGAACTGCTTCCTGCAGGGATGCCGATTTGTGAATTGAAGACTCCTATTAACAATAGCAGCAGGAAGATTATGCCCAACGCAACCTTACCGTGTATAGTGGCACCGGCCGGTGAAGAAGCCAGACCGAAATTGTGAGCTATCGCTGCTCCCGCAACCAGTCCCAGCACCGTAATCAGAGCGTCGGAACTGCCTTCCCCGGAGAGAATTAGCTGGCGCAGGGGGCAACCTCCGGCCAGTACCGCACCCCATCCTACTGCCGTCATACCCAGGAAGTTCCATAGCCCGTCGGTGTGGGCTACCGGTTGTTCCAGGAAACCGGCGTCAAAGTAACCCATTATTAGCTTCCCCGCCAGCGTTACCAGAAAGAGAGCCAACAGGCCTGAAAACAGGTGGGTGTCTTTAAAAAGTATAAGATCTCGAATGCCCCCCATGGTACAGATCCGCGAGCGCTGGGCCAGAACACCTACCAGTAGTCCTGCTCCCAGGGCTACTCCCCAGAAAGCGTATTGTGATCCGGGCCCGCTTTCACTAAAAATTATAAAGGCGGGGGCGGTGAGTAAAAGAATTAATAGAAAAATGGATAATAGCGGTGAAGCGACTCCTTCGGTTTTACCCTGGAGATAGCTCCTTCCCAGGGTAAAACCCTTTTTGAGAAAGAGGGTTCCTATCCAGATGCCCAGTACATATCCCGGCAGCGCCACCAGAGCGTTGAGGTCTCCCCCGGCCAGTCTAAGGAGCATGCGCAGGGGGCAGCCCAGAAATATTAAGGCACCCACCATCATGACTACACCCAAAAAGAAACGGATAACAGGTGCGGAACCACCGGTGGATTTGTATTCCCTAAAGAAAACCGCTACTATAAAGCTACCCAGGACCAAACCCATGATTTCCGGCCGGAGGTACTGGACCACTTCCGCACCGTGGAGCCCTAAACCCCCGGCAATATCCCGAAGGAAACAGGCGATACAAAAACCCATATTGGCGGGATTACCAAGGTGAACCAACAGTACTGACAAAATTCCTACCGCTAAACCTGCTCCAATTACCAACATTT
>CAYODA010000166.1:0-4232 GCA_964402625.1 uncultured Syntrophomonadaceae bacterium | reverse complement strand
AACATTTTCATCTTTCTAGTGGTGGCGCTGCGACAGCAGCGCCGGGGTGACTACTCAGACATCCCACCAATTAAAACTCTATGCCCTGCCGGGCTTCCAGCCCTTCCTGGAAATAGTGCTTTACGTTTTCTATCCGTGATACCAGGTGTGCTTTTTCTATCACCCCGGGTGGGGCATTCCTGCCCGTCAGAACCAGCTCCTGTTTCCCGGGAATATTGTCCATCCACTGAAGAAATTCTCCCGGTTCTATCAGGTTTTTATTCAAGGCGGTAATAATTTCGTCCAAAACAAGCAGGTGGAATTCTCGTTCCTGCACCGTTTCCCGGGCCAGCTGCCAGCCCCGGCTAAATTCTTCCCGGTCCAGGCCGGAGGGTTGGTCGTTAATTAACCAGCATTCCCCGCAGGAAATGCATTCCCCTTCCCAGCCCCCAAAAGGGGAGCGGGAGCACCTTTTCCCAAACGAGAAAACTTCTAGACCCAGCCGACGCGCAGAAACCACTTCCCCACTCTCCCGGCTGCCCTTTAAAAACTGGATAGCGCGTACCGACAAACCCTGACCGGCTGCACGCACGGCCAGTCCAAATGCCGCAGTAGTTTTCCCTTTGCCGTCTCCCGTGTAAACATGTATCAAGTCTTCATTCCTCCCGAACAGATAAATCCCTGGCGAAGATTACGCTACGCCTGCTTTCTACCGTCCTGCTCCTTTCCAGCTTCTTTTTCCAGCAACCGGGGCAGGGTTTCCGCATCCTTTACCTCGCAAGCCCCTCCGTCAAGCAACCGCTTGACGATTTGAGCGGCTTTGCCGCCGGTATAGTCCCGTTCACCGGTTTTCCCGGGATTTAACAGGTAAACCGGTTTTCCTTCCCGGTGCAGCTGTTCCACAGCCTGCAGGTTGCTGAGGTTGCCTTCCCCAAAAGTAATAGGAGGCAGGACTACGGCTTTGGCACGGCGGGCCAGATCCAGGTGTGACCGGTGAAGGGTCTCCGTTACCGGGGAAAAAGGAGGGACTTCTACCACCGGGAGCCTGTAAAACTGCGCCACCCGGCAACCGCTATCCTGGGGAGATACCGGACCTACGGAGAGGGGAAAACCCTCCTGCAAAAGCAGGTTCAGGACAGGTAGGGCTTCTTCACCTCCTCCAATCACGTGCACCACAGGCTTGCGGCTGTCCCTTTCTTCCCCGGATGCACCTCTTTCCACGCTTACCTGCAGGGATCCGTGCAGGGGATGGCGGTAAGTGTAGGCGGAAACACCGTAAGACTTGCTGATATTTTCCGGGGTAATTACTTCTTCTGCCGTCCCCGCCGCCTGAACCTTCCCCGAAGACAACAACAGGAAACGGTTAAAGTGAAGGACCGCCAGGTTAATATCGTGTATGGCTGCAACTACAGTTATACCTTCTTCACGATTAAGGCGTTCCGCCATTTCCAACAGGGAATGCTGGTAACCGATATCCAGGTTGGCGGTGGGTTCATCCAGAAGAAGAACCTCCGGTTCCTGGCACAGGGCGCGGGCCAGCATAACCCTCTGTTTCTCCCCGCCGCTCAGGGAAGTAACTGTTCGACGGGCCAGGTGAGACACGCCGGTCATCTCCATAGACCGCCGGGTTATCTTCAGGTCTTCCCTGCTTTCTTTTTGAAAACGACCCAGATAGGGGTAGCGACCCATCTGCACCACGTCTTCTACGGTAAAATCAAAATCGGCACGGGCTTCCTGGGGCACTACCGCCATAAAACGGGCGGTTTCCCGGCTACTTACCCGGACCAGGTCCTCTCCATCCAGCAGGACCTGACCTGCCGCAGGCTGCAGTGCTTTGCTCAGGCAGCGCAGCAGGGTGGATTTCCCGGCCCCGTTGGCCCCCAGCAGGGCCAGCATATCCCCCCGTTCTACCGTAAACTCCACCCCTTCCAGGACGGGAAAGGCATCATATTGCATTTTAAGGCCGTGCACTTCAATCTCCATACCCAAGGATTAATCTCCTCCCCCAAAATAACGCAGCTTTTTCCGTTTCTTCAGCAGGTACAGGAACATGGGAGCCCCCACCAGGGAGGTTATTATTCCCACCGGAAGCTCCGTGGGAGCTATGACGGTGCGGGCCAGTGTATCGGTACCGATAAGCAGGGCGGCACCCAGCAAGGCGGAAGCCGGCAGCAAAAAACGGTGGTCCGGGCCGGCTATCAACCGGATGAAGTGGGGCACCACCAGGCCTACAAAACCTATTATACCGCTGGTGGAAACCGCCGCCGCCACCAGCAAGGAAGATCCCACCAGTATAAATTTCTTCACCTTCTCCGTCTCCACCCCCAGGTGCATGGCTGTCTCTTCACCCATGAGCATGGCGTTCAGCTCCCTGCTGTACAGGGCAACCAGCAGATACCCGGCCGCTGCATAAGGTATCATAACCAGGACCTGTTCCCAGGTAGCCCCGCCCAGACCTCCCATGAGCCAAAAAACCACCTGGTGCAGTTTGTCCCCGGCAAAAAAGGTAAGCAGGGAAACCACTGCGGAAAGAAAGGCGCTAATGGCTATACCCGACAGCAGCAGGGTCATCACTGGCACCGTTTTTCCTACCCTGGCCATATAATATACCAGGAGCATGGTTAAAAACCCCCCGCCAAAAGCAAACAGCGGAACCGTGCCGAATCCTCCCATAACTACCTGAATACCGCTCAACATACCCAGGATGGCTCCCACGGCAGCGCCCGAGGAGATACCTATGACGTAAGGGTCGGCCATAGGATTGCGGAAAAGTCCCTGGAAAGCCGCACCGGCTACCGCCAGGGAAGTACCTACCGCCGCAGCCAGCAGCACCCGGGGCAAGCGCATCTGCAGAAGGATATCCCGGTGAACGTCCGAAATATCTTCTCCTTCCACCCCAAAGGGTAAAGCCTCCAGGATAATAACCAGGGCTTCCTTCCAGGTAATCTGTGCTGCACCGCTAACTACAGCCACCATAGACAATACTCCCAAAAGTATCAAAAGCCCCAGGATTAAAAGAAGTTTTTTTATCTTTTCCCTGCTTTTATTCTGTTCCAATTCGCTTTTTAACTCTTGTTCCAAATTCCTCTCCCTGATCTCGTTTAGTTTAAATGGTATATTTTAATAATATATTTCAGGCAGATTTCAATAAAATTTCCCCTGTTTCATTAAAAAGATTTACATCTTACTCTGCAGCGGGCTCAGGTTGATTAGAAATACTCCGGGTAAAAGATTTCCGCGGCCATTTCCACCGCGTCAATTAAACGCGGTCCGGGACGGGCAAACACGTCGTCATCCACCGCGTAAATGCGTTCCTCTTCTATAGCAGGCAGGCTTTCCCAGCCCGGCCTGTCTCCCATTTCACCGGCCAGCATATCAGCTGTTCCGTGATAATCGGGGAAGAGTATTACCTGGGGCTGCTCTTCCAGAATCTTTTCCTGGCTCACCTGGGGGTAGCGTTCCGCTATATCCGAAAAGATATTTAAACCACCGGCAGTCGTAACTACTTCGTGAACCAGGCTCCCTTCACCTGCACTCATTACCGGGTCGGAATACACTTCGTAATAGACCCGGACCCGTTCTTCTTCCGGGATACCCTCTACTGCTTCCTTGACCTCGTCCAGGCGGTCACTTAAATCTTCTTCAAGCCCGTGGTATTCTTCGGTATTACCAGTAGCCACGGCTACCATCTCCAGGGTCTCGAAGATGTCCTCCAGCGTTTCGGGAACAAGGGCTAAAACACTTATCCCCAGGTCTTCCAGCTTAAAGACTTCATCTTCATGCATGGAACCTGCCAGGACAAGTTCCGGTTCCATCTCCACTATTTTCTCCATGTTGGGATCCTGAAATCCTCCTATACTTGTTTTATCTTCAGCTTCGGGAGGATAATTACAATAGTCGGTTACACCAACCAGCCGGTCTTCCAGGCCCAGGGCATAGGCTATTTCTGTATTACCCGGTGAAAGAGAGATTATTCTCTGCGGGTCTTCCGGTATTTCCACGGACCTGCCCTTGTAATCCTCTACCACCACGGTGGCTTCATGTTCTCCTTCCTGATATTCCGGTGCGCAGCCGGCTGTTAACAGGAAAAGAATCAGTAAAAATAGTGCGGCAGCTATGGCTTTTTTATTTTTAGTAGTCAACTTGACCACCCTCCTTTGTTAGTTTGTTTCTACTCTGAAAATACGTTTGCTTCTATCGTCGCTGGTGTAGTGGTTGGCTCGGCTCATGCTACCGTTCGAGGGCCACAAGGG
>CAYODA010000165.1:0-4242 GCA_964402625.1 uncultured Syntrophomonadaceae bacterium | reverse complement strand
ATATTAACCGCTCCCCTGGATCTTTCCCGGCAACCCATGGCCAGGATTACCGCTTTTGCCTGGAGGGTAAAACAGCCCTCCCGGGAGTTCATGCACTGCATGCTCTTATCCCCGTTTAACCGGAACACCATGGTATCCGGCTTTAAATCTATACCGCTGCTAAACAGCTCTTTTATAAATCTCTCGGCGTACTCCGGGCCGGTTAGCTCTTCCTGGAAGAGATGCAGCCCAAACCCGTTGTGAATACACTGCTGCAGGATGCCCCCCGGTTCCCGGTCCCTTTCAATTACCAGGATGCTCTCTATACCGCTTTTCCTGGCTTCAATGGCTGCAGCCATGCCGGCGGGTCCTCCCCCGATTACTACCAGGTCGTAATTGTGGTGCGCCTTCCCGGTAACCTTTTCGTTAGTCTCACCAGCAGACTCGTGCAGGGAAAAATCTCTCCCAGCCCCGGGATCCCCTGTACCTTTTGGGGTGGGGGAAGTAACTATACGGGAATCACCGCCGTCCTTGGTGACTTCCCCTATATCCAGGTTCAATTCCCGGGCTATAATCTTCATTACCCTGGGGGTGCAGAACCCGCCCTGGCAGCGCCCCGCACCCACCCGGACCCTTTTCTTCAAACCGTCAACGGTACGTGCCCCCGGTTTCCGGTGTACCGCTTCTACTATTTCCCCCTCGGTGATAGTTTCACAGCGACATATCACCCTTCCATAGCGGGGGTCCCTGTTCAGCAGCTGCTCCTTCTCTTTTTCCGGCCGATCTATAAACGCGGTGATGGGCTGACGCCGGGGGTTAAAATCTTTTTTCAGTTTAAAAGGACCGTTAATTTCCTGCAGTATTTCCACCACCCGGCAGGCAATGGCAGGTGAAGCAGCCAACCCGGGAGAATCAATACCGGCTGCGTTAATGAATCCTTTGGCCTCCCGAGATTCTTCTATTATAAAATCCCCGTAATCAGTTCTGGCCCTTAAACCCGAAAAAGAAGTAATTACTTGCCCAAAGGGTATATGCTCCACTACCATTTCCGCCTGCTTTCTAACAAACTCCAATCCCTGCTGTGTGGTCTGAATTTCCTCTTTTCCGTCAACCTCTTCGGCATTGGGGCCTACCAGCAGATTGCCGTGCACGGTGGGTAAAACCACCACCCCTTTCCCGTGGGGGCCGGGACACTGAAAAACTACGTGATTTACTACGCTTCCGGCACTTTTATCCAGAAGCCAGTACTGCCCCCGGTTGGGTCGTATGGTAAAGGCGGAACTACCCGCCATGCTCTGCAGGCTGTCAGCATGCAAGCCTGCTGCATTAACCACGTACTTTGCCTTTAACTCCCGTCCTCCACAAAAGATACTGTATCCGTCGCCAACCTTCTCTATCGAAGTTACCGGGGTGTTTAGCTTTATTTCCACCCCGTTTTCCGCAGCGTTTTCCGCCAGGGCAATAGCAAGGCCGTATGGGTCTACTATCCCGGCGGTAGGGGCATAAAGAGCACCTGCAGCTTCCTTTATAGAAGGCTCCTTTTGTTTTAATTCCTCAGGGGTAAGTATTTTTAATCCCGGGACATTATTTTCCTGACCCTTCCTTAAAAGCTCCTTGAGGTGCTCCATTTCCCCGTCATTCATGGCAACTACCAGCGATCCAATATTCTTAAAGGGAACCCCCATCTCGTAGCAGAGGCGGTCAAACATGGGGTTGCCCCGGGAGTTGAGCTCTGCTTTCAGCGATCCGGGCGCGGGATCATAGCCGGCGTGTACAATGGCGCTATTAGCCTTGGTGGTCCCGTTGGCCACATCACTTTCCTTCTCAATTAGCACGGTACTGCAGTCGTACCGGGACAGTTCCCGCACAATAGTAGTGCCGATTATTCCTGCACCAATTACCGCAACGTCAAACATTATCCTCTCTCCTTCTTCATGTAAAAAGTGGATAAACCTCTAAAAAACAAAAAGCCCTGCATCTGGAATCCGCACCATTCCATTGCAAGGCTCTCCTCATCTCAGCCTAAGTATTTACCTGTTAAATATACTTATACCATATCCGGAAGGGATTGTAAATAAAAACCGGGCAACTTCCCGGCCCGTAATCAAAAATATCAAGAAGCAGGCTTACCCGGGAGAAATCCAGCTTTGTTACCCGGCTAAAGGTTGGAAAGCGGAAAGAATGCTTATAGTCAAAAGAAAGAAGATAGAACCTCCCCCTGTCAACAGGGTTAACCACTTAACAATTACAAATGAAGTGCCCGCCACGGCAGCAAAATCACAGCTGCCAGATGGAACTGTTGCTGCTGGAAACACCTATCGCCCCGGCTTTGAGGCAGTCTATCACGTCTTCTTTCTCTTCAATCAGCCCCCCGGCAATAAGGGGTGCCCTGGTTTCCTTAACAATCTTCCTGATTATACCGGGCATTAGCCCGGGCAGAACTTCAACGGCATCCAGTTTGCTTTCCCGGATGGCTTTAATGCCGGTTTTCAAGGATAGAGAATCCAGCAGGAAAAGCCTCTGGATAACAAAAATATTGCTCTCTTTGGCCTTTTTCACCAGGCTATTCCTGGTGGTAATAATCCCGTCGGGATGGATGTAGTCATGTATGTATTTGAGCGATATGGCATCCCTGGAAAATCCCTCCAGAAGGTCCAGGTGAACCAGGATAAGTTTTTCGTGCTGCCTTGCTTTTTCCACCAGCGTTCCCAGGTTAAATATACTGCCGGTTAATAAAAATATGATTTCGCATTTCGATTCCAGGGCTTCTTCAAACTTTTTTACATCATTAACCGCTGCAATTACCGGATTGCTGGCTACTTTTTCCAGAAATGCTTCCCTCATAACGCCACACCCCGTATCTCACTCCAGCTCAATTTAGAGTTCATCTTCCAGAACAGGCAAAAACAACTCGATTAAATCCGGGTCAAACTGCTTGCCGGCCTGCTGTTTTAGCTCCCCTAAAATTTCTTCTTTGGACATGGGTTTCTTATAGGGCCTACCGCTGCTCATTACTTCGTAAGCATCGGCAATAGACGTGATCCTGGCCAGCAAAGGTATTTTTTCTCCAGTAAGCCCGGCCGGATAACCGGAGCCATCCCAGTTTTCGTGGTGACACTTTATTCCTTCCGCTATATGAGCAAATTCATTCGTGGCCTGCGCAATGCGGCAACCCACTTCGGGATGCCTTTTTATTATCTTCCATTCCTCCCCGGTTAAAGGTCCTTCTTTGCGTAAAATATTTTCCGGTACAGTGATAAGGCCTATATCGTGAAGCATAATCAATCGCTTCAGGCGGTTTAATTCCGCATCAGCAAGGCCGGCATTTTCTCCAATTCTACTTGCCGCCTCACTCATCCGCCGCACATGTTCCTGAGTCTCATAACTTTTTTCTTGCAGGGTTACAAACAGGGCATTTAAAACTCCCCTCCTGGTACTGGTACTTTCCTCAAACTTTTGCTGGTAAAGCCTGTCTTCTGCTATCTTTAAAATCTCTTCTGTGCTTTGAGAAGGAATCTCTTTGGTAGCGATGCCCGCCGCCATAGAAACGGGTATATCCCGGACATACCTTCGGCTGCTCTCCTGTTTTATTCTTTGATAAATAGAGTCAGCCGCTGTGGTTCCAGTGCCGGGTAAAAGAATAACAAATTCATCACCGCCCCAGCGGGCTACTATATCTTCTTCTCTGCAAGAGCTTTTCAAAACATCAGCTGCTTCCTTTAGCATCTCATCCCCCACAGCGTGTCCGTACGAATCATTTACCAGCTTAAGACCGTTCAAATCCACCATCAGTATACTCAAAGGGAGCTGTCTTTCCGTATCGAGCCTTTCCATCTCTACTTCCAGGTAAGCCCGGTTATACAGTTTCGTTAAACTGTCGTGGAAACTCAGGTAGCGAAGGTTGTTCTCCATTTCCACCCGCCGGGAAATATCCCGGGTAACGGTAATTACCACATTCTCATCATTGATTTTTGCGCCCGTGGCACTTACTTCCGCCTCGTAAATCGAACCGTCCTTTCTGCGGTGCCTGGTTTGAAAGATAGTATCTACCCGGGAAAGGTCGCTAAAAGCCTTTTTAATATCGTCTTCTGATTTATTTGCTTCAAAATCCCAGGTTTTTAATTGAAGGACTTCTTCCTCGGAATAACCCAGCATTTGCGCAAAACTTTTATTGGCTTCAATAATCCTGTGCTCCTGGTCAAATATGGCTATCCCGTCCCGGGCGGCATCCATTAGAACACGGCGCCGGTGTTCTTCCTCCTT
>CAYODA010000164.1:0-4278 GCA_964402625.1 uncultured Syntrophomonadaceae bacterium | reverse complement strand
CACCGAATGATAGCCCGGGACCGCCAGGGCTAGCTTGATTTTCTCCCCCGGTCGGTACTCTTTCCCTTCCCCCGAAAAAGGCTTGAGAACTTCTGCTGTAAACCTGGCCCGGCCGGTGGATAAATCCAGGTTGCGACATCCCAGGTGTCCTTCCCTGCTTTCCACCCCGAAAGTCACTACCCCGGCTTCTGTGTCATCCACCAGTGAAGCCGCATAAGGACAGTCCAGGTTTAAAACCGCCCGGGCTCCTTTCCCGGCATTACGTATTAAAAGAGACTTGCTTTTAAAATACCTTTCAAAAGAGCCGTGGAAATCGATATGCTCCTTGTTTATATTATTCAGGGTAACTATATCAAAATCAACACCCTCCACCCGGCTTAACTGCAAGGCTCCGGAAGAGACCTCCATGGTAACGTGAGATACGTCTTCTTCTTGCATGCGGGCAAAGCTTCGCTGGAGATCCAGAGATTCAGGGGTAGTCAGGCGGGCCGGTTCCACGTGCCTGCCCATTTTATAGACTACCGTTCCCATGAGGCCGGTCATAAGGCCATGCTTTTCCATGATACGGTCTATCATATAAGCGGTAGTGGTCTTACCGTTGGTAGCAGTCACTCCCACAACTCGCATGGAACGCGATGGATGGCCAAAAAGGTTGCAGCTCAAGGCTGCCAGGGCCCGCCGGGAGTTGTCCACCCGCACCTGCGGAACAGTGTCGTCCTCCTGCAGTTCCTCTACTACCACCGCCGCAGCGCCGTGAGAAACCGCTTCTGCAAAATACTGGTGCCCGTCAGTACGGTAGCCTTTTATACAAACAAAAATATCCCCCGGGGTAACGTTACGGGAATTGTACTCAACTCCCTTCACCTCGACATTTTTCTTGTGTTTGATTTCCAGAACTTCAACGTCTTCCAGCAAATCGTAAAGGCAGTGCATTTAAGGCAACCTTTCTATTAGATTTATTCGTTAATACCGGTTTTGCGTGCTAAAAAAAGTTTTCCTCTTTTTGAGCTGATGCCGCGCAACGACGTTACCTTTAATTTATCATCCTGCTGCCTTTTCTTTTTTAGTCATGCCCCATAGTTTTCTGCGTATCCTGCCGGCTATAACGTTTAAAAACGTCAAGGCAGGTAACGGGTCCCTGAAGCTGAAAATGGCGTAAGCCTTGGACCGGAAAAAAGAGGCTATTATATCCCATAAAGAGAGCTGCCTGCTCCTGAGGTAATCCCGTATAGAAAGCATGTCCTCATAAGCATACCAAAACGCCGGGCCGGTATCCCTGGACAGGGTCTGCGGTTCCCCCGGCTCCTCGAATTGGCCGGTCAGCTCGCAGTACGCCAGGTAGGCCATGTGCAGGCCCGTTTTACAAATAAGACTGTTTAAATTGGTAGTTCGCACGTTGACTTCTATAAGGTAAAAGCGCCCCGTTTCCGCGTCTTTTTTGAACTCTATCTCGGCAAACCCTTTAAAGCCTATGGCTTCCAGGAAACCGGCTCCAATCCGGTACAGCTCGGGTACCTGCTTCTGTATGGCATAAACAGAAGCACCGTAGTTAACCGGGAACTGGCGCTGCTTCTGGCAGGTCATCCAGTGTGTAACCCTGGAATCCCGGTTGAGGTAGGCATCAAAAGTGTGCATACAGTCGTCAAAACCGGGAATTATCCTCTGGAGCACCACTTCCAGGTTGGCCAACCTTGCTTTCTCTACGGCTGAAACAAGTTCTTCCCGATTGTAGACTTTTAATAGCTTTTGTCGAAACCGGCTCATAAAGGCAAATGAATCTTCGGGTTTAACCAGGCAGGGATAGCCCAGTTCGCTTTCCACCCTGGATATATAATCTCCTTCGTCCACGGGAACGGTTTCCGGAACAGCCACGCCGTGCTCCCTGGCCAGCCCGTGCAGGCTCCCCTTGTTCATAACCCTGGTATAAAGACCCTGCTGCATGGGTGGGAGCAGGTAGTAATCCCGCAGGACATGCAAATTCTCATCAACAAAGCCCACGTAAGGGTCGGCACACGGGAATAAAACCGGTGGGCGATCTTGTTTTCGTGCGTAATCAATGAGAAACTCCAACAGCCCCTGGGGGTCTTTTTCGTAATGAGGGGCCACCAAATTTTCGTAACAGTACCGGGAGCGGAACCCGTAGGTACCTTTGGTGGAATAATCCACGGCGGCCACCTTCACCCCGTGCGAACCCAGGCAGCGTATAACACTTAAACCAATATAGTAATTGGCTCCCAGTACCACTGCTTTGTTTTCAGCATCCATTCAAGCATCTCCTTGATTAGTCTCTCCTTCCCGGCTGTATCGGGCCCATCCGGGATTCTCCCCTGGTTCTTCCACTTTCTTTATATTATCCAGGAAATGCAAACTGTTTTCCGCTCTTTATACCTGCTTACCCTGGAAAGGCTGCTGGGCGTAGCCGGAATCGGGTCCGGGCAAACCTTTAACCGGTTCGGTAAGGGAAAATTCACCCTGTTGGATCCAGTCCTTAAGAATCCCTGCTATCTCCTTGGCCCTTGGATAACTGGACAGGGGAGTAGCAGGAACCTGCTTTCCTTCCACGGTTATACTTCCGCTTTTTAACTGGGCATAATTTACTTTCCCCATGGTTTTCCCGGTTGCCTGCGGAAAATCGTGGCTGTAATCTATAAGCGGAGCGTATATATCTTCATCTTTTACCGCTGTATAGCGACATATATCTTCGTTCAAGACGGGTATGGGTATGCCTACACCAACTGTCATGGTATTGCCATAGCCCAGGTAAGAAGTGCCTCTCAGCCAGCGGCTATCCATGTTTTTAAGGTCGCCGATTAAAGACAGCGTGCCTGCAGGCGCTTGAGGCACATCGTTTTCCCCGCGCGGAGCACCGGGATTATGCTGGGTCCCGTGCCAGGCCACATAGCCCACTCCCCCGCCTAAAAACAACCTGGTACCTAAACCAACCGTAAGATACAGGGGATCGTTAAGAAGGGGAGACAACTGGCCGGCACTGCAGTAATTGGCATTACTTAGTTCCGGTTTTAATATACCCATGTAGGTATAAATGGTCCTGGAAGAACGGTTTACCGCCACCCCGTAATTCTGGTAAGCGTTACGGGGATTAAAAAGAAACGCCTCGTTACACAGGAAAGATCAAAATAAGCCTCCAGGCGCCTCCGGGGATAGCAATCGGTTCCATAAGCTTCCGCTTCAATCTTTATTTCCTTCCCGGCAACCAGCTCTTCTATAACATGTCCACCGCCGTAGCGAAAATCACCGGGGTGATCACGGTTCCGGGGATCGTCTTCGGGCATGGCCGTGCATCCCAAATACATGTCCACGGCGGCAATTCCTGTATATGCGGGAACCCCGTTCAGGAATACTCTGCCTCCTCCCAGCTTTATCTTGGGAGCAGTGTGGCCCAGGTTAAAATACGCTCCAGAAGAACACATGGGGCCAAAAGTGCCCGTAGTAACCACGTCTACTTCCCGGGCCGCCTTGGAAACCCCTTTTTCTTCCACCACTGATATCATCTCTTCAGCAGTAACTACCACTGCCTCGCCCTTGCGGATTTTCTCGTTGATTTCCGCAATAGTTTTGGACATGAACTGAACCTCCTTATGTTTCCCTTCAATATATTTACTGGAATATTGCATGCCTGGTCGGGCGGCCTGTGACAGCTTCCTCCACCCGGCATTTTTTTGTCTATGTTAAAAAGGATATCATAAAATTCATTCAAAAGAAACCGGGGGAATGTTTTCACCAAACGGCTTTTGCCGCTGCCCTCCAAAGCCACACTTAAATAAACTTTTTCACAGTGTGAATTTAACAGGTCTTCCATTTTTCTGCCCCCTCCCCGCGACGGGGAAGGGGGCAGGTTTTGTTTTACCGGCGATCATTATTGTTCTTCCGTTCTCTCTTCTTCAAGTCTTCTTCAAAGTACTGCTTATATACCTGCGTCAAACAGGTCAGTGGAAATGTAGCGCTCAGCCAGATCGGGTAATACGGCAATAATCTTTTTACCCCGGTGTTCTTCTCGGGCAGCCAGCTGCAGGGCGGCGTACACAGCAGCCCCGGAGGAAATTCCCACCAGCAGGCCTTCTTCTTTAATCAGCCGACGGGCGGTTTGGATGGCTTCTTCGCCGCTCACCGGAACTACTTCGTCAATCAGCTCCACCTGTAAAACCTCGGGAACAAAACCTGCTCCAATCCCCTGTATGGGATGGGGGGAGGGGTCTCCTCCCGACAAAACCGATGATTCGGCCGGCTCCACCGCTACGGAGTAAAATCCGGGTTTTC
>CAYODA010000163.1:0-4300 GCA_964402625.1 uncultured Syntrophomonadaceae bacterium | reverse complement strand
AATGACTGATTTGAGTCGGGAGCCGGCAAACACAACAACCCGGTACAAAAAAGCAGTACAAGAAAGCATATAAGGTATTTTCTGAGTAGGAGGAGAGGAGCTTGAACAACCCGTCCCGCTTTAACGTAGAGCAGAGAAATTTCTGGCAGCTGTTGTGGGGCAATACCGACGTACTGGCGGGCGTTGCCTTTATCCTGGTAGTTGCCATAATAATTATACCCATTCATACTATCATGCTGGATTTCCTGCTTACCCTTAACATTGCGTTTGCCCTGGTGGTACTCCTTACCACCCTCTTTATCAGGCAGACGCGAAACCTCAACGTGTTCCCTTCTCTCTTGCTTGCCGCCACCCTGTTCCGGTTGGCCCTGAATATATCTTCCACCCGCCTGATTCTCTCCCAGGCGGACGCCGGGGAGGTAATTGACACTTTCGGCGACGTGGTTATCCAGGAGCAGGTTATTGTGGGTATGATAATTTTCATTATTATTACCGTGGTGCAGTTCGTGGTGGTCACCAACGGCGCCGGGCGCGTGGCGGAAGTAGCCGCCCGCTTCTCCCTGGATGCCCTTCCCGGCAAGCAGATGAGCATTGACGCCGATTTTAACGCCGGCCTTATCGATGAAGAAGAAGCCCGGAACAGGAGGCACGAGCTCCAGAAAGAAGCGGATTTTTACGGGTCCATGGACGGCGCCAGCAAGTTTGTAAAAGGCGACGCCATAGCCGGTATAATTATTGTGCTCATAAACATCCTGGGCGGCCTGGCTATCGGCATGATCCAGCTGGATATGGGTTTTGACGAGGCCATCCAGACTTACACTACCCTCACCGTGGGAGACGGCCTGGTGGCCCAGATACCCGCCCTGCTTATCTCCACCGCTGCAGGTATGCTGGTAACCCGCTCCACGGCGGAAGGTTCTTTTGGCGAAGAGGTAAGCAGTCAGCTGCTCTCTTACCCCAAAGTGCTCTATATAGCTTCGGGGCTCCTTTTCCTCCTGGCCATTTTGCCCAACTTCCCCTGGCCCCCCTTCCTGGTTCTGGCTGCGGGATGCGGGGTGCTGGCTTTTGTACTTATGAAAGAAGAGACCCAAAAAGAGCAGGAAGCCGCAGAAGCCGAAAAGAAAAAAGAAGAGCCCAAGCCCTCTACCTCCGAGCCGGAAGACTTTAGTTCCATGCTCAAGGTGGAGATGCTGGAAATAGAAGTCGGTTACAACCTGGTTCCCCTAACCGATACGGAAAGGGGAGGCAACCTGCTGGAGAGGATAACCGCGGCCCGCCGAAAGGCGGTTAACGAGCTGGGTATAATTATCCAGCCCATACGCATACGCGACAACCTCCAGCTGCCTGCCAACCAGTACCAGATCAAAATCAAGGGCAGTGAAGTCGCCCGGGGAGAGCTACGAACCGGCTATATGCTGGCCCTTAACCCGGAAGGTGAGCTTCCCGAAGAATTAAAAGGAATACCCGCCCGGGATCCTACTTTTAACCTGCCGGCCTTGTGGATACAGCCTGAGCGTAGAGAAAAAGCCGAATCCCTGGGCTGCACTGTAGTGGACGCTCCCACGGTACTGATTACCCACCTGAACGAGATAATCAACAGCTACTCTTACGAGCTGCTGAGCCGGCAGGCGGTAAAAGAGATGGTGGATGCGGTCAAGGAAAACCAGCCCGCCCTGGTGGACGAGCTGGTTCCGGATATACTTAACATCGGGGATATTCAGAAAGTGCTGCAGAACCTTCTGCGGGAAGGGATTCCCGTACACGACATGATTACCATCCTGGAAACCCTGGCGGACCTGGGCAAATCCACCCGGGATAGCGACGCCCTTACCGAGGGGGTCCGGGAAGCCCTGAGCCGGGTAATTACGCGGATGTATACAGGTGAAGGGGAAGATCTCAAGGTAATCACCCTGGATCCTTCCCTGGAAAACAGCATAGGCAGTTCTCTCCAGAATACTTCCCAGGGCACCATCCCCGTGATGGACCCGCAGCGGGTGCAGAAGCTCATGGAAGGCCTTTCCAACATGGTGGAAAAAGTACGGGGAAAGGGTATTTCCCCCGTAGTTTTAACTTCTCCCCGGATACGGCTCCCCTTCCGCCGCCTCCTGGAGAGATTTTTGCCTGATGTCCCGGTAGTTTCCATTAACGAGATACTTCCACAGGTAAAAGTGGAAGCAGTGGGAGTGATCAGCGAAGATGAAAGTTAAAAAGTTCTACGCCAGAAACCTGCAGGAAGGGCTGCAGCAGATCAGGAAGGATATGGGTAAAGACGCCGTGATTATTGAAAGCCGCACGGTGCGGGAACGCGGGCTGAAGGGAATATTCAAGCCCCGGCGGCTGGAAATCCTGGCGGCCCTGGACCGGCAGCCCGGCAATGCTACGCGCGGCGGCGAAGGTGGAGAAAATAGCTATCTTTCCCGGGCTGCAGCGGCCCGGGAAGAAGAGATGAACGAACTCAAGTCCATGTTGCAACGGCTGTTGATGCAGAATAACGGCCGGGCCGACGACAGCCAGGAAGAAAAAACTGTAGAAGAGTGGGAAAAGCACCTGGAATACCACGATATCAGCCCGGAATTGAGGCGGGAGATCATGCAGGAGGTCCAAAGCAACCTGGGCGGCGAGGTAAAGCTTAACCGGGAAGTAATGTCCATGGTTATGGAAAAAAAGCTCACCGAGAGGATAACTTTTGCCGAAGAAAAATCTTCCCCCATCCAGGTTTTTGTAGGACCTACCGGTGTGGGCAAGACTACCACACTGGCCAAGCTGGCTGCCCGCTACTCCATCTTCCAGAACGAAAAGGTGGGCCTGATAACCATTGATCACTACCGTATCGGGGCGGTGGAACAGCTGCGTACCTACTCGGAAATTGTGGACGTGCCCCTGGAAGTAGTCATGAGCCTCTCCGACATGAAAAGGGCCCTGCAAAAACTGGAGCACTGCGACCGCGTGCTGGTAGACACCGCGGGGAAAGGCACGGGCAACCAGGTGCAGATAGGCGAGCTGGCCGGATACATAAAAGAGATACCCGGGGCGGAAATACACCTGGTAGTTAGCGCCACTACCCGGTGGCAGGATGTGAGCTACGTGGCCGGCAACTTTTCCCGGCTGGGCTACAACCGGCTTACGGTCACCAAGATTGACGAAACCAGGTCGCTGGGTGCGGTCTGGAACGCGGTGTATTACGCCGGGGTGCCCCTGGTTTACCTTACCAACGGGCAGAACGTGCCGGATGATTTAAAGATAGCCAGGGAGTTAAACATGCCGTCGAAGCTGGTGGAGGTGGAAACATGGTAGATCAGGCAGACCGTTTGCGCCAGATATCAAGGGAACGAGGAGAAAAAATAGACGGAGCTTCTTTTGCGGGATCCGGTTCACGGGTAGTAGCTGTATCCAGCGGCAAGGGAGGTGTGGGTAAAACCAACCTGGTGGTTAACCTGGCCCTCACCCTGGCCCGCTGGGATTACCGGGTGGTAATAATTGACGCCGACCTGGGGATGGCCAACGTGGACGTGCTGGTAAACGCCTTTCCCCGGCACACCCTGGAAGACGTGCTGGAAGGGGATATGGATGTCAGGGATATTATACTTGAAGGACCGGCCAACGTGAAAATAGTCCCCGGAGGTTCGGGAATGTTTTCCCTGGCCAACCTGGACCAGGCCCGGCGCAGTAGCCTGGTGGAGCGGCTGCAGGTTTTGGAAGAGGAAGGGGATATACTTTTTATAGACACCGCCGCCGGCCTTTCCCGTAATGTGATAAGTTTTGTGGCCTCCGCCGATGAAGCCATTATAGTAACCACCCCCGAGCCAACTGCACTGACGGACGCTTACGGGATGATTAAAGTTTTAAGGGAAAAAGGGATAAAAAAGAAAGTGCATCTGGTAGTAAATTTTGCCAGTGACCTGTCCCAGGGGGAAGAGGTGTACCGCAGAATGAATAAAGTGGTGGGCAAATACCTCTCCGGCCTGGAGGTTAATTTTCTGGGACCCATTAACCGGGATCCCCTGGTAACCCGGTCGGTCCAGGATTGCGAACCCCTGGTGCTGAGCCACCCCCAGGCGCCGGCCGCCCAGTCCATCCAGAGGATAGCGCAGCGGTTTGTCTACGCCGGGGAAGGCACGGCAGGTGAAACTGGAGAAAGTTCCCGCCGGGGGGTGGGAGGCTTTTTGAAGAGACTGCAGGGCTTTTTGAGCCAGTAGAAGCTTTGGCTTAATGGACTGATTTGAGTCGGGCGCCGGCAAACACAACAACCCGGTACAAGAAAGCATATAAGTTATTTTCTGAGTAGTCACCCCGGCGCTGC
>CAYODA010000162.1:0-4347 GCA_964402625.1 uncultured Syntrophomonadaceae bacterium | reverse complement strand
CCTTCCATGTTCTCCGGGTTAACCCCAACAAAGTTGGATACTTCCTGCAGTTTGCATCTGCCGTTACGCGAGCAGGTCTGGCAGTCCTGGTTATGGTTGGCCAGGACCAGTTGCACGTTAACCAGGCGGACCCGACTGACCTCCTCGGTATCAGTACGAACCACCATGCCCTCTTCCACGGGCGCGCGGCAGGCAGTGACTATTCGCCCGCCCGCCTCCACCATACAGACGCGGCAGGCTCCAAAAGTGGAAAGGTCGGGATGGTGGCAGAGGGTGGGAATGTAAATCCCGGCTTTTTCCGCCGCTTCAAATACCGTCGAACCTTCTTCAACCTGTACCTCCAAACCGTTTATGCTTATTTTAACCATATATTACCATCCTTTCAGTCCACCATAGACAGGTTTTCTTTACCGGTTTTGCGCTCTACCGCGCTAAAGCGTTCGGGGCATTCCTGGAAGCAGATACCGCACCTGGTGCACTTATCCTGGTCAATCCAGTGCGGCTCTTTCTTGTCCCCGCTGATTGCTTCCACGGGACAGTTTTTACGGCAACGCCCGCAGCCGGTGCAATTTTCCTGGTTAATGGTGTAAACCACCAGTTCCTTGCAAGCCAGGGCGGGGCAGCTCTTGTCCCGGATATGGGCTTCGTACTCGTCCCGGAAATACTCCACCGTACTCAAGATAGGGTTGGGAGAGGTGTTGCCCAGCCCGCAGATGGAACCTTTAATAATGGAATCGCCCAGCTCTAACAGCAGCTCTATGTCGCCTTCCCGGCCCCTTCCTTCACAGATGTCGTTTAATATGCTCAGCATCTGCTCCGTTCCCAGGCGGCAGGGAACGCACTGTCCGCAGGATTCCTCGAAGGTGAAATCCAGGAAGTAGCGGGCCACGTCAACCATGCAGGTATCTTTATCCATGACCACCATACCGCCCGATCCCATCATGGAACCGGCTTCCAGCAGGCTGTCAAAATCCACTGGCAGGTCCAGCTTGTCCTCGGGAAGGCATCCCCCGGAGGGTCCGCCGGTCTGCACGGCCTTGAACTCTTTATCGCCAATGATTCCTCCACCGATTTCGCGGATAATTGTTTCCAGTTTGATACCCATGGGGACTTCTATAAGGCCACTCCGGTTGATTTTACCGGTAAGGGCAAAAACGGCTGTTCCCGGGCTGCCCTCGGTCCCGATGCTGGAAAACCAGTCCGCGCCCTTGTTCATGATCTGGGGCACTACGGAAAAAGTCTTGACGTTGTTGAGCAGGGTGGGCTTACCCCAAAGCCCCGCCTCGGTAGTCCGGGGGCGCGGCAACGGCTTGGGCATTCCCCGGTTGCCCTCGATGGACATGACCAGAGCGGTAGATTCGCCGCAGACAAAAGCACCCGCCCCCTGGAATATTTCCAGGTCAAAATTAAAGCCGCTGCCCAGAATGTTTTCTCCCAGCAGGTTCTTTTCTTTGGCCTGGGCAATGGCTTTTCTCAGGCGGGTAATGGCCAGCGGGTATTCCGCCCGCACGTACAGGTAACCTTTAGATGCGCCGATGGCATAACCGGCAATGGTCATACCCTCTATTACCGAATGGGGATCTCCTTCAAGTACCGAACGGTCCATAAAAGCACCCGGGTCACCTTCGTCGGCGTTGCATATTACGTATTTCTCGTCCGCCTGTACTTTCAGGCAGGAAGCCCACTTGCGCCCGGCGGGAAAGCCGGCTCCTCCCCTGCCCCGCAGACGAGAACTGGTTATTTCTTCTACTATATCTTCCGGCTTCTGCTCCAGGCACTTCACCAGGCCCTTGTAGCCATCGGTAACAATGTATTCTTCAATGCTTTCCGGGTCTATGTTACCGCAGTTCCGGAGGATAACCCTTTCCTGGTTCCTGAAAACAGGCAGTTCGGAAATTTTTGATATCCCTTCTAACTCCTCTTCACCAAAATGCCCCATTGCCATATCCGGCCTGGGGTCATTGTTCAACAGATAACTCTCTATAAGTTCTTCCGCCTTCTCCGGGGTCATTTCGCCGTAGCATATTCTCGGCATACCCGGCTTTATTATATCCACCAACACTTCGGCATAACACATTCCAATACAGCCAACCTGTTTGACTACCGCTTCCAGGTTGTTTTCCTGCAGCTTCTTGTTTACAGCTTTAATAATATCCTGTGCCCCGGTAGCGTTGCCACAGGTTGCCGCGCCCACCAGCACCTGGGGAACGCCGCTATTTTGAAGATTCTCCCACGCCTTACGGGCTTTCTGTTCAATATTATCAAACTTCTGTTTCACTTTTATCCAGTACCTCCTTTACCTTCTTGGGTTCCAGCCTGCCGTAAACGTCGTCTCCTACCATAACCACCGGAGCCAGGGCACAGGAGCCCACGCAGTTAACTCGCTCCAGGCTGTACTTGTAATCGGAGGTAGTCTCGCCGCAGCATATCCCCAGTTCACGCTCGAACGAATCCATGATTTGACCCGCCCCTTTTACGTGGCAGGCGGTTCCCAGGCAAACCTTTATTTCGTGATCCCCGCGAGGTGAAAAATAAAACTGGGAATAAAAGGTAGCGGTGCCGTAAACCTTACTTTCCGGTACCCCGCTGTGCCGCCCTATTTCTGCAAAAGCTTCCTCGGGAAGGTAACCGTACTCGCTTTGTACCGCCTGCAGCATGGGGATAACGTCTTTTTTCTCACCTTTAAAAGGGGCCAGTATTTTTTGGAGTTCCTCTTGCAAACTTCCTCCCTCCATTCTTGTCCCGAATTGTACCCCGAAAGATAATTGCTTTTTTTCAAAATTCCATTAAGAACTTCCATTAAGATGGATTACTATTGTGCACCTGTCTTCATATATCACCTGCCTTTTATCCCTTTTAATAAAGCCCCTGTTTAAAAAAAAAGCTCGTTCTGCCAGCAGCAGCGAGCAGCGGCTTCGCGTATATTTAAACCCCCGGCTGACGGCACGACCGACTTCTTAAACAGGCGTTTAAAAATCCTCAAGCGAAAAGCACAAGTTATCAAATATCGTCAAACGCGATTAAAGACAAAAATGTCTAAATAATGAGATAATACAGTAAATTTATGACTGTATACTCAAATTTATATTATGATATTAATTTCACTTTGTCAATAGTCACGGAAATATCTTGCCATAGCCTTCCTAATGCGTTTCCTGCAGCCAGTGTGCCACATCCAGTGCAAAATAAGTTAAAATCAGGTCGGCCCCGGCCCTCTTTATTGAAGTAAGCTTTTCCAGCACCACGGGCTTTTCTTCCAACCATCCCTGCCGGGAAGCGGCTTTTATCATGGAGTATTCCCCGCTGACATTGTAAGCTGCCAGGGGCACGTTCACCTCTTCCCTTACCCGGTGGATAACATCCAGGTAGGAAAGTGCGGGTTTAACCATTACCATGTCCGCCCCTTCCTCAATATCTGCCAAAACTTCTTTTACCGCTTCCCTGGCGTTAGCAGGATCCATCTGGTAGGTGCGCCGGTCTCCGAATTCAGGTGCCGAACCGGCTGCATCACGAAAGGGACCGTAAAAAGCAGAAGAATATTTGGCCGCATAAGAAAGAATCGTTACCCCGGTAAAGCCTTCTTCATCCAACGCCTGCCGGATAGCCTGCACCCTGCCGTCCATCATGTCCGAAGGAGCCACCATATCGGCCCCGGCCCGAGCATGGGACAGAGCGGTTTCGGCCAGGATTTCCAGCGTAGGATCGTTTAATATCCTGCCTCCCTCTATTACCCCGCAATGCCCGTGGCTGGTATATTCGCACAGGCAAACGTCTGTTATTACTACGAGGTCGGGATAATTTTCTTTGAGTGCAGCTACCGCACTTTGCACAGCTTCGCCTGGATCATGGGCCGAGGAGCCTTTTTCATCTTTGTAAGAAGGTATCCCGAAAAGAAGTACCGCCGGAATGCCCATCGACAAGGCTTTCCCTGCTTCTTTTATAACACGGTCTACGGATAACTGGAAGACACCAGGCATGGATTCCACGGGAATTTCCACATTCTTGCCGCCGGTTACAAAAAGGGGATAAATAAAATCTGTCGGCCTCAGATTAGTTTCTTTTACCATTTCACGCAAGCGTTCGGAGTTGCGCAGCCTGCGATGCCTTGCAAATTTGTGGGACATTTGGATCACCGCCTTTTTTGGTCTTTCGGTTCTGGGTATGGCTCCCATCTATTTTCTTTTTCGCCTTTCTAGTGGTGCGCGCCGCGCCAGCGGCGCCGGGGTGATTACTCAGAAAATAACTTCTGCAACACTTTTTTCTTTTCTTGCTTGCTTCGCACTCCAGGGGTAGTTATACCTTCGCCAAACTGAGATGCAACAGCTCTGAACGGTGCTCGCGGCTTCG
>CAYODA010000161.1:0-4422 GCA_964402625.1 uncultured Syntrophomonadaceae bacterium | reverse complement strand
TTCGCTCCGGTGACGCTCGAACCGTCCCCGCAGGCACAGACTACCTCTTAACTTACTTTTACTTGACCTGAGTAGTTATAATAAAATTATAGCCGGGATCTACCCGGAACCACCCCGGCTTATTCCGGCTGTAAAGTCAACCACAATTAAAAGCCGGAAAGCCCGCAAACCGGCCCAGGCCGGGGATTGTGATTTGACGGAATCCCCTTGCTCTGGTATATTTTAATCAATCTACTAGATAACCAATAGATAATTGCTGCCAATCAGCAAAGATAGGAAAGGAGAAGAGCAATGGGAGAAAGCATTACCCGCAAAATACTTAAAGAACACCTGGTTTCGGGTGAAGTTCAACCCGGAAGGGAAATCGGAATACGCATAGACCAGACTCTTACCCAGGATGCCACCGGTACCATGGCCTACCTGCAGCTGGAAACCCTGGGGATAGATAAAGTAAAAACAGATCTGTCCGTGAGCTACGTGGACCACAACACCCTGCAGAACAGCTTTGAAAATGCCGATGACCACCGCTTCCTGCGTTCGGTAGCCCAAAAATACGGGGTCCACTTTTCCCGCCCCGGCAACGGCATCTGCCACCAGGTACACCTGGAGCGCTTTGGAGTGCCGGGCAAAACCCTGGTAGGTTCCGACAGCCATACTCCCACTGCCGGAGGTATAGGAATGCTGGCTATAGGCGCCGGCGGACTGGACGTGGCCGTGGCCATGGCCGGGGAACCCTTTTACCTGGAGATGCCCTCTGTGGTGAAAGTTGAACTGACAGGGCAGCTGCCCGAATGGGTAGGAGCCAAAGAAGTTATCCTGGAACTACTGCGCCGCCTGACGGTCAAGGGCGGTTTGAAAAAGATAATAGAATACGGAGGGGAAGGGGTAAAATCCCTCTCCGTTCCGCAGCGCGCCACCATTACCAACATGGGGGCGGAACTGGGTGCCACCACCTCGGTGTTCCCCAGCGACGAAGTAACCCGGGAATTCCTCAAGGCACAGGGCCGGGAAGAAAGCTGGTCTCAGCTGGAAACCGACCCCGATGCTTCTTACGACGAGGAAATCACCCTGGACCTGTCAGAACTGGAACCGCTGGCCGCCTGCCCGCACAGCCCCGACAAAGTGGAAAAAGTCAAAGATCTGGAAGGCACCCGGGTAGACCAGGTAGCCATCGGAAGCTGCACCAACTCTTCCTACGCCGACCTGGTGCAGGCGGCCTCTATCCTGAAGGGCAAAAAAGTGCATCCCGAGGTGGACCTGGTGGTAGCCCCGGGCTCAAGGCAGGTGCTGGAGATGCTCTCCCGTGAAGGAGTGCTGGCCGACCTGATCAATTCCGGGGCGAGGCTCCTGGAAACCGCCTGTGGCCCCTGTATCGGGATGGGACAGGCTCCGCCTTCGGGAGGCGTGTCCGTGCGTACTTTCAACCGCAACTTCCCCGGGCGCAGCGGGACCCCGGACGCCTCGGTCTACCTGGCCGGGCCGACCGTGGCCGCGGCAACCGCCCTGAAGGGAGTTATTACCGACCCGTGCAACCTGGGAGAAGCACCTTTTGTGAAGGAACCGGCCAATTTCCCAGTGGACGACGGGATGATCATACCACCCTTGAGCGACGTAGAGCGAGCAAAAGTGGAAATCAAGCGGGGGCCCAATATCAAGCCCCTTCCCAAATTCGATTCCCTGCCGGACTCTATACGGGGAAGCGTTCTCCTCAAGGTGGAAGATAACATAACCACCGATCATATCCTGCCCGGCGGCTCCAAGGTGCTGCCCCTGCGCTCCAACATACCGGCCATATCCGAGTATGTCTTCTCTCAGGTGGACCCTGCTTTTCCCGGGTCAGCCAGGGAAAAAGGCGGCGGTTTGGTAGTGGGCGGAGACAACTACGGGCAGGGCTCCAGCCGGGAACACGCCGCGCTGGCACCCCGCTACCTGGGCTTAAAAGCAGTCCTGGCCCGCTCCTTTGCCCGCATCCACCAGGCCAACCTGGTCAACTTCGGTATCCTGCCCCTGGTGTTTGAAGACGAGGCAAGCTATACCAAGGTGGAATCGGGAGATGTAATAAGCATTAACAACGTATACATGGGGCTGAAAGATAACACCCTTGAAGTCTACAACGAAACCAGGGATACTACTTTTAAAGTAAAAGCCAACCTCACCCCCAGGCAGGTGGAAATAGTCAAAGCCGGAGGACTCTTAAACTACGTGCGGCAGAAAAAAGGGGATAATTAAAAGTCAGGCACAAGAATAAACAAAAAAATTTGCTATTTTCGTTATGTGTGCAGCGGGCCCGGCAAAAAGCCGGGCCCGCCGAAAGGTGAAGTTCCGGTTGTAACATAGGCTGCTTTAATAAGCAAGTGGAGTAGTATTCTCGTGTAGCCATTTGGTTAGTTCATTTTTAGAAAGTTCTCCTTCTGATAATCTAATAATGATTTTATAGGTTTCCTTTTCTGTAGCAATAATCTCAAACCCGTTTCTTTGTAAAAAAATATCCATAGCAACAAGAGAAATTCTTTTATTACCATCGATAAACGGATGATTATTACAAAGATGATAACCATATGCAGCAGCCATTTTCATGATCGAATCATGTAAATATTTGCTTTCATAAGTAGCTTTAGGTTGCTCTAGTGCTGAATCAAGCAAGTTTTCATCACGAATTCCATGGCTACCACCATAAGTTTGAATAAGTTGTTCATAAAAAAAAAAAGAATTATATCTTTTGGAATAAATTTGATGTTCATTTTGATAATTCTTTTAAAGCATTTTTAAATTTTCTATTTGTATTATCATATGCATCAGCCCATTTTTCAAATTCTGGATTATAAGGAGTTAAAGTAAATCCATCACTTTTTTCAATAACGTAGAGTTCTTCGCCTTCTTTAAGGTTATATTTTTCTAAAAGTTCTTTGGGAACAGTAAAACCAAAACTATTTCCTACTTTTCTTAATTTAATAAATTTCATATTCAATCACCTCTATATTATTATAACATTTGTATTACATAATATACAAAAAATATTTGAATATAGATGTCACGGCGTTTTTATCACGTTTCACATAGAAAGAGGAAGAGTAGAAAACCAGGTAGGTACACTGAAGCCCCTATATTAACCGGTTTTCTACTTTCCCCCTTAATTCAGTGTTCCAGCCTGGCTTACCGGGAGACTTTTTCCCGCGATTTGGAAGAGATGAATACACCCAGGGCTTTTAATTCGTGGTCCGTACGGTAAACCGTCTTGGGCTGCAGGGCTTCCTGGTAAGAGGCTTCCCGGGTTTCCAGGCCCTGGTTTCCTACCATAACCCCGGAGCGCCCTTCTCCCAGCAGGATGTCCGCAGCCCTTATGCCGAAGCGGATACCCAGGATAATGTCATCAGCAATAGGAGAAAGACCGCGCAGGGTAAAACCCAGGTCGGTAGTGCGAACTTCCTCGATTTTCTTCAAGCCCAGCTCCACCCGGAGCACCCTCCGCAGAATCTGGGAGATGCCGCCCAGCTTGGGGTTGCCAAAGGCATCTTTCTCCGGGGTTTTATCCAGCAGGGCCCTTACCACGTCGCTTTCTTCGAGGGCCCGCTGCAGCACGGGATCGTCGTAGGAGATGCTGGTGCCTTCCGCTATCACCACGTTGGCGTATTCCCGGTCACGGTAAATCCTTTCTACTTCCCGGCAGAGCTCGCCCAGGTCTACCGGGCGTTCCGGGATGGTTATGAGGTCGGCCCCGGAAGCCACTCCTATCTCCATGGCCAGCCACCCGGCCTGGCGGCCCATCACTTCTACCAGGGAGATGCGACGGTGCGCCCTGGCGGAATCTGCGGTGCTCCGGGCAGCCTCGGCCCCAAAAGAGATGGCGGTGCGGAAGCCCAGCATCACATCGGTTCCGGAGACGTCGTTGTCAATACTTTTAGGGGCCATGACCGTGGGGAAGCCCCTCTTTTCCAGGCGGGAAGCCGACAGGATGGTGTCGTTTCCGCCGGTTCCCAGTATCCCGTCTACTCCCAGGTGCTTCAAGTTCCGCAGTATTTTTTCCGGGTAGCCCTGGCGCTCGTTCTCCCCGGTAAAAGGATTGAAACGGGAAGATTCCAGTATGGTACTGGGGGTGTTTTCCAGCCCCACTACCCTCTCCCAGTCCAAAGGCACCAGATAATCTTCCACCCGGTCGGAAGCCAGCCCTTCAAAAGCGTTCCTTATCCCAATAAATTCCGCGCCGTATTCTTTTTCACCACGGCGCACCACTGAAGCCAGAAAGGCATTTATGCCGGGGCAGTCGCCTCCCCCGGTAATTAAAGCAATTCTTCGGGCCATCCTCTATCATCCTCCTTATACTTTTTCCCCGGCCCGCCGGCAAAACTCAACAACCGTCGCGTTAGCTCTGCAAACATTTTCGTCTTCCTACTGGTGACGCCGGGCGACTACTTAGAAAATACC
>CAYODA010000160.1:2978-4483 GCA_964402625.1 uncultured Syntrophomonadaceae bacterium | reverse complement strand
TATTAAAAACTCTCATTTTTTTTAGTTTTTTGGCAAATTCAATAAATTCCACTTCTTTATCAACTTTAAGCTTTCTCCATATATTGCTTCTATGACGATCTACTGTTTTGGGGCTAATGCCTAACATCTCAGCAATTTCTTTACGGGTTCGACTGTTGGCCATCAAGCGAAAAACTTCTTTTTCTCTTTTGGTAAGGCCAAAATAGAGGGAGCGAATCCTGGAAGTAGGACTTGATTCCAGGTAACAATTAACCAAAGGGGTTAATACAGAAGGACTGATATAATAGTAACCATTGCTCACTGCATTTAATGCCACGACAATTTCTTCATATATGGCTTTTTTAGACACATACCCTGAAGCTCCCGCTTTAAGCGCTCCATAGATACAATCACTCTCTGTATTCCAGGATACAATTATTACTTTAGTTTCAGGGTAGTGCTCTATTAAACGTGTTGTTGTCCCCAACCCACCCAGTTCTGGCAAATTAAAATCCAACATCACTACATCCGGCTGAAGCTCCTGAACCAGCGATATGACTTCCCTACTGTTATCGGTTTCTGCTAATACCTGCAAAGGCATTGTTTCTACGCCCTCAAAAAGAGCTTTTAAGCCTTTTCTAAATAAGGAATAGTTATCTGCCAAAAGAAGACGCATATTTTTTGATCTTACACCTAAATGTGTAACTTGATCCATTTTGGCAACAACTCTCTTAGTGTTTTATGAAAAGTTTAAACTCTAACTTTCAATAAGTCTATCAATAAAACGTCTTCTAATAAACATTTTTAAGCTGCTTTATTAAATTATAATCTTTCTATTCCTTGTTTCCTAATTAAAACAGGCATGTGCTTTTATCTGGGTTTACATATTATATTATAATACCAGGAAATCTTCTCATAATACTATAAGCAAATTTCTCATATACTTTATTTGCTGTTCAATTATTTCATAATATATTATTTGTAAATGCTCAAGCTAATCTAAAACATTTAATAGATAAAGCTCTTTTTACCTTGTTTATTACATCAACTCCTCATATGAAAATAATTTCGTTTAAAAAATAGTTAAGTAACGCCTTGACCTGCGGTGACATGCTTAGTAAGCTTGTGATAGCTTTGATTTAATAGGGAGGAGAAGGCTATGAAGATAGTGCGTTTTTCTGTGGCTGAAAAAACCGGCTACGGGGTTATGAAAAATAATCTTATAGAAGAAATCCAATCTCCTTTTTGCAGTGAGTGGGAAAACGGGCCCCTCTTTACCGGTAATTCCTACTCCTTAAACCAGGTTCTTCTGCTGCCCCCCTCCTTGCCCAGCAAGATGTTATGCCTGGGGCTTAACTACCGAACCCATGCCCGGGAGGTAAACCTGCCCATACCCAAACATCCCCTCCTCTTCATGAAACCTTCTACCGCGGTTATTGGCCCCGAAGAAAATATTATACATCCTCCCCACAATTGACCAGCCCGACAACCTGGAAATTAAAGGTTATTTGAATGGTAAAACCGTC
>CAYODA010000160.1:0-2878 GCA_964402625.1 uncultured Syntrophomonadaceae bacterium | reverse complement strand
TTTTATTACTTTTTCCGCATCAGTAACTATCTCCCTTACCACGTCTTGTACCGGGGGCATATCGTTAATCCTCTGGGCCGATTCACCGGCAGCCATCAGGGCTTTCTCCTTTTCACCCCGGTATACGGCGTTTATTGCTTCGTATTCTTCTTTAATAAAAGACATATCCAGGGTAGAATAGTCATCGGGCACACCCAGGAATACGCCGGGAGATTTCTCCAGGGTCTTTTTGGCATGCTCCTGGCTGCGCGGTGTCTTTAACCAACGGGCGGGTCCTACAAGACCGCGTGCTATCAGGGTTCCCCTGTCGCCAGCCTCGGTTACCCCTTCTTTCCATATCTGGGGAAAATCGCTTTCTTTTGTGGACAAAAAGCGTGTTCCCATTTGAGCCCCGTCAGCGCCCAGGGCAAATGCCGCAGCAAGGGTTTTTCCATCACTGAATCCCCCGGCTCCTACCACCAGGGTATTTTCATCCGATACCGCATCTACCACATCGGGGAGCAGGGTCATGGTGTGTACCGGTTCCCATGAAGTATGGAATCCTCCCTCATGCCCGGATGCTACCACTACATCAACCCCGGCTTTTTTGCAGCGTTTAGCGGCCCTTACCGAGGGCATCACGTGCATCCAGACCAGGTCGGTTTGCTTTACGGCTTCCGCCCAGGGCAGGGGATCACCTGCGGAAGTCACCAGTACTTTAAAACGTTTCTTCATTTCCGGGTCTTCTTCCCGCACCTGAAACATTACCTTTACTATCAGTTGCGCTATTTCCTTCATTTCTTCAGAAACCATAACGTTGATACCAAAAACACCCTGTTCTTCCCTGGTCTGCTCCAGGGTGTTTTTAAAAATTGTCCTTAAAATAGTTTCCTTGTCATCATTGGGATCGGCTCCACCACTTTCACAGAAGTAATTGAAAATCTGGGGCTGGTTTTCGTCCGAGGCTATACCGCTGGAACTAATCAGTCCCAGTATACCGGCATTGGCGGAAGCAATACACAGCTGGTTGGTACCAAAAGGCCCCATGCCCGCCTGGATAACGGGATACTTAATACCTACCAGGTCACACAATCTGGACTTAAGCATAAAATTTACCTCCTCTTTTTCACTGCCCTTTAGTTTGGCAAAATTTAGAGCAATTTTATTTATCTTAATATTTATATTTCTGCAAAAAGACGGTCTTTTCCTTTCCCGAAAAAAAAATGGAGGCATTTATTTTGCAACACCTCCAGGGTTTATAGTATTTTATGAAATAATAATAAATGTAACTGTGATAATTTAATACCTTTACTTCTCCTCCCACCCCAGAGAGTACTCTACGGCTTTCTTCCAACCACGGTATAACTTTTCTCTACGATCATCATTCATGGCAGGCTGGAAAAGGCGGTTACGCTCCCATTTTTGAGCCACTTCTCGCGTGCTTTTCCAGTATCCGACAGCCAGGCCCGCCAGGTATGCCGCTCCCAGGGCGGTAGTTTCATTAACCACCGGACGTTCTACCGGCAGGTCCAGGATGTCGGCCTGGAACTGCATCAGGAAATTATTATGGACGGCTCCACCGTCGGCCCGCAACCCTTTTATCTCTATGCCGGCATCCTTCTTCATGGCTTCCAGGACATCCCTGGTCTGGTAGGCTATCGATTCCAGGGTAGCCCGCACCAGGTGCCTCTTGTTGGTTCCCCGGGTTAAGCCCACTATGGTTCCCCGGGCGTACATGTCCCAGTAGGGAGCCCCCAGTCCTACAAATGCAGGCACCAGGTAGACGCCGCCGGTGTCTTCCACCCGGCTGGCGAACCACTCCGTGTCTTCGGCACTGTCAATCAGGCGCAGTTCATCCCGTAGCCACTGCACGGCAGCCCCGGTTATAAAAATACTCCCCTCCAGGGCATAATAGACACACCCGTCAATGCCCCAGGCAACAGTGGTCAACAGCCCGTGGGAGGAGAACACCGGGGTTTCCCCGGTGTTGAGGAGCATAAAGGAGCCGGTCCCGTAAGTATTCTTGGCCATACCCTCTTCCAGGCAGGCCTGGCCAAAAGTAGCAGCCTGCTGATCGCCGGCTACCCCGCAGACGGGTATCTCTGCTCCCCACCATTCCGCCAGGGTCTTCCCAAAATTGGCGCTGGACGGCTTTACCTCGGGAAGCATGGAGGCCGGTATTTCCAGTATATCCAAAAGCTCTTCATCCCACCTGAGATCGTGTATATTAAACAGCAGCGTGCGGGAAGCATTGCTGTAATCAGTGACATGTTCCCTGCCTCCCGTCAAACGATAAATCAACCAGCTGTCTATGGTTCCAAAAGCCAGCTCCCCTCTTTCAGCCTTTTCCCGTGCTCCTTCCACGTTATCCAAAATCCACTTTATTTTCGTTCCCGAAAAATAGGCGTCCAGCACCAGCCCGGTTTTGCGGTGAAAGATTTCTTCATACCCTCTTTCCCGCAGCTTCTGGCAGTAAGAAGCTGTTCTCCTGCACTGCCACACGATGGCATTGCTTACCGGGTTACCGGTCCCCCGGTCCCACACTACCGTAGTTTCCCGCTGGTTGGTAATACCAATAGCGGCTATCTGATCCGCCTTGATCTTTTTTTGATACAAGGCCTGCCCTACTACTTCCACGGTGGAACGCCATATCTCTTCCGGGTTGTGCTCCACCCATCCTTCTTGTGGGTATATTTGCAGGAATTCCTTGTAAGCCCGGGATACAATATGCCCGCCGTGATCGAAGATCATGGCCCTGGTTCCCGTGGTGCCCTGGTCAATAGATACAATATACCCTTCCTTCATATTTTTCTCCCCTTATGTAATTATTTTTTCTTTCTCTCTCCTCATAAATTTAAAATTCTACAGGGGCGTGCTACGGGTGGCTACTACATCTATA
>CAYODA010000159.1:0-4502 GCA_964402625.1 uncultured Syntrophomonadaceae bacterium | reverse complement strand
CTGCTGCGGCTGCCCCCAGCGAACTTACTCCGGGAACGACCTCAAAGTGAATACCTTCCTTTTCTAGCAAATCCATTTGTTCCCGGATAGCACCGTAAACCGACGGGTCTCCGCTGTGCAATCTTACCACGGTTTTACCACGTGAAGCAGCCTGTATGGCTGCCTCCATTACTTCATCCAGGGACATGGACGCGCTATCGTAAAGTTTACAATCCCGCCTCACTTCCTCCAGCAGCTCTTTATTGACCAGGGAACCTGCATAAATTACTACATCTGCTTCGGATAAAAGGCGTAATCCTTTAACGGTTATGAGACCGGGATCCCCGGGTCCTGCACCTACAAAATAAAAGCAGGCCTTTTGGCTCTTATCCATTATTTATCCCCCTTCCTTTGCGGGCTAAAACCAGGGAAAAATAAGGTGCTTCTCCCCCTTCCGGCCCGTATGCAAGTTCTTTTATTTCTTCGTCTTCATGTCCGCATTTGCTTACCAAAATGCTATCTTCGAACATCCCGTTTTTCTGCAAACAAGCACGGACACCGCTATAATCGCCGGATACTTTCATCAGTACCACGCTTTCAAAGCTTTTTATTGCTTCCCCGGTCAACTCTGCTTCGCCGGAGCTCCATGGAGCTACCGCTACTTTTTCTTCCCCTTCGGCCAGTGGGAAACCGGCGGAGGCTGCAGCTGCACAAAAAGAAGGTATGCCGGGCACTGTTTCCACACGGTAGCCTTCTTTTTTAATTCTTTTAAAAAGGTAAACGTAAGTACTGTACAGCATGGGATCTCCCAGGGTAATAAATGCCGCGCTTCTACCTTGATTCAAGAGCCTTTTTATCTGCCCGGCTCCTTCCTGCCAGGCTTTTTCAAGTATATCTTTATTTTTGGTCATGGGAAATACCAGGTCGTGCAGGGAAGTGTCCGGGTGGAGGTGTTCTTCCACGATGGATAAAGCCGTGCTTTCACTTTCTCGCTTAGTTCGGGGCACAAATACGTCCTCTACTTCTCGCAAAACTCTCAGGGCTTTTAATGTCAAAAGCTCGGGATCACCGGGTCCTACCCCGACACCGTAAAATATTCCAGCCTTCATCTATATATCTCCTTTCAGCAAAACTCGCCTGGTGGTCATAGCATTATTTCCTCTTTCCAGTGGTGGCGCCGCGCCTGCGGCGCCGGGGCGACTACTCTGAAGCAGCTTTACTGGCCTGACGGGTCCTTGCCGGCTGAAACTATAAACGCAGGGTTTAGCGGCTGCAGCATGGTGCCTCCTCCCAGCTCGCGTCCCCGGGATATGCCTGCCGAGAGCACCTCCTGGTTTTTTGCACCCAGCTTATCCAAAGTGCTTCGGGCTGCGTATAACGACTCCAGCAGGAGGCAGTTTATTACTATTATACCTCCCGGTTTCAGCAGCTTATAGACAGCCCCCAGCACCTCTTCCATTTTTCCGCCGGTTCCTCCTATAACCGCCCGGTCTACTGGTTCCATATCACTTAAAACTTCCGGAGCAGTACCGTGTATTAGCTGTACGTTATTCACTCCAAAGTATTCCAGATTACTACGAACAGCCTCCACGGCCCGTTCATGGTGTTCCACAGCGTACACTTTCCCGCCGCTTTGCCTTAAAAGCAGGGCGCATTCCACCGAAATAGAGCCGGAGCCAGCCCCTACATCCAGCACCCGGGCTCCCGGTTCAAGTCTCAACCTGGAGAGGGTAAGCACCCTTATCTCCTGCTTGGTGAGGGGGACTTCCTCCCGGTAGAATTTTTCATCGGGGATGCCCGGCGTCAGGCAAGAATATTCTCTCCCGCTAAAATAATTATAAGTCATTATTTAAAACCACCATCACGTTTAATTCATTACATTCCACCCGGGAGAGTTCCCGTGGGGTTCCACTGGTTATTTTCTCTTCCGGGTACGACAGGTTCTCCCCTATATAAACAGTTTTTTCTGCCAGGTTCTTTTCCACCATTAAACGACAGATCTCGCCCGGAGTATTTATGGTGTCAGTAAAAAGGCCTACTTTGGGAAACTGCCTGAAATAATCCACCACTTCCCCGGCTTCCCTGCCGTGCAGGCTGATTACCCGGGCATCCTGCCAGGTTAGTTTCAAGCGGGCAAAAAAGTACTGGAGGGCGCTTATGCCAGGGACTATTTCCAGTAGCTCCCCGGGAAAATGTTTCTGTAAATATCCCATCAGGCTATACATCCCGGGGTCGCCTGAAACCAGCACTCCTATCTGCTTTTCTTTGGTCAGTTCCTTCTTCAGGTCCCCGACAAGAGAAGAAAGTTCCCCGGTAATTTCCCGTTTCTCACCGCTAAAAGAAGGGAACAACTGCAAGTTCCTCCGCCCACCGCACAATACCTGGCATTTTTTTACCTGCTCCTTTACCGCGGGAGTAACCCAGGCACTTCCCCCGGGACCTACCCCCAGCACCACTATGCGTGACAAGACCATTCCTCCCACATTTTTTTGGCTGAAGTATCCATGGTCAAAACACCCCGTCCCAGGGTAAACAGACAGGTGCCCACTTCAACTTCCTGTCCCAGGTATTCCTCCGCACGTGAACTGATTCTTTCGGCCAGGTAAGAAAACATGTCACCCAGGGAGGCTTTTTCCAGTATCTCTATCATCTCTTCCGAGGTGGCACTTTCCTGCAATTTGAGGAGGGTTGCACGGGAAGCACCAAACAGTGCAGCGTAGGCGGCAAGAACCTCAAAACGCCCGTCTGCACTCCGGCTATGGGTTTGAAAAATGCCCGCGGCCACCTTACAGAGCTTACCTACATGACCTACCAGCATTATTCGCTTAATATTGTTTTCCAGGCAACGGTCCAGCATAAATCCCGGGTAATTACTCATCCGGAAAACGTTTCTTTCCGGGAGCTCCAGCTGCCCTAAAGCCACTTCCTTGCCGTAATTGCCGGGCACTAGTACGGCAAAACCTCCACAGTCGGGAGCATGCATTTTTATCTCTAACCCCAGGCTTTCCTGCATGGCACGGTTGGACATGGGTTCCACCAGGCCGGTAGAACCCAGCAGAGAAAGCCCACCTTTTATACCCAGGCGGGGGTTAAAAGTTTTCTGCGCCAGTTCTTCACCCCCTGGAATGCTTAGCTCTACCAGCACTCCCTTGCCCGGCGGAAGCACATTCTCTGTTTCCCGTACTATCATGCGCCTGGGGGTAGGGTTAATGGCCGGCTCCCCTACTTCCAATCCGAGACCGGGCAGGGTAACTCTTCCTATCCCGTCGCCGGATGTTATTTCTACACCCGGTTCCTCGCGTGGCACAGCACGGGCTTTTACTTCAACCCCGTCGGTAACGTCGGGATCGTCTCCGGCATCTTTTTTAACGGAACACCCCGCTTCACCGTTCCCCAGGTACGTCCCATCCATGGGCAGTTCCAGGGTTAAGCCGGCAGGCAGTTGTATCTCTACCCGGTCCACTTTCTGGCCGGAAAAAAGCATTAAAGTTGCTCCCGCGGCGGCAGCCGCGGCACAGGTTCCCGTAGTAAAACCTTTGCGCAGCTGCTGACCTTCTTTTACCGTGTCCCAGGAAAAGCCATCAGGTTGCATTTCTACACCTTTCCCTTTTTAAATCTCTAGATTTATTTTAGCTATTTTTCTTTTTCCGGGGCAAACATTTTCCAGAGGGCGTGAATTATGGCCACCGCTACGGTGCTTCCGCCCTTCCGGCCCACGGTGGTTATATAAGGCAAACCGCTCTTGCGGAGCTCTTCCTTAGACTCTACCGCCCCCACGAAACCTACGGGGACACCAATTATGAGGGCAGGCTTTAGCATGCCTTCCCGGGCCAGGCGTAAAATCTCAAAAAGAGCTGTAGGAGCATTTCCCACTGCGTAAATACCCGTTGGATTTACTTCAGAGCAAAGCTCGATATTAGCCATAGAACGGGTTATCTCTTTTTCTTTAGATATCTTTTCGGCTTCATCCGTGTCAACAAAACAATCCACCGAGCCCCCCGTTCTCTGTATCAAGGATTGGTTTATTCCGGCTGCTATCATGCGGGTATCTACGGAAAGACGGCAATCCCCCGCTTGAATAACTTTACCGGCATTCTCCAGAGCACCGGTAGAAATCTCCGTAATTTCTGCAAACTCCAGGTCGGCAGTAGTGTGTATAACCCTTTTAATAATAGAAGCCTGGGTTTCCGGGAGGGTTTTGTGTTTTAACAAGTCCTCGATTATTTTCATGCTTTCTTTTTCAATACGGACGGGGTCTTTTATGTAGTCATCCATTAACAGCCTGTCTCCCATCAAAATATTTTATATAAAGCTAAATTAATATACCATGTTAATTTATAAATCGTCAAATTTTGTTGTCCCCGTAAAATTGGTATGCTCTTTTATTCCACCATAAAGGCAGCCACGGTTGTTTTAAATTACCGTGGCTGCCTTCACCCACAACTCTTAAATCACTCGCCTGGAGCCACTACTCAGAAAATACCTTTCTTTCGCCCCTCGCTGGTGTAGTGGTTGGCTCGGCT
>CAYODA010000158.1:0-4507 GCA_964402625.1 uncultured Syntrophomonadaceae bacterium | reverse complement strand
AGTAGTAGATAAAGGGAGGAAGTAATTATGAAGCGAGTGGTGGGAATAAGCCTGGGTTCAAGCAAAAGAGATCACTCGGTAGAGCTGGAACTATTAAATACCAGATGCCGCGTAGAAAGAATCGGAACCGACGGGGATCTGTCGAAAATGATTTCTTTCATCAAGGAGAACGACGGGCATGTTGACGCTTTTGGGCTGGGGGGTATGGATCGCTACATATACGCTGTTAACCGCCGCTATGAATTAAGAGACGCCCAAAAAATAGCCCGGGCGGCCCGTAAAACTCCCATAGTAGATGGTTCTGGACTGAAGAATACCCTGGAGAGAATGGCCATAAAACAGGTAGCAGAGCAGACCGGACTTTTTATAAATAATCCGCGGGTGCTGTTAATGTCCGCCATGGACAGATTGGGAATGGCCGAGTCGCTTGATGAGGAGGGTTGTGAGCTGATATACGGCGACTGCCTTTTTGCCCTGGGGGTGCCGGTACCCCTGCGTAATTTGAAGTCCCTGGCAGTTCTTGCCAGGATATTGGTGCCCGTAATCCGGCTCTTGCCATTTAGTATGCTTTATCCCACCGGGAGCAAACAGGATGTCAATAAACCAAAGTACCCCGGTTACTTCCGCCGGGCGGATATAATAGCCGGGGATTTTCATTTCATCAAGAGGTATATGCCGGCAGAACTACCCGGCAAGACTATTATAACCAATACCGTTACCACCGACGACCTGAACTTCCTCCGTAAACGCGGGGTTGAGAAGCTTATAACCACCACCCCGGAACTGGAGGGGCGCTCCTTTGGTACCAATATTATGGAAGCCATACTTATTTGCCTGTCGGGAAGTGATCGTGAGCTCACCGCGGAAAAATATCATGAAATGTTGAAGGTTTTGGATATACGTCCCCGCATAGTAGATCTAACTCAGGAATAAGTCTGATTTAAAAGGAGGTTATCATGAACAGCTCAAGGTTTGCATTTTTAATTCATCCCATAACTCTGGAGGATATATTTCGCAAGTTTGGTTTTATGCGCCGCCTGCCCCGTCCACTGGTGCAGAAACTTATGAAAAATGCTCCTCCCATGAAAGTCTCCGAGATCACCGGGGTTGCTTCTCCGTACGCGGAAACCAGCGGTTATTTTGTTTCTGTTAATTTGACTTCCCAACAGATGGTAAGCCTTCCAGAAGAGTATACCATTAACAAAATAATTAAGGCGGGAAGGGTTGCCGAAAAACTGGGTGCAGGTATAGTGGGACTGGGTGCCATGACCTCGGTGGTTGGTGACGCGGGAGTTACGGTAGCCCGGAACTTGAACATACCTGTGACTACCGGTAACAGTTTTACCATTGCTACAGCCATGGAAGGCACCGAAAAAGCAGCCCGTTTAATGGGAGTAGACTTAAAGGAAGCCGAATGCGCGGTGATAGGGGCAACCGGATCTATAGGTAACGTGTGTGCCCGCCTCATGTCTCAAAAAGGGGTCCGCTACCTGACGCTGATTGCTCGGGACAAGAGTAAACTGGAGCGGACTGCCGATAATATCTACCGGGATACCGGCACCTCGGTAAAAGTAACTTCTGATATCCGGAAAGCCCTTCCCCGTGCTGATATAATTATTGCCGTAAGCGGCTCGGAAGATGCCCTGGTAGAGCCCCGGGACCTCAAACCGGGAGCAGTTGTCTGCGACGTCGCCCGACCGCGGGATGTATCGGTTTCCGTGGCACAGGAAAGAGACGATGTCCTGGTGCTGGAAGGTGGAGTAGTTGAAGTTCCGGGAGACGTGAATTTCAATTTCAATTTCGGCTTTCCTCCCGGCACCGCGTACGCCTGCATGGCGGAAACCATGATATTGGCCCTGGAAGGAAAGTGGGAAAGTTACACCCTGGGAAGGGATATAAAAATAGACAAGGTAGAGAAAATAACCTCGCTGGCCGAAAAACACGGTTTCAAGCTGGGAGGCTTCAGGAGTTTTGAAAGGGCCCTGACGGAAGAAGAAATTGTAGGAATACGAGAAAGGGCGTGGCAAAGGCTGCAGAAAAGATGATGGAAATCGGTGATGTTTAATATTTGGTAAATGTATAAATCTCTGCAACCCCCAGCTTCATTGACATTATGTGGGTTGTAATTTATAATGATGCTTAAAAAAAATGGGGTGAGAATAAGGTTGGAAAGTTGGGGAACCTTATAACGGTGTCAAGTGTTTTCTTGGCACTATTATTTTTATTTTTCACGCCGGGATTATATGAAAGTTAGCACGGGGTGGTAAGGAATTAAAGCTGTTGACAAAAGGTATTGAGCCGGTTTACGGTGCATATAATGTAAACAAATCTGGGGAACGAAAAATTAACTGGAGGAGCTATAATGTCGAATAATAATGAAGAAGTAATTTTAACTCCGGGTGGTTTGGAGAAGTTGGAAAACGAGCTGGAGCATTTAAGAAATGTAAGAAGAAAAGAAGTTGCATCCCGAATAAAAAGCGCCATTGCCCTGGGAGACATAAGTGAAAACTCCGAGTACGAAGAAGCCAAGAACGAGCAGGCCTTTGTAGAAGGCAGGATAGCAACCCTGGAAAAAATGCTGCGCAATGCACGCATAATGGAAAAAGATGCAGAGTCAAACAGTGTAGTATCCCTTGGTTCTACGGTAAAATTAAGGGACATGGAGTATCAGGAAGACTGGGAATACACTATTGTCGGTACTGCTGAAGCCGACCCTTCTAATTACCTGATTTCCAACGAATCTCCGGTAGGGCAGGCCATATTGGGCAAAACCGAGGGAGATGTAGTGGAAGTAAAAGTTCCCGCCGGGGTGATACAATACAAGGTATTGGAAGTAAAATAAACTTAAACAGTTAGCGGAGGCCTGGAAAATGAGCCAAAAAGATGATTTGATCCAATCGCGTTATGACAAGCTGGAAGAACTCTACCGGCGGGGTTATGACCCCTACGGTGGGAAAAAAGTAGAAGTAAAGCACAAGAGCCAGGAAATAATTGACGATTTTTCTACTTTTGAGGACGAAAAAGTTACTATAGGTGGACGAATAGTAAGCAAAAGAGAGCACGGGAAAGCAACTTTTGCCCACCTGCAGGACAGCGCAGGCAGGATACAAATTTACCTCAATGTAAACGGCGTGGGCGAAGAGCAGTACGAGCTGTTTGGACTGGTGGACATAGGGGATTTTGTAGGCGTGGAAGGCACTGTCTTTCGCACCAGAAGGGGTGAGGTCACGGTTGCCGTGGAAACTTTCTCCCTGTTGACCAAGTCTTTGCTGCCTCTTCCGGAAAAGTGGCATGGCTTAAAAGACGTGGAGCTTCGCTATCGCCAGAGGTACCTCGATCTTGTAGTAAATACAGAAGTAAAGGATATCTTTATTACCAGAAGCAAAATAATCCAGGGAATACGTGATTTCCTGTCCCGGGAGAGCTTTTTGGAAGTGGAAACGCCCATGATGTCCTCTATAGCCGGTGGAGCCAACGCCAGGCCTTTCCGCACCTACCACAACGCCCTGGGAATGAACCTGTACCTGCGTATAGCCACGGAACTTTATCTGAAACGCCTGCTGGTGGGCGGCATGGAAAAGGTGTACGAGCTGGGCAAGGTTTTTCGGAACGAAGGTATTTCCACGATCCACAATCCCGAATTTGTTACCCTGGAAGTATACCAGGCTTACGCGGATTATAAGGACATGATGGACCTCACGGAACGACTGCTGGTTAATTTGAGTCGCGAAGTTATGGGTACCACTACCTGGTCGTGGAAGGGGGAAGAAGTTGATTTAACCCCTCCCTGGCCAAGGATAACCATGGTGGAAGCGGTAAGGCAGTACGCCGGAATAGACTTTTCTGCATTGGAAAGTGATGAACAGGCGCGACGAGAAGCCAGGGAAAAGGGCCTGGAGATCTCCGAGGGAGCTTCCTGGGGTGAGGTCCTGGCAGAAGTTTTTGAGTCCTTTTGTGAAGAAAACCTTAAAGGCCCCGTGTTTGTTATGCAGTATCCGGTGGAGGTTTCTCCGTTGGCCAGGCAAAGTAAAGAGGACCCCCGTTTTACGGACCGGTTTGAGCTGTTCATCTTTGGGAATGAAATAGCCAATGCCTTTACCGAGTTAAACGATCCCGGGGAGCAGAGAAAAAGGTTTGAACGTCAAATGGCCATGCGCGAGGAAGGAGACCAGGAAGCACATATGATGGACGAGGACTTCCTGACCGCCCTGGAATACGGTATGCCCCCGGCTGGTGGGCTGGGGATCGGTATTGACAGGCTGATAATGATCATGACCGGTTCTGCCTCCATAAGAGACGTTATTTTGTTCCCTACCCTGAGACCCCGTGAAGACTGATAGAACAGGTAGTATTTTTTTATAAATTTGACGGGTAAAATTATATTGACAACCGATTTGATGCCGTGTTAGTATATAAAAGTCGCTTGGTTAGGGACACTAACCATGAGGCGGTTTTGCCGCTCTTTGAAAATTGAACAGGGCAGGATTAAGAGATTTGGGGGCTCCTT
>CAYODA010000157.1:0-4563 GCA_964402625.1 uncultured Syntrophomonadaceae bacterium | reverse complement strand
TAAACAAAAATGTTGGTGAAGAAACAAAGGTTACGATAAGCAAAAATACTTCTAGTTTTATAGTATATAATAGAGTCCTTATTTGCAAGTATTATTTCAATTTAAATCACAAAAGTTGCCGAAAATGCTCGGAAATACACCTTTTATTTTGAGGTGTGCAGGGAAGTAGAAGTATACAGGGTGGTACTCAGAAAATACCTTCTTACCGAATACCAACTGCCCTTTTTAATAGTATCCCCCCCACCTTGATCCTCCCCCCGGTGGGGGGAGGAAACACTTTTAGCCAAACTACTTCTTCAAACGGCATACTCAAAAAGACGAGCTGGTTTTTGTACCCAAAAAAACCTTTCCCTCCAGCCGGGGAGAGGGAAAGGTTTTTTTGGGTTTTTTTCTTGAAGCTTTAATTCAATCAAGAAATAATTTTTCACACTCTATTTCCTGGCGTTATTCTTTATTTTATCCTTGCGTGTTTCGTTTTCCTGGTATACCAGGGAGGCCAGGTCATTTTCAACTATATGCCCGGGTGATTTATTTTCCGTAGAAACGGTAAAGTCGGCCGCCCCAAGGTACATAGAATTGCGCTTCTCGATCATCTTTTTAATTTTTACCAGGGCTTCCTGACGATCCACGTTTTGCAGAAGCGGCCTTCCCTCGGCGTTGCCCAGGCGGTCCACAATTTCTTCCGGAGAAGCCGTCAGGTAAATAAGCAGGCCGGTTTCCTGCAGGTTCTGCACGTTTTCTTTTCTTAACACTACACCGCCGCCCGTGGAAATTACCGCCGGTCCTTGCGGCATGGCGGAAAGTTCTTTTGCTATAGAGCTCTCGGTATCCCGGAAGTATTTCTCGCCTTCATCCTGAAATATTTGGGAAATCTTTTTGCCTTCCCTCTGTTCTATTTCCACATCAATATCGTAAAACGGCAACCCCAAATAATCCGCCAGCATAGCTCCCAGGGTTGTTTTGCCTGTGCCGGATAGACCAATAAGCACAACGTTTTTCTCCGTAGCAACTTTTCTGCCCATAAATAAAACACTCCTTTTCCTTACACGAGATTTGGTTAATCATGAATATGCATATATAAACTAAAAAATCCGCCCCTTTTGCAGGGACGGAATTACATTCCGCGGTACCACCCTTGTTGGTTCAAGCACCCTCTCACCCGGACAGGAAAATTTTATATACCTGACCGGTAATCATAACGGTATTATACCGGTTGGGCTTACTGCCGGTGTAGTCAATTTCACCGGGTTCAACCCACGCCTCCGAGGTGTACTTCGCCCTGACATGCGGCACCGTGTCGCAGCAACCCACGGCTCTCTTGAGCTCGCCATGAAAGGCTACTCTCCTCTTCACAGGCTTTATCGCTTTTCTTTTATAAATAAATTCTATAACAGAGCCGCGGGGATGTCAATTGTTAATTTTATTTTATTATGCCTGTTACCCTGTTTTTTTTTCTGCTCAGTTGGTATAATTTTACGAAGAGCGCTGCAAAAAAACATTAATTTGTTGCTAACCCAATTTTTTATAAAAGGAGAATGACCAGTGCCTTTCCTGGATAATGTGGTGTTTCTGGACCTGGAAACTACGGGATTTTTTCCCGGGGAAAACGTAATAATTGAAGTAGGAGCAGTAAAAGTGCAGGGCGGCTCTCGGGAAGAATTCCAGCGGCTGGTGAACCCAGGTAAAGAACCGGTTCCGCTGCAGATACTGGAACTATGCCAGGGACTAAAAATAGATGAGTTAAAAAAAGCCCCTCCGCTGGACCAGGTAATGGAAGAGCTGAAAGAGTTCATAGGAGATATGCCGCTGGTATGCCACAATGCCGCCTTTGAATCCGCGTTCCTGGAAAAAGCCCTGGACGGAGAGCTTCCCAACGCTGTCCTGGATTCCCTGGAGCTTTTCTGCCTCTTCAAACCCCACTTCCCTTACCAAAACCTGGACTACCTGGCCAGATGCTACCTGGAATTAAACCGGGGAGAAGAACACCGCGCCCTTGCAGACGCCCGGGACACCATGGAAGCAGTAGAAAAACTTTTGCAAGAACTCCAGGGCCAAGACGCGGAACTGCTCAACCGGGCCCTCGACCTGATGCAGGGCACGGACTGGCCCTGGATGCAATACCTGCAGCAGCTTCCCCTGGCCCTTTCTACCCAAAAGGCCTCCCGGGAAAAACAACAGGGAGAGCCCGCCGGTTCAGGCGCCTTTGGCAAAACCCGTTCCGGAAATACCGGGATCAAGTCTACCCTGCAAGATGTTTCAAGCATACTCCACGATTCCGGGCGGTGGCAGGAAAAGTTCCCGGCTTACCAGGCCAAAGAACAGCAGGTGGAACTGGCTGAAAAAATTGCAGATGCTTTCCAGGAAAACTCTGCCCTTTTTGCAGAAGCGCCTACGGGCAGCGGAAAAACCCTGGCCTACCTCCTGGTGGCCATGCTTTGGGCTGCCGAACATAACGAAAGGGTTTATATAAGCACCAACACCCGGAACCTGCAAGAACAGATCAAAGAAGAACTTCCCCGGCTGGCTGCAGTGTTGGGCGACGACAGGTTCCCCGCCGCGGACATTAAAGGTATTTCTAACTACGTGTGCCGGGCCAGGGTCGAAGGGGAGATAAACAGGTTGGCCGGCGCTGAGGACAAAGAAAAGGGGAATAACAAAAAGAACACACCGGGCAGCAGCAAAAGGGAAGAACGTCTGGCCCGCCTGTTCCTGCATAACTGGGCCCGGCGCACTGAAACCGGGGAGGTAGAGGAAATCCCCTACTGGTTTTACAAGAATTACACACCCCTGCAGCGGCTCCTGCGCCTGGTAAGATGCAGCCGGGAAGAGTGCCAGAGATACAACTGCAACTACTTTGGCAGCTGTTTTTACCAAAACAAGGTAGAAGAGATGCACCGTTCCTTGATAACCGTAATGAACCACTCCCTTCTTTTAACCTGGCCTCCCAGTTATCCGGAAATAAAGAAGCTTATCATAGATGAAGCACACAATCTGGAAGAAAAGGCTTTTGACAGCTTTACGGCGGTGGCGGAATCCGAGGAGCTGAAAAACACCATGTTCCGTTTATCCCGGAGGGAAGGAGTAGAAGAAGGGCTTTTATACAACCTGCGGCACGCCTACCGGAGGATCCACCCCGGGGCCTCTTTTAAAGAAACACTGCAGCTCGTAGAACAGATTAAAGAGAAATTAAGCGCGGTGAGTTCGGAGTTAAAGAGGCTGGCTCAAGAGAATCAGACTTCCGGCGGCAACACGGAACACGGCTTTACCTCTTTTCTTCTGCCCGGCTGGCAGGGATTAAAACAGGAAGCAGCAGACCTCTCTTCCCTTTTGGAGAACCTGGGTTTACAAATCAAAAATACCCTGGAAGAGATAGTACAGCACGACGATACTTTCCAGGATAAGCCCCTGTACCACATTTCTCAAGCCTATTACAGGAACTGCGGCTCTTTAGCGGAAACCCTTAAAGAGTGCTTCAACGGGGAAAGAGATGATGTTTGCCGCTACGTGGAAGTAAAAAACCAGGGACATTACTGGAAATTCTGCCTGGCACCCCTGGACGTATCCCGGCACTTTTACGATAAAGTGCTTGCAGAAGCAGAATCGGTAATTCTGACCTCGGCCACCCTTTCCGAAGGCGGGAGCTACGAACGCCTGAAAGATGTCCTGGGTTTTAATTTGATGGAAGAGGTTCGGGACGCAGAACCCGGGAAACACGTTTTTAACTACCGGGACAACTGCGTTTTGGCCATGTCCGCAGACAGCCCCGGCCACAAAGACCCCGGTTTTGTAGATTACACGGCCCGGAGTATCATCCGGGTGGCAAAACTGCTGGGGGGCCGCACCATGGCCCTTTTCTCCAACAACCGTCGCATGCAGGAAGTTTACCGGAAAGTAGAGCCGGAACTGGAAAAGGAAGGGATAATTACCCTGGCAGGCCATCAGCACTCCCGCAACAACATGGCGGGCCACCTTCGCCAGAAGCCACATACCGTGCTCCTGGGCTCACGCAGTTTTTTTGAGGGAGTGGATATAAGCGGCCCGGCTTTAAGCTGCATCATAATAGACAAGCTTCCCTTCCCCTTTCCCGGGGAACCCCTTCACCAGGCCCGGGAACGGTACCTTAAAGAACTGGGCAGAGACCCCTTCCGGGAGTTGTCCGTCTCTACCATGCTGCGCACTTTCCGCCAGCAGTTCGGACGCCTGATCCGCTCCGAAGAAGACTTCGGTTTTGTGGTGGTGATGAGCCAGTTAAATAGCTCCTCGCGTTATTTCCGGGCCATCCAAAATGAACTGCCCCCGGTACGGGTGGTGGAAGGGAACCTGGAAAAAATCCTCGGGGAGATGGAAGCCCGTTTCCATGAGTGGCACCAGAAATAACCGGTCTTAATTGATATTAGCAGGTCCGGTTACAACTGTTTCGGGTAGTACCCCCCACCCTGACCCTCCCGCTGGTGGGAGGAGGGAAGATAAGTAGGTCAACATTGGGTGCGGGAAAAGGGTATTTTCTGAGTAGTCACCCCGGAGCCGCTGGCGCGGCGCCACCACTAGAAAGATGAAAATGTT
>CAYODA010000156.1:0-4608 GCA_964402625.1 uncultured Syntrophomonadaceae bacterium | reverse complement strand
GGAAAGAAAAAAGTGATGCAGAAGTTATTTTCTTAGTAGCATCTCCGGGAGGGCTGCGAACGTGGAGTGGTACGATTTCATAGTCCTGGCTGTACTTGCCGCGGGTTATTTTGTTTACTGGAAATTTCTCACCGGTCCTACCGGGAAACGCAGCAAAGGCAGCCCACAGAAAAATAATGATAAAAGCCTGAACCGGAAAGAAGAAGCAGCCTGGAAGTTGCTGCAGGAGAAAGGATACCGGCTTAAAGAGATCCGGCCCACTTCCGACTTTAACATCACGGTGGATAACAAGGAACGCGAATATCACCACCAGGGCAGGTTTGCCGTGGAAAAAGAAGGTAAATCATACCTGGTAGCCATGAAAGGCGGACAGACCACTCCCTTGAGTTCGGCGTCCCAGAGGAAAGACCTGCTGCTGGATTATTTGATTTTCCGTCCTGCGGCAGTCCTTCTTTATGATAGCGAAAAAAAGAAATTTCACGAAGTTAGTTTTGCTCTGGAAGGAAAACATCCACTGGCTGGTGAAAAAAAGCACATAAAAGCAGCACTGGTAGTATTAATTGTATTGGGATGCTTCTATCTGTTTTTTACTTTTTGAAGGAGTGTTTGGATGAAAAACATAGGTGTTATACCTAACTGGGATAAGGAAAACATTGCCCCGCTGGTTGATAGGGTCTGCGAATTTTTGAAAGAAGAGCATGTTAATGTAAACATTTTACCACGTGAAAAAGCCGATGACGTCAAACAGATTTACCGCAATATAACCTCCTGGCTTCCCGAAGTGGAGATGATCATAGTTATAGGAGGCGACGGCACTATTTTGCGTGTAGCCCGGGAAACAGCCCAGTGGAAGCTTCCACTGTTGGGCATAAACGCCGGGCATAAAGGATTTTTGGCTGAAATAGAGGAAGCCAACCTCCTTCATTCCCTCCGGATGTTGATAGAGGGTAATTTTTCTGTACACGAGAGGATGATTTTAAATACTGCCGTGACCAGGGAAAACCGGAGGGTGGCAGAATTTCTGGCGGTAAACGACGTGGTTCTATCACGGGGACCTTTTTCGCGAATTATCGACGTTGAGACCTGCATTAACGGTGATTATCTGGAGACTTATTCCGGGGACGGTTTGATAGTGGCTACTTCCACGGGATCTACGGCGTATTCGCTTTCCGCCGGCGGCCCTATTGTCTCCCCCAGCCTGGAAGTATTTGTTATAACACCTATTTGCCCGCACAGCCTGTACAACCGTTCGGTAATAGTAGATGCTTCGGAAAACATTAGCATAGAAATACTTAGCTCTTATTCGGAGATAGTACTGACTATTGACGGCCAGCTGGGTTTTAATTTAAAGAAGAATGATATAGTAGAAGTTTCCCGTTCACCGGAGTGTGCCAGGCTTATCAGCTTCCCGGGAAGCTCATTTTACCGGCTTCTGCATGATAAGCTTAAGGGATAAGTTTTAAGGGGGCTGGAGTTTATGCTGTTACAGCTTCACGTTAATAATTTTGCCCTTATAGATGACCTGGAAATTGATTTCCGTCCCGGTCTAAATGTCTTAAGCGGGGAGACGGGGGCCGGGAAGTCAATAATTATTGGATCTATCAGCCTGGTGCTGGGCGGACGGGCCTCGGGAGATGATGTGAGGGAAGGGGAAAGACAGGCTTATATAGAAGCGGTTTTTGATTTACAGGAGGGAAACACCAGTGCGGCGCTGAACCGCCTTTTGGAAGAAAGGGGCGTGGAGGCTGAAGAGAGCCTTATCGTATCCCGGGAAATTCAGCGCGAAGGAAGAAGTATAGCCAGGGTTAACGGCAGGGCTGTCCCGGTGTCTTTTTTAAAAGAAGCCGGTGCACACCTTATTGATCTCCATGGGCAGCATCAACACCAGTCCCTGCTTAACCCGGAACACCACCGGGAATTGCTGGACGAGTACGCCGGTGAAAGGGTGCGGGAACTGAAAAATACGCTAAAGGCGCTTTGTGAGGAGCGCCGGGAAAAGATGGAGCAGCTGGAACAGTTGGGTATGGACGAGCGGGAAAGGGAAAGAAGGGCGGAAATTTTATCTTTCCAGGCCCGCGAAATTGAAGAAGCGGCCCTTTCCACGGAGGAAGAGGAAGAGCTGCAGCAGAGGCAGCGTTTCCTGGCCCACTCGGAAAAAATAATGGAAAACGTGTCCCGGGCTTACGGACAGATTGCAGGGGACGATAACAGTGAGGCCGCTGCTTCCCTGAGGGACCGGCTGGGGGAAGTAGTGCAGAGCCTGCAGGAAGCAGCTGAATACGATCCTACGCTGAAAGATACAGCGGATATGCTGCAAAATATCCAGGCACAGCTGGATGAAGCTACCCTGGAACTGGGTAACTACCTGGATGAGGTCTCTTTCGACCCGGGTGAACTGGAATCCGTTCAAAACCGGCTGGAAGTGATAAAAAATTTAAAGAAAAAATACGGTGCCACGGTAGAAGAAGTGCTCCAGTTTGCCGAAGAGTGCCGGAGCGAGCTGCAGCGTCTGGAAAAAAGCGAAGAGACTGCCCGGCAACTGCAAAAAGAAGTGGAAGAAATGGACCGGCAGTTGCAGGAGTGGTGCCGGGAGCTTACCGGTGTCCGGCGGGAGGCAGCCTCGCAGCTGCAGGAAGAATTGAAAGCCAACCTGGCCGATCTGGCCCTGGAAAAAGCGGATTTTTCCGTAGTGGTAGAAGAACAGAAGCAAGTTTCAGAAAAAGGGTGGGACCGGGTGGAATTTATGTTTTGCGCCAACCCGGGAGAATCCCTGAAACCTCTGACCAAAATTGTATCCGGTGGAGAGATGTCCCGGGTCATGCTGGCGGTAAAATCGGTTTTGGCGGCCCAGGATGATATTCCCACCCTCATATTTGATGAAGTGGACGCTGGTATTGGCGGGAAAACCATCCAGGCCGTAGCGGAAAAGATGGCCCTGCTGGGACGACAGCATCAGGTGCTGTGCGTTACCCACAGCCCCCATATAGCTTCCATGGCCGATCACCACGTTCTGCTGTTCAAGGAAGAAGAAGAGGGGCGTACCCTTACCCGGGCAGGCAGCCTGGAAGGGCAGGAGAGAAAAGAAGAGCTGGCACGCATGCTGGATGGTGGAGTAGACCCGGTTAATTTAAAGCACGTGGAGGCTTTTTTAGAGCGGGCGGAAAAGCTAAAATACCCGGATAATTCGTAGCAATACCAGGTCATAGCGATTCCCTGTTCTGTTATGGGGAAGCTGTACCAGGGGAAGCGGTTTAAATCCTGTCCGCAATCTTGCAACCGTCACCGGCTTTTTCCCTGCATCCAAGTAAAATTCAAGGAGGTATATTATGGATTTTGAACTTACTTCGGAACAGCTGGCCATGCAGAAGGCGGCCCGGGAGATTGCGGAAAAGGAGATAGCTCCCGTGGCGGCCAGGTACGACGAAGAAGAGGAGATGCCGGTAGACCTGGTGCGCCGCCTGGCTTCTCAGGGGTACTCTTCCATCAATGTTCCCGAGGAATACGGCGGAGGAGGCATGGATGAGCTTACCCTTTGCCTGGTGACGGAAGAACTGGGCCGCGGGTGCGCCGGAATTGCTACTGCCCTGGGAGCCAACTCTTTGGCTTCTTATCCCATCTTGCTTTCCGGCAGCGAGGAACAGAAGAAAAAATACCTGGGTGCGGTAAGCCAGGGAAAGCTGGCTGCATTTTGCCTTACCGAAAGGGAAGCCGGCTCGGATGTAAGCGCCATTTCCACCCGGGCGGAAAAAAATGGGGACAAATACATACTGAATGGTGCCAAGTGTTTTATTACCAACGGAGGACAGGCGGACATTTACGTGGTGTTTGCCGTTACTGATCCCGGTCGTGGTGTGCGTACCCTTACCCCTTTTGTAGTAGAAAAAGATTTTCCCGGGGTATCTCCCGGCAAGAAAGAGAAAAAGATGGGCATAAGGGCCAGCGATACATCGGAAGTAATCTTTGAAAACGTGGAAGTCCCGGAAGAAAACAGGCTGAGCAAGGAAGGAAGCGGCTTCAGGACCGCCATGCAGACTTTTGACAAATCCCGTCCCATGATAGGTGCCCTGTCAGTAGGCCTGGCCCGGGCGGCTTATGAAGCTGCTGCAGCCCACGCCAAACAGAGGGTGCAGTTCGGCAAACCTATTATCCAGCAGCAAGCGGTGTCCTTCATGCTGGCGGACATGGCTACCAGGATTGAAGCGGCACGGACACTGGTGTGGAGAGCAGCCTGTATGGCCGGCAAGAACGAAAAAAATATTTCGGCTTACTCTTCCATGGCCAAGTCTTTTGCCGGGGATACCGCCATGGAGGTTACTACCGACGTGGTCCAGGTGATGGGAGGTTATGGTTATATACGCGATAATCCCGCGGAGAAATACATGCGCGACGCCAAGATCATGCAGATATACGAAGGAACCAACCAGGTTCAGCGCCTGGTGATAGCCGACAGGATAAGCAAAGATCAGCTGTAGCTCCCTTCCCTCCCACCGGGGGGAGGATCAAGGTGGGGGGGTCCCATTAAAAAGGAAAGTTGGTATTCGGTAAGAAGGTATTTTTCTGAGTAGTCACCCCGGTGCCCACTGCGTGGCACCACCACTAGAGGGGTGA
>CAYODA010000155.1:0-4625 GCA_964402625.1 uncultured Syntrophomonadaceae bacterium | reverse complement strand
AAGGAGCCCCCAAATCTCTTAATCCTGCCCTGTTCAATTTTCAAAGAGCGGCAAACAAATAACTAAATGGTGTCTGTCCCATTTAGCGCAAGAGTTATGCTACCATAGCCATTTTGTCGTGTCAAGAACATCTTTAGTGTTTCTTTATTTGACCTTTTTTGCTTGGCTTGCCTCTCGCTTAATGCAAGAATTATAGTATCATAGCAGAATGCCGGTGTCAAGATAATGCGAGTAATTATTTATGCTTTTTGTCAGCTTCTCTGGAAAAATGGTAATCAGGGAATCAATTCCCGGTTGGTTTCCCTGGATAAATCGAGGTCCAATACCATTTCAGGCACTTCTCCCTGGTAAACCGTGTCTGCTATAGGTACACTGGTTACCACTTCAACCGGTGTAGAGACGAAAGGAACAATAATTTGTATCTCCGTATCTACTTCCAGGTACACCTTGTGCCTTACCTGGTTTATTCCCGCTTCCTCAAACGAGTCTTCCAGGCGCGTGTTTACCCTTCCCATAGGTATTAACCTCACCGGTATTGCCGGGCCATAAGTAGCCAGCAGGTAATTATCCATGGCTTCACCAATAGGAATGCTAACGGGTTCCTTCTCTTCCAGTTCCCGGAGTGCATCCTGGGTGGCTATAGTAGTTTCGGATAGCAGACGGTTTACTTCCGTCGTATTCAACTGAGCCATTACAATACGTCCCTGTTCATCCTGCTCAACATCTATAAGTTCCCGGTATGCCATCTTCCGGGCTACTTCATCCAAAACCGCCTGGTTTATAGCACTGGTGGCCAGGATATCGGCTTTTATGGAAGCTATGGAGATAACCGAAGGTCGGAGCTGTCTTTCTAAAAAGAACAATCCTTCAACTAACAAAAATAGAAGCAATAAAAGAATTACAAAAGAAAGAAAACCCGGCCTTCTGGTACGTCGACCAAAGCGCCGGACTATCATAAATATCCCCCCGTTTATTCATTTTATTAATATAAATTCGCCGGTATGACAAAAAACGGGGGGGGTTTTATATTTTCTTGGGGTTGTCGTTGCTTCAGCATGAAATAAGGTAAATTTTAATCCCACTTCACCCGCACAAACCTGCGTTTGCCTACCTGAAGGAGAAATTCACTTTGACCATCCACCGTAGTATGAGTATCTGTAACACGTTCTCCGTCTACCCGTACACCTCCCTGCTGGAGGAGCCTCCTGGCCTCGCTGTTGCTGGATGTTGCTCCTGCCTTTACCATAACCCTGGTGAGGTAAGCAGGATCTCCTGTTTCCTCTTTATTTAATTTCACTTCCGGGACATCGTCCGGGACACTCTGTTGTTGAAATACTTGTTTGAAGCGCTCTTCTGCCCGCAATGCTTCTTCATGGCTATAATACAGGCATATAATCTCCCTGGCAAGCCGCATTTTTGCATCGCGGGGATGCATGCTGCCTTCTTTTACCTGGCCCATTATTGTTTCCACTTCTTCTACCGGTAATCCTGAAGCAAGCGAATAGTACTCTTCCATTATTTCATCGGGAATGGACATGACTTTACCGTAAATCTCATCAGGTGCTTCCGTTATCCCGATATAATTCCCCAGGCTTTTACTCATTTTTTGTAAACCGTCGGTCCCCGAAAGTATGGGCATGGTCAAGGCTATCTGAGCCTCCTGCCCGTATTCGCGTTGCAGCTGTCTTCCCATCAGCAGGTTGAATTTCTGCTCAGTGGCCCCAAGCTCCACGTCGGCTTCAATGGCTATGGAGTCATACCCCTGCATCAAGGGATAAAAAAACTCATGTATACCAATAGAGTATCCTTCACGGTACCTGTTAGCAAAATCCTCTCTCTCCATCATCCTGGCCACGCTGTACTGAGCTGCCAGCTCGATTACATCCGCAAATTTTAGTTCCGCCAACCAACTACTGTTGTAAACCAGCCTGGTTTTTTCTTTATCCAGGATTTTAAACAGCTGGTCTTTATAAGTCCTGGCGTTGGCTTCAACTTCTTCGTCAGAAAGCTGCGGCCTGGTTTCGGACCTGCCGGTGGGGTCCCCTATCTTGCCGGTAAAATCACCGATAATTATAATTACCTGATGGCCCAGGTCCTGAAAAGTCCTCATTTTGTGTAAAACCACCGCGTGACCCAGGTGCAGGTCCGGCGCAGACGGGTCAAAGCCCAGCTTTATCTTTAAAGGCTGTCCGCTGGAGAGAGAACGTTCCAGCTTCTTTTGAAGCTCTTCTTCGGTAATAATTTCTACCGTATTGTTCCTGATCTGTTTCAACTGCTCTTCTGCACTTGACTTTAACAAGTTACCCAACCTCCTAAGTATCTTTATTATATAGCGTGCAATACGCAGATATTAACCAAGCTAGTTATCCTGTTTTATTTCCCGGCTTAGAACTTTATCATTCTTACATTCTACATATTTTCCCGGATACAGGCAGTATCCGTCGGAAGCAGCCAAAACAGGGACACCTGTTTTATCGCTGAGGTGTTCAGCTATCTCCCGGGGGTTGTGCTTAAGCATGGTCATACCAAAATGGGTTAGTACTGCTACCCGGGGTTGCACCTCTTTAATAATCTCCCCGGCACTATCCATGTCCAGGTGCTGCACTTTTTTATGCTCCACCGGGCGATACAAAACCACGTTCATTACCAGTATGTCTGACCTGTAATTTTTTGCTATCTCATCAAAGGGCCTGCTGTCTACAATAAAAGAAACCGAATAATAAGGTGTTTCGAATTTTAAACCGTAAGTTTCCACCCCGTGCACATGTCGGACAGGTGTTTGCAAATATATTCCTTCACCAAGCTGATTTGATTCTCCTTCTTTTAAATAAACCAGTTCTCCCACTGCCTCCCGCAGGTAGCGGTACAGTACCGGTTCTTCTAATACTGCATCCTCAGGCAGCAGCACCTTTCCTTTTTTATTAAAAGTCCCTGAAGTCATGGCTTCAGTCATGATATTTAAGTCTGAAGAGTGGTCAATATGACGATGAGAAATAATTATACCTTCAAGATCCTCGGGGTTAAAACAGTGTGTGTCGGCAAAACACTGGTATAAGGTGCCCGGTCCCGGATCAATCAAAAAGTTTTTACCGGAAAAACGGCACCAGATTCCCGCCGAAGAGCGTAGCTGCCTGGATACGACAAAGCGGGCCCCCGCTGTTCCTAAAAATTTTATATAATCATTCAATCTATTTGACCCCTTTCTCCTGGTTGACATCAGCCTGAAATACAAAGGCCAGAATGGCTGCTACTGCCTCATAAAGCTCCGATGGTATCTCTTCGCCCAGGTTTAAATCTCGCAGCGCATCGGCGACAGCCCTGTTTTCATGCACGGGAACCCCGTGTTCTTTTGCTATTTCTATAATTTTATCGGCTATTTTCCCATCACCGGCAGCAGTAACCACCGGGGCACTGTCTTCACCTTCTCGGTAACGGAGTGCTACTGCTTTCCGCCTGTCAAATCCGTCCTTCCCGATTACCATGGGATAAATCCCTCCACTTGTTTCAGGCTTTTTGGTTCAAAGAAAAATTGCCTTTTGGTGCACTGCGCAACAGTTCTTCCCTTACCGGGTAAACCTTCCACTCAATCAGGTTTAAAGAAACAGCTTCTTTTTCCTGCCCTTCTCCTAAAGAGTAAAGCGCTTCTTCTTCCAGGGCACGACCTGCTCTTTCTTCTTCTACTAAAAAGGTACAGTGCACATTTTCATCTAAAAGTTGAAGCTTTATCATTACCAGTCCCAGGTTACGTGTTTCTACAATAAATTCAAGAATAGACCTTCTTTGCACTTCGCTGCTTTCCTCGAAAAAAGCAGGCTCATCGCCGGCATAAGGGTTATACCTGACCAGGACGGGATAAGCAGAGAAACCGGGGGCCGGGCTGACCAGGAAACTCCACAAGGAAGGCTGTCTTGTTTCCCCGGTATTTTGCCCTTCAGTACTCTCCTGCGGCAAGCCAGAACGCGCCAGAATACGGTAATGCAAGCGTCCTTCCCTTAATCCTGAAAACTCCAGCAGGAGATGCTCCCCTTTAAAAACAGGCGTCTCCACTTTACCTGTCAACCTGCCCTTATCCGACCACAATACAATATTATTGGAATCCACTTTTAACACCCTGGCCAACAGGCGCAGTGAATCTTTTGTGTTTTCCTGGGGGGCAAAAACTTCCCTGGTGTTGGTAAAAACCGTCTGCAAGAAATTTTTTACCCCGGACAGGTTTTGCACCACGAGAACCACTCCTGCTCTTCTGCTGTTTTTCTGTTAGTTCTGCTGTTTCTTTTCTAATATCTTAACATATTCTGGTCTCTTATTCACTAATGGGATGTTTATGGATCAATTATTCATTAATTATAATATAAAAATTAAAAATAAAAAACACCGTACCTTATTAGGCACGGTGACTTACCCCGAGCAAACCTGTAAGCCGAGTTCTGTTCTCTCCGGCATGTAGTAGCCGGTATTACTTCTAAATGTGCTCCCGGCTGCTACATGCCGGAGAGCGGTAGTCATCTATCTAGGGCGCCTGTTGCCAGGCACCTCCAGCGACCTTTACCCGAGGGATCAGCGGGCAACTTCATCCCCCTCCTATTCGGTCTTGCTCCGGGTGGGGTTTACCTAGCCGACCGGTC
>CAYODA010000154.1:0-4777 GCA_964402625.1 uncultured Syntrophomonadaceae bacterium | reverse complement strand
AAAAGGCGGGATAGGAGTCAAGTTTAGGTTATAAAAGTATTAAAGAAAACGTTAGGAAAGTTTAAGGCAATTTCAAAAAAGAAAGGATGTAAAACATGAAAATCACTGTGTTTAACGGTAGCCCCAGGGGACGAAAGAGCAATAGCCACCAGATAATAGAGCCGCTGTTGGAAGGGGCGAAGGAGGCGGGAGCAGAAACGGAAGAGGTGTTTCTTATAGAACGGGATATAAAGCATTGCCTGGGTTGTTTTGCCTGCTGGGAGCAAACCCCTGGTAAATGCACTATTCGTGATGATATGGGGGAATTGATAGACCTTTATCTGGATTCTGACTATGTAGGATTGGCAACACCGGTTTATGGTATGTATATGACCGGCCTTCTAAAAAATTTTACAGATCGGTTTTTACCTTTGGCCACCCCGCATATCCGGAAAAACGAGGACGGGACTTTTTATCACGAAGGAAGAGTCAAACGGTTTCCTCAACAGTTTTTTATTGCCAATTCCGGGTTCCCCGGTGAGCACAATTTTGATCTGCTAAAGTATTTTATGGAGATAGCAAAACAATCGGGACAATATATGTTATTGGAAGTATACCGAAATTGCGGTGAGGCGCTACAAACTACTCAGGAGGAAGATCCCCGGATATATCAAAAAGTTTGCCAGTTTAAGGATGCGCTGAGAAAAGCCGGCCGGGAGATGGTTATCGAGGGGCAGGTTAGCCGGGGAACGGTTGATCAAGTGCACATGGAACTTGTAAGCGACGAAGAATACATGAACATGGCAAACCAGTACTGGGACCAGAAAATCGACGGTTCATAAGATTTTCGTGATTAATAAGACTTGATATTAAAGCAATCTAAAGCGCTAACAAGCTAACAATTAGAACAAATTTCTTCCTGATATCTGTTATCTAATGGGTAAGAAAAAATAGAGTACGTTTTAAAAAAATAACTGAAGCGCGGTGAGAAAAACTATACCCGCCACCACGGTTGAAAAGAGGTTCCTGGTTTTCCAGGCTACCAGGAAGGTGGGAAGGCAAGCCCAGAAGTAGAGGTGGTTTATACTCCACTGGCCTTCGTGCTGCAGCAGCATGGGAGCCAGCAGGGCAGCCAGAATGGCAGTGGGGATAAAATCCAGCCACTGCTGGACCGGCGGGGAAAAAGTTTTCCCGGAGAGGAAAAGTAAAGGAATTACCCGGGTGAGGTAAGTGGCCGCGGCCATCCCCAGAATTAATAATAGAGTTGTTTTTTCCATATAACCCACCCCGTTCCTACGGAAGCCGCCACAATGGCCCCGGCTAATACATTAACATTACCCGGGAAATATATGTTTATTAGCCCGGATACCAGGGCTGCCACGGCGGCTACCACAACATAAACCTTTTCTTTAATCTGCATGACCAGCAGGGCTATAAACATGGCCGGCAGGGCGTATTCCAGTCCTGCCAGCCCTTCTGCTTCCATAAAAGTGCCTGCTAAATAGCCCAGCACGGAACTCAGTACCCAGGCCAGGTGGGCGCCCATGTTGGTGGCAAGTAGTTCCGCCCCGGAGGATATTTCCTGTTTTCTGAAGTAGTAGCTGTGCAGCACAAAAGTTTCATCAGTCAGCTGGTAGGCAAACAGAACTTGGAGCTGTTTTTTGAAGTTCCCCAGGTGCGGGGAAAGGGCACTGCTCATGAGCAGGTGGCGCAGGTTAATCATGAAGGTGGTTCCGATTATAGAGAGTGCCGCTGCACCCGCTTCCAGCATGCTTAAAGCCGCCAACTGGGCCGAGCCCGCGTAAACCAGGAGGGACATGGCAGCGGCATCCAGCAGAGACAGGCCAACTTGCAAGCTTAACAAGCCGAATACGAACCCGATAGGGAAATAGCCGATCATTACCGGGAAGGCCCTCTTTAAGCCTTTTATAATATCAATCCAGTATTTTTTATCCTGGGTGTTTTTATTACTTTGGTACAATATTTCACCGGCTCCTGTTTAAAATATAAAATTGGAAAAGTAGGGAAAGTCAGGTATGGCAACTATCACCTTGTAATTTATAATTTTCGAGGACACGGGCAGCGTTTCCTTTTACAGAAGGCTTTTTGTTCACATTTTTTTATTGGAAGCAGTTGGCGCCAAATTTTCCCGACTAATAAAAACTTAAAACCGAAGAAGGGAAAGTTTCTAAAGATGTAGAATAGTGAAAAATAAGAAGTGGTGGTTTCTTTTAACAAGTATGGGAGATATGGAAGTAATAAAAATTTTTATATTTTTGGGAGGAAGTAAATGCTGGTAGGAACGGGGTACAGTGAGGAAAAAGATGCTAATCGGGCAGTTTGCTCCGCTTTAGAACAGGCCTTCCGTGATTTCCCGGAACCTGCTCTAATTTTTTTATTTTGCACCGATCATTACCAGCCTGAAGAGGTGTTTCAGGCATACCAGGGAATGATAGGTTCTTCCAGGCTGGTGGGGGCGACGGTGCCAGGGTTGATCCAGGGAAGCGAAGTCAAAAAGAGGGGAGTTGCTGCCTTTGCTCTTGGCACGCCCGGCTTAAATGTTGCCACATGCCTGGTGAAGGATATAGGCAGCAATTCATTTGAGCAGGGTCAAAAGGCAGGAAGGGAGCTTAAAAAGAGCGGGATAAAGCAGGGTACGGTTTTTGTCTTCCCCGATGGATTTGCCGCCAATATATCGGAACTGTTGAGGGGGATTTACGACGATATGGGTAGTGACTTCACTTATAGCGGGGGAGGCGCAGGGGACAACCTCAGGTTCTACAGGACTTACCAGTTCAATGAAAAGGATTACAGCAGTTCTTCAGTAGTCTTAGCCCTTATGGAAGAACCTGAATTTACGGTTGCCGCCGGCCACGGCTGGTTACCTTTAGGGGAGCCCATGATGGTTACCAGGGCAAAGGGGAAAACCTTGTATGAGCTGGATGGCATCCCTGCTTTTCAAAGATATTCAGAAAGTTTGGGCGGTGTTGACAAAGGTAGCTTTAAATATTACGGGATGCGCTATCCACTGGGTATTCCCGGTAGAGACGGAGAGTTTTTGATCCGCGACCCCCTATATATAAACGAAGATAACAGCATAGAGCTGATTTCGGAAGTGCCGGAGAATACAGTTACCATGATCATGAAGGGTGATGTTGACAGCCTGGTGGCTACTACAGAAGAGCTGTCCCGTGATATCTCGTCTACCGGTCAAACCCCCTCCTTCACCCTGGTTTTTGACTGTGTTTCCCGCTATCTTCTTATGGGTGATCAGTTTGACAGGGAGCTTACCACTATAAAGCGCTACCTGGGGAGAAATGGTTCCAATATTTTTGGTATCTTAACCTTTGGTGAAGTGGCGGGTGTCAGACAGCCTCCCTTGTTTTACAACAAAACCATAGTTTTGGCCACGAGGTGATCTTTTGTGAGCAGTAATCTGGGCGAAATTCTTATAATGTACGAAGTATCTTCTTTTTCCATTCCCGGCAGCAAAGAAAGTCTGGTACAGGAAGTCGTGGAGAAAGCAAACCGCCTTTTGGGTGTTCAGAAACTGGCCCTGTATGAAAAAAACGGTTCTACTTACAAAACTGTAATTGAGTGGGGTCTTCAAGAAGAGGGCAATTTAACCCGGGAGGTAAACGGGCAGGCGGAAAATTCTTTTGTTTATTACTTTGAAGATGGAGAACTGGGTTGCCTGTACCTGGAACAACACCTTCCTGTTTCCTTACAAAACAAGCGCCTTTTTACTGTTTTTGCCCGTCAGATTGAAAATGCCATGAAACATATCCGGGCCGGGGAGAAGCTGGAGCAGTCGGAAAAAGAAAAAGAAGCCATTTTGGACAGCATATCTGAATACCTGGTTTTTCTGGACAAAAATTATCGTATCCTGTGGGGTAACCGATCTGCTGCAGAACTGGCTGGCTTGTCTCCGGAAGAACTGAGAGGTTGTTACTGCTACCAGGTATTTGGCAGGTATAAGTATTCCTGCCAGGAATGTCCCCTGACTGAAGTTTTAGAGACGGGAACTTTCCGGGAAGGTTTTGTGAATTTCCCCGACGGGAGGCACTGGTACCTGCGCGGTTTCCCGGTAAAGAACAGGGTGGGGCAGGTAGAAGGCATGGTGGAAGTGGGGATGGATATAACCGGGAAGAAACAGGCGGAAGCGGAGCTGCAGAGCTCGCAAAAGATTTTTGAAATGGTGTTCAACAGCGTCAACGATGCTATTTTTGTGTACGATACCCTGGGGAATATCCAGGATGTTAACGATACCATGCTGCAGATGTACAGGATGGAAACCCGGGACGAAGCCAGGGCTTATTCAATTTTTGAGTATGCAAGTTCCCCTGAGAGCAGGGAGGATTTGGCTTCCATGATGGAAAGGGCCTCCGAAGGGAATGGTTACCTGTTTGAATGGCAGAGCTGTTCTCCCAAAGGTAACGGAACTTTTGAAGTAGAAGTTTTTTTAAGCTGTCTGCATATGGAAAATCAGAAGCTGTTTTTGGCTACGGTGCGGGATATAACGGCGCGGAAGCACCAGGAAAAGCTTCTCCGCAACTTGTTTACGTATTCCCCCATAGGCATGTACGTAGCACGTAAAGGCAGGATTTTAATGGCAAATTCCCAGTTTGAAAAGATAACGGGGTATACGGAAGAAGAGCTTAAAGGTCTGAACCTCCTGGACCTGGTGGTTTCCGGTTATCACAACAAGGTGTATAATAGCGCCGTTAAGATGTTAAAAGGGGAGGAAACAGCTTCCTACGAGTTTAAGATTGTCAACAAAGATGGGGAAATAAGGTGG